>CAMWWZ010000040.1 GCA_947178095.1 uncultured Treponema sp.
GTCAAAAATGAAGCGCGAAGGATATCGGATGCCGCCGTTCAAATTTCGTCCCTCGCTTTCTGAAAGCCAAAGCGTTTCTTTTGCGCGCGTCGCCGCCACGAAGCAAAGCCTGCGTTCTTCTTCCATCGCGAACGGCGTTTTTGTTTTTTGCGAGGGAAAAATGCCTTCGTTCAAATTGCACAAAAAAACGTGCGGAAATTCCAAGCCTTTCGCCGTGTGCACGGTCATGAATTTTACGGCATCGATTCCCCCTCCAGCGTCAAGCCCTTGAAGCAAAGCCACGCGCTTCAAAAAATATTGCGCGTCGCAATCTTCGCCGCAAGAAATTTCAAAATCGTGGACGGACTGTTTCAATTCCGCGAGGTTGTCGAGCCGCGTTTGGCTTCCTTCCGTGCGGAGCATTTTTTCGTAGCCGCTTTCGTTTATGAGCGCGCCGAGCAATTCGCTTGCAGGAATTTCGTTCGCACGGCATGAAAATTTTTCGATTAGTTCTATGAATTTTTTCGCGCCAGTTCCGTTTAAAATTTCGTCGCGCCTTTCTGAAAGCTCGCGCAGCGAATCGAAAAGCGATGCCGCGTTTTCTTGTGCGAATTTTTCGAGGGCTTCCATTCGTGTTTTTCCGATGTTGCGCCGAGGCTTGTTTACGATTCTTCGGAACGAAAGGTCGTCGCCGAAAACGCAAAGGCGCAAATACGAGATCGCGTCCTTGATTTCCTCGCGGTCAAAAAACTGAACGCCCGAATACAGTGTGAACGGAATTTTCTTTTCGGAAAAAATTTCTTCCAAGTTGCGCGAAACGTAATGCGCACGATAAAGCACGGCGCAGTCCGAATATTTTGCGCCGCCTTCTCGCAATTTTTCGATTTGCTCGCAAATCCATTTCGCTTCGTCTTCCTGCTTTTTCGCGTGATGATATTTCGGAAGTGCGGCGGAAGTTTTTTCCGCGCGTTTTGCGGCGACAAGATTTTTTTTGATTCGATTTTTGTTTTTGGAAATGAGCGAATTCGCCGCGTCAAGAATTTTTTGTGTGGAACGAAAATTTTCGTTCATAATAATCGTCTTTGTCGGCGGAAAATTTTTGTCGAAGTCCAAAAGGAATTTCGTGTCCGCGCCTCGCCACGAATAAATTGTTTGGTCAGGATCGCCTACGACGAAAAGATTTTTGTGATAGGCGCAAAGAGTTTTCATGAGGCGATATTGAATATCGTCGATGTCCTGAAATTCATCGACCATAATGTATTCGAGCCGCGTCTGCCATTTTTGGCGCACGGCATCGTTCGTCTCGAAAATGTGCAGCACGAAAACAATTAAATCGTTGTAGTCGAGCGCGAAAGTTTTTTTCTGCTGATACAAATATCCGTAAAAAAGAATGTCGTCAATTTCACTCGCGCCGTCATATTTTTCTTTCAATGCTTCGAGCGGAATCGCGATTAAATCTTCATAATAATTCGGAATGAATTTTGTCTTTCGCATTTCGAACATGTCTCGCGCGTCGGAAAAAGTTTTGTCGCGCAAAGTGAGACCGCGCTCATCGTAAATGATTCTCAGCATCGCGTCGATGTCGGCGTTGTCGAGGACGAGAAAACTTTTCGGGTAGCCCACGGTGTTGGAATCTTCTTGAAGAATCGAAACGCAAAAACTGTGGAATGTGCAGACGAGTCCCGCGAAATTTCCACCGAGAAATTTTTTGATTCGCGCGCGCATTTCGGCGGCGGCTTTGTTCGTGAAAGTGGCGCATAAAATATTTTCCGGAAGAATCCCGACGGCTTCCACCAAATAGGCAAAGCGCGTGGCGAGCGCGCGAGTTTTTCCAGAGCCTGCGCCGGCAATCACGCGCACAAAGCCTTCCGTCGAGGTGACGGCTTCGCGCTGCGCTTCGTTCAAATTGCAAAGAATTTTTTCCGCTTCCATTTTTTAAATTCTATCTTGCGAAATTGTCGCGCTTTTGTTTTTCCCTGTTTGATTGCAGCACGAATTGGATGAAATAATCTTCCAAAGTTTTTTGCGGACCTGGAATTCCGAGCCTTGCGCGGGCGCGCGCGTTGTCGCGTCTAACCGTGTACATCGAATAAAAGTCGCGGTAGTCAAGTCCTGCGTCCGTCTTTATGTGCACGCCGAGGAATTCCGAAACTTCGTCGCGCCCGATTGCTTTGATTCCACGCTCGCGCAAAATCGAGCGAAGTCGGTTTATTTGCTCCGTGGAAATTCCAAACAGAAATTCTTCCATCGCGTGGCTTACCATTTCATCGCCGAGCCTTTCTTTTATGAAATGCGCCCAGGTTTCTTCCATTTGCATTGAAATCAAAAGCAGCTCGCTCGTGCCCATCATCGTACCGAACGCTGGCGCGAGTTTTCGGCGGGCAATCCAAACGTTTTGCAAAACCGGCGCGATTTGGTCGATGGCTTCGTCGGAACGGTGTTCCCACAAAAGCAAAAGCGACATCGCCATTTCCCTTCGCAAATCTGTTTCCATCGTTTTGTCGCAGACGCAATTTAAATATACGTCTTCCGCCAAAAGCGAGTACATCATTTTTACAGCCTCGTCCTTCAAATCTTGGACTGTGCTTTCCGGCTCGCCTATGTTTTTCGCGATGTTCGAAAGCGTCGCGAAAGTGTGGATTTTCGTCACGAGAAAACTTCTTCCCAACGAGGCTTTTGAAGGAAGATGAAGCGTCGCGTCGCCTTCGTTTTGGTGCTTCAAAAGCGAGTCGATGAGCGAAGTGGGAGTGCGCTCGCTTCCCATAAGCCGCTGCCGCTCCAAAAGGGAAGGGAAGTGCGCTATCGTCTTGGCAAGTTCCGCCAAATGCTTTAGCCTCGCCGAAAAACTTTCATAGCGTTGCAAAGCGGATGCCTTCAAATGCGGCAGAACTGTGTCGAGCATTTTCCGCTGCTTCGCGGTGAACACGACGATTTCCGCGTCCGCCTCGTCCTCGATTTTCGCCAAGTCAAAAAAGGAATTTATGTCGATGTTTTCAAATTCAGTTTCCACGATATTTAACATTATATCATAATATTATAAAAAAAAAAACCGAAAATGTTAATATGGAAAAATTTATTTTCGCGCTGTTCGCGGCCGTTTTTTGCTTTGCGCAAGTTTTTTCGCAAGATTTTGCTTCGCCGAAAAATCCTGATTTGCTGATTTCTGTCGATGACATTCGCGTAGAAAAAGCCGAAGGCGGCTATAATCTTTTTGTGAGAAAAAAGCCTCGCCTTGAATCGATAATGCTCGCCGAGACCACGAAAGATCCGCTGGGAAAAGAAGCAAGCTACGCTTATCGCGCGAAAGAATACAATTCCGTGAACGGAGACGAAATCAGAATTCTCGACGAAAAAGTGCTCGACAAGAACAGCAGCTTTTCGCCGTTCTCGCTTGTGGATTCCACGCCGCAGAGCGACGCGCAATTTGGCCGCGCGTTTTTGATTTTCATTCCTGACGAAATTGTCTACGGCTATGAATGGGGGAGACACGGAACGGTGAAAATCGGGAAGGGCACTTTCATAAACATTCGCGCGTTCGAAAAAAAATATTGCGACTATTCGGGCGGCGCGGAGACATACTTTGACAATCCGTATATGTTTGATTTGGAAAGGCGGAAATTTCCGCGCGTGGAAATCGAAGGAGTTGCGGAAAAAGCTGATGACGAAAAAGACGATGTGGCGGAAGTGGTGCTCACGGACGATTACAATCCGATTGCCGCCGACAAGTTCAAAGAAATTTCTGACATGATGATTTATTCCAAAGGTCCCGATTCTTTGATTGACGATATTTCCGCCGTGCTTGACGCGATCGATCCAAAAAATTTGGTGGACGTTGTTTTTGCCATCGACGCGACTGGAAGCATGAAAGACGACATCGAACTTCTCCGCAAAAAATTGATTTCGCATTTACAGGAAAAATTAAAATCATTCGGCGACGTTCGCTTCGGACTTTTGTTCTATCGCGATTACGGCGACAATTTCAACATGCGCGGACTTCCTGTAAAACAATTTGATTTCACTTATGATTTCGAAGAATTTTCAAAGAATTTGAATTCGATAAAAATCCGCGGAACGGAAGGCGGCGACATTCCGGAGGCGGTGTACGAAGCGCTCTTCGCCTGCATGGATTTCTACAAGTGGCGCGGCGGTGCTACGAAAAAAGTGATTTTGATTGGCGACGCCGAGCCGCATCCAACGCCTCGCCGCAGCGGAAAGTATTCCAAGGAGCTCGTGGAAAAAACAGCCGACGAGCGCGGAATAAGCGTTTCCGCGATAATCACGCCGGACGACAAGGCGCGCCGAGGAAGGTAGATATAGTTGATAGTTAATATTTAATAGTGAATAATGAATAGTTGTTAGTTGGTGAGGGCGAGTTTTATTGACTTGCCGCCAAGTCTATTTCTTTTAGAAAAAAATCGATTTGCGTGCGCACTCTGTTCAAGAAATTTTTTTCGAGTTTCGGAGATTCGCCGTCCGGAAAATGCAGGTACAAATATTCGCGGCTTTCCAAAAGCCGCATTATTTGCTCGTCGTAGGGAATGTCATTTTTGCGGCTTTCGGCATTTTCGCCGTTTGAAAGAATGTCCGCCAAAGCCAAAAGCGCGCGCTTTTCTTTTTGCAAAAAATCAATTGCATTTTTTTTCGTTTCGTTTCTTTCGTCAAAGAAATTTCGGTTTTCAAAGTAAAATTCTTTTTTGCCGAGCGGAATTAAATTTGCGCGCGCAATTCCCAAGTTCAAGCCTTCTTCGCCGCAGTCAAAAATATTTTTTGCCGATGAAAAAATGCTTTGGAAAAGCGCGGCGTAGCCCGAAAGATTTTTCGTCGTAAAAACGCGCTTTCCGTTTTTTGCGAAAATTTTTTCCGCGCCTTGCAAAAATGCCGCAGCGTAATTTTCGCAGGGCGCGGTGCGGCAATGCTGCAAGAGCCTTGCTTTGTGCGCCATCGTTCCGTTCGCGTGCGTCTTTCCGCACGAAAATGAAAAGTCTAGCCCGGAAACGAAAATCGGCACGTCATCGTCCTTTCGCAAAAGTGTCGCGATGTAAGCCGCGCTCAATCCTACCGAGCCGAGCGGCGGAATCTTCCGAGGCAAAATTCCGCATTCTTCGAGCCTTGCGCAAAAATTGTTCTTTTCGAATTCGCTGAAAAAAAAGCACGGCGGAAATTCCGTGATGCGTGGAATCGTGTGGCGTGAAACAAGGTCGCAAAAAAGAATCGGCTTTTTTTGCAAAAACGCCGCCGCGTCCTTTGTTCCGATGTACGCCCTTTCGATTGCGATTTGCGCTTCGTTCGCCACAACTGCGTCGATTTTTATGCTCGCCGAAAGCAGAGGCGCGAGAGCCGCGTCCACCGCGATTATGAAAATGCCTTCGATTTTTTCGCCAAGTTCTTTCAATTCCAAAATTGTTTTTTCAAGGCTTTCGCCCGCGCCCAAAACCAAAATCGGCATTTCGATTTTTTTCTCCAAGCGTTCGAAAGGAATTCCGCTTGAAGCGAGCGGCAGGTTTTTGAAAATGTTCTTGCAAAAAAGCCTTCCCAATTTTACGAGCGTGAGACGGTTTTTCCAAAATTGCGCGATGGCGTTTTGCGAAAGCGCGAAAAATTGCGCGTAAAAATCCGCGTGAAAAAAAACGCCGCCGCTGAAATCGAATCGAATCGCGCGCCGGAAAATTCCGGGAGGGGGAAGCGAAAGCCCAGCGATTTTTTTTCTGTATGAAGATGAAAGTTCTTGCAAAAATAAATTTATTCCTTGCGTGTCAAAAGCGTCGTTCGGAAAAAATTGCAATGCGCCTTTTGGAAGGCTCTCAAGCCGTGAATTTTGTTCGAGCGAAAATTGCCTTAATTTTTCTTCGGCTTCGATTGCGATTATGAAAACGCTTTTTCCCAATTCCGCGCCGCATTTTTTTGCGAGCGTTTCAATTCCGTAAAAAAGGCACGGCGAAAAAATTATTACCAAAGTGCCGGGAAGAATCTCAGTTTTTTCGATGGCGGAAATTATGTTTTTTTCGGGATTGTATTTCGAATAAAGAAAACGGTTTTTGTATTGGACAGTGTAGGCTTCCGTTCCGCCGTTGCCAGCGGAAGCGGCGGCCTTTGTCAAAACCGGATTTTCCGTGTGCGCGTTTTTTTGAAAATCGTTTTCCGGCACGGCTTAATTTTGTCCGGTAAGTTTCGCCATGAATTCGCCTGAATTGGATTTGATTTTTGGGCTTGCTTGAATCGCAGAATTCACGACGACTGCATCCGCGTTCGTAATTTCATCGCCAATCAAGCGCGGCGCGTCTTCTGCCGAAGTGCCGCCTTTTTCGATTTCAGTGCAGCGCAGGACGACTATGTTGTTCGAGGATGAAAGGACGAGCGGCGCGGAAATTTCGCCTTGCTTCAGCGAGAACGCGGTTTTCAAGAAATTCTCGTTCGTTGTGGCTCCGCTCAATTCCGCCGTGTCGCCGAGCGACGAACGTCCCACAAGAGTCGTGTTGTTGTAGTTGAGTGCGAAAGGCGCGATCGTGCCTTTTGCCTTTTCGAACTTCGAGCGCGCCTCGTCAAAATCCGAAGTGGCGGCCGCCGCGATGAAGTCGTTCGCGATTGCGTTGTAGTAGTCTTCCACAAGTCCTTTTTCGTGCGAGAAAATGTAGCCGCTCACGACGCGCAGTTCGTCCGCGTCTTCCGTGTCGCACGGAACGGCTTCTCCGTCGCATCGGAAAATCGCCCAGCCGTTGTTCAATTCCACGGCTTCGCTTGTGCCGCCTGAAGAAAGCGCGAGCACTTTTTCCAGCGCGGCTTCGTCCTTGAACTGCTCCGCGATTTGGTGGCGGCGATTCTGCGTGATTTTTCCTGTGTCGCTGTTTCCAAGAATTTTCGTAGAATAGCTTGTAACTGCGTCATCGAAAGTGATTTCGGAATTCGAAAGCCGCTTGAGAACGTCTTTTGCTTTCGCCTCGTCGTCGAGCGTAATCACAGTCAAATCGTATTTTGCGAATTTGTCTTTGTTCGCCTCGGCAAATTCTTTCGTCTTTTCATCGGGATATTGGCGCATGTCAAACGTGACATATTCAAATCCATGGAGATCTTCGCCCATTTTTCGGATGAATTCGATTTCTGCGGAAGATGCTTTGAGTCCATAGAGTTTTGCTTTGCCCAATGTGGCGAACGTTCCGAACAAGTCTTCGTAACTGCGCTGCGCCTCAAGGTCGTTTTCGGTGCGCGTTTGGTTTTCGCGCTTTACTTTTTCGGGAGTGGCATTGTACGCCGCCTGTGAATAATTCCCTGCCTCGTTGTAGTAGCGTTCGATGAGCGCGCGGTCGAGCAATTTTTCGCCGACGATGTAGCCCGAACTCGCCGTCATGTCGCGCAGTGCCATCGGGCCTACGACTTGGTTGAAAGCCTGCGTGAACGCGAGCGAATAATAGAGCGACGAGTATTCTTGATTGAAATCGTAGCCCTGCTGCTGCATTCTCTGCACGGCTTGGTTGGCAAGCTGGTAGAATTCCGTGCCTTCTTCGAATTTGATTGGAACGCCGTTGTAGCTGCCGTATTCGGGCAGACTGCTCGCATCCGATTGCCCCGCGAGAGCCGGAACAAGAACAAACACAAACGCCGCAAACAACAGTATGATGATTCCGCCGATGCTGTAAACGCCTTTTTTCATTTTAATTACGCACCTTAAATTTTTTTCGTTAAAATTAAATTCGTCGCGCGATTTTGGCGACAAAAATATTATAACTTATTTTGAAATGTTCGTCAATATGAATATAGAATTTAAGAAGTCGGTGGCGGAAATTTTCACGGAGAAAAATCCGCCCAAATGATAAAATTTAAAATTCGCATTTCAATCTGAAATTCTCTTGACAAAAATAGTTCTATATAGTACTATGCGATATAGAAATAAAAATGATTGAGACGAGAGGCGGATTTTTAGTTTCACAAATCAAGCAGATTCAAGGGCGCGTTTTCGCAAGGCTTTTGACGGAATCGGGAATCGACGAATTCAACGGCGCGCAAGGTCGCATCCTTTATGTTTTGTGGCAGGAAGACAATCTGCCCATCGTGGAGCTTGCGGCGAGGACTGGGCTTGCAAAAACGACTTTGACAGGCATGCTTGATCGAATGGAAAGTCTCGGGCATATAAAGAGATGTTATGATTCCGAAGACCGCCGGCAGATTCGCATACGTCTTACGAAAAGCGCGCGTCGGCTGGAAAAAAAATACAGGCAAGTTTCGGACGAAATGAGCCGCCTTTTTTATAAAGGTTTTTCCGAAAAGGAAATTTTGAAATTGGATTCGCAACTTGAAAAAGTTTTAAAAAATCTCGAAGAGGAGGAAAGAAAAATATGACTTTGGATGAAATCGGAAATTTGGTAAAAGAATCTGGATTTGCCGATTTGGGATTTTCGGACAAAAACGGAAATCCGAGCATAAGGAAAGTGTTCTGCACTTGGCACAAAGGCTTGGGCGGACATTTCATTTCGACGAACACGTCTTCGCAGCATGTTCAGGCGTTGCTGAAAAACAACAAAGCCTGCCTGTATTTCAATGATTGCAAGGCGTTTAAAGCGGTGTGCTTTGCGGGCACGGCAAAAGTGCATTTTGATCACGCGCACAAGGCTTTGCTTTGGAATGAGGGCGATGAAAAATATTATCCGAAAGGCGTTGATGACGAAGATTATTGCATAATCGAATTTCAGGCGGATTATGGCCGCTATTACAATTTTGACGACATCGGCGATATTTCCGCGGAGGAACTTTCTGAATACGATAAAAAATCCGAATTTACAAATTACGCAAAAAAATAAAATCGGCATTAGGAGGAAATTGACAATGAAAATTTCAGATGTTTTGAAAATTATCACGAAAGCGCCTTGCGCACAACTCGGCACGCACGGCGAAAACGGCTTTCCCGAAATCCGCGCGCTCCTAAATCTTGCGAACGAAAAGCAGTATCCAAAGCTCGCAGGAAAGGCGGCGCGTCTTGACGGCGAAACGTTTACGCTGTATTTTACGACGAACACGTCATCGCGAAAAGTCGCGCAGATTCGCGCCCAGAAAAAAGCGTGCGTCTATTTTTGCATTCCCGGGCGGTTCAAGGGCGCGTGCCTTACGGGAACTATCGAAGAAGTTTTCGATGAAAAAATCAAGAATGAATTTTGGCACGCGAAGTGGCTGATGTACTACCACAAAGGGCCTTCCGACCCGGACTACACGCTTTTGAAATTCACGTCGCAGCATATTCATTGCTGGAGCGGACTTGCCCTGCATGATTTTGGAAGCGAAGCGGCGGAGTAAACAGTGAGTGCGTGAACGAATAAAGCAAGGGAGGAGCAAGCGAAATTCGCGGTGGTTGAGCAGGTCGCTTTTGCAAACGTGTCGAAACCACCGCGCACTTTTTCCACTAAATCCTTTCGACTACGAGTTCGCCCATTTTTTTTGTGCCGACGATTTTTCCTTGCGCGCTCAAGGCTTCCCTTTGTGAGCCTGCGATGTCGCCTGTGCGCCAGCCTTCGTCCAGCACTTTCGCCACGGCGTTTTCAATCGCCTTCGCTTCTTCCTCGAGTTTGAAGTCGAAGCGCAAAAGCATCGCTGCGCTCAAAATTGTGGCGAGCGGATTCGCCAAGTCTTTTCCCGCGATGTCGGGCGCGCTTCCGTGAATCGGCTCGTAAAGGCCGGGACCGCTTCCGTCTCCGATTGAAGCCGAAGCGAGCATTCCGATCGAGCCTGTGACCTGCGCCGCCTCGTCAGTGAGAATGTCGCCGAACATGTTGCTCGTGGCAATCACGTCGAACTGGCGCGGATTTTTTACCATTTGCATTGTCGCGTTGTCGATGTACATGAAGTCAAGCGTGATGTCGCTGTATTCTTTGTTGACGCTTTCCGCGACGGCGCGCCAAAGCCTGCTCGAGTTGAGGATGTTCGCTTTGTCCACGACGGTGAGATGCTTTTTTCGGTTTTTGGCGAATTCAAATCCCATGCGGACGATTCGCTCGATTTCCGCCCAAGTGTATTTTTCCGTGTCCCAAGCAGTCTTTCCGTCCGGCGAAGTGCCGCGCTCGCCGAAATAGATTCCGCCCGTAAGCTCGCGCACGACGAGCACGTCGATTCCGTCGCCCGTGATTTCGTCCTTGAGCGGGCATGCGTCCTTGAGCTGCTTCCACATGACGGCGGGGCGCAAATTGGCGAAAACTTTCATTCCGCTGCGCAAGCCGAGCAATCCTTTTTCCGGGCGGATTTCCGGCGCGACGTTGTCCCATTTCGGGCCGCCGAGCGCGCCGAGCAAAGCCGCGTCCGAATCAAGCGCGATTTTCAATTGTTCCGCCGGAAGCGGTTCGCCGAATTTGTCGATGGCGTTTCCGCCAGCGATGACGTTCGTGTAGGAAAATTCGTGGCCGAATTTTTTTGCCACGGCGTTGAGAACGTTCACGGCCTCGCTCACAACGTCAGGTCCGATTCCGTCGCCCGGAATCAAAGCGATTGTCTTTTTCATAGTTTCTCCTAAAAAAAAGTCAATTGCAATTTTTCAAAATTGTGATTGACTTTTTTTACGTACATTCGCAACAGAGTGAGAATGTACATTATTATATGCAAGTTTCCAACGGAAACTTGTCATGATAAAAAGTTGACGATATTTTAGGCAACTTTTTATCATTTTTTCTTTAGCTCCTTTAAATTTATATTCGCAAGAAATTTCAATTTCCGAAATTCAAATCAATTTCGTGAAATGTCTTTCGATGTCTTTTATCAATTTGAATTCGAACGAATCCACCAGCGCTTTCCATGACGCTTCGATTACGTCAGGACCAACGCCGATTGTCGTCCATGAATTCGTTCCGTCGGAACTTTCGATGAGAACGCGCACTTTTGCCGCCGTTCCGTCCTTGCCGTCGATGACGCGCACTTTGTAGTCTGTGAGGCGGATTTGATCCACGGCAGGATAGAATTGCGACAATGCCTGATGCATCGCCTTGTCGAGCGCGTTCACAGGGCCGTCTCCTTCGCCCGCCGTGATTGCGATTTGTCCGTCAACTTCCACTTTGATTTGCGCGATTGCGTTCACGCCTTCTTCGGGGCGCGGATTTATTCCGCTTGTCTGATAATAATGCAGCGTGAAGAACGGCTGATATTTTCCTATGATTTTCCGCATGAGAAGTTCGAACGAGCCTTCCGCGCCTTCGAACTGGTAGCCCTGCGCCTCAAGCTCTTTCATTCGCTCCATGATCGTCTTTACCACGGGATCGTCCTTCGTGATGGACGGAATGAATTTTTGGATTTTCTTGATCACCATCGAGCGGCCTGCGACTTCGCTCATCAAAAAGACGCGCGCGTTTCCGACAGCCTCTGGCTCGGAGTGCTCGTACGCCTCGGGATTTTTTAGAACCGCGTCAATGTGCATTCCGGCTTTGTGGGCGAAAGCGTTCGCTCCGACATAAGGCATGGAAGAGCCGAGCGGAACGTTCGCGATTGAAGCGATCCGCTTGCAGATTGGCGTGAGGCTTTTCAAGTTTTCGCCGTCGATGCATTCGTAGCCCATTTTAAGCTGGAGGTCGGGAATTATCGTGGAAAGATTCGCGTTGCCAGTGCGCTCGCCGAATCCAAGCAGAACGCCTTGCACGTGCCTCGCGCCAGCTTCCACCGCCACGAGCGAGTTCGCCACCGCAAGCCCCGAATCGTTGTGCGCATGGATTCCGATCGTGCATTCCGCGCCGAATTCTTCGACCGCGGCTTTTACGGCTTCGCGGCATTCGTTCAAAAGCGCGCCGCCTTTCGTCTCGCAAAGCGAAAGAACTTTCGCGCCGCCTTCCTTCGCCGCGCGGAGAGTTTCGAGCGCGTATTTCGGATTGTCCTTGAATCCCGTGAAAAAATGCTCCGCGTCGTAAAGAACAGTCATTCCGTTTTGGACGAGAAATTCCACGGAATCTTTTATCATCGCAAGATTTTCCTCAGGCGTAGTGCGAAGAATTTCCGTGACATGGAAAAGCCACGTCTTTCCGAAAATCACGGCGTGTTTTGTGCCCGCGCCCAAAATGCTCTGCAAGTTCGCGTCCTCGGAAGGCTTGATGTCTTTCCGCCTTGTCGAGCCGAACGCGCAAAGCTTTGAGTTTTTGAGCGTGATTTTTTTCATCTCTTGAAAGAATTCTATGTCCTTGGGATTGCTTCCCGGATTTCCCGCCTCGATGAAGTCAACGCCGAGTTCGTCGAGCGCGCGCACGATGTGGATTTTGTCCTGAACGGAAAAGCTGATTCCTTCGCCCTGCGCGCCGTCGCGCAAAGTGGAGTCGAGTATTTGGATTTTTTTCGCGTCTTTTTCCATGGCAAATTATAATAGCACTTCGCGCGGAAAAATGCAATGGGTAAATTTGGAGGGAGACAACCCCTCTACTCGGAAGCGGGGGTTTTCTCCCTCCAAACCACCTACTTTCCCCAGCACCGCTTGGGGCTGCCGCCCCAAGACCCCGCATTTCGCGTTGCGCATGCCGAAACTTTCGCTTCAAAAAACTCACGGCGTTCTCGCGGAATCATTTGACTTAAATGCGATTATTCTATATAATAGGAAAATGGACATTCTATTCGGGACGTCGATTTCTTCCGGCATCGGAAGCGGCAAGGCGTTCGTAATTCCGGAGCCGACGCAGCGCATAATTCCTCAAACGCCGATTACAATCGAACAGCTCGAATCAGAATGGTTGCGCTACACTTGCGCCCGCGACACAGTTTCCGCGCAAATCAAAATCCGTCTCGACCAAATCAATTCGCAAGGCAAGGACGCGGACAAGACGCAAAAAGATATTTTCGAAACCTACACGCTGATGCTCGCGGATCCTGTTTTCAACGGGGAAGTGGAAGACCTTTTGAAGCGCGAGCTTTTCAATGTCGAGCACATTTTAAAATTGAAAATCGAAGAATATTCGAATCGCCTGCGCGAAAGCGGTAACAATTATTTGGCGGAGCGCGGGCAGGACATCACGGACATTTTTGGGCGCGTCATAAATGAAATGATGAATCTTCATCCGTTCAATATCGAAGAGATTCCGGAACGTTGCGTCTTGATTGCGCATTCATTAAGCCCGGGCGACTTTTCGATTCTTTCCGAAAAAAAAATAATCGGCATCGCGCTCACGCAAGGCGGCACTTCAAGCCACATTGCGATTCTCGCGCGGAATTATTCGATTCCGGCCGTTTCCGCAATTCCGAAAATCACGAAGAAAATCAAAAGCGGCGAAACCGTGATAATCGACGCGGACAAATCCGAAATCATAATCGAGCCGGACGGCGCGACAATCGACAGCTACGTCACGAAAATAAAAAAGCAGAGCGAGCGCGGCCAAGAACTTTTGCAATTCCGTTCGCTTCCCGCAAAGACGAAGGACGGAACGAAATTCAATCTTTATGCGAACATCGGAACGCCGCAAGAAGCCGAACGCGCTTTGCAAGAAGGCGCGGAAGGAATCGGACTTTTCAGGACGGAATTCCTTTTTATGAACGAGCTGAATTCCTCGAACGCAAGCGCGATTAGAACTGTTACAGAAGAAACTCAATTCGAAGCATACAAGCGCGTGCTCGAAACGATGAAAGGAAAGCCCGTGACAATCCGCACGCTCGACCTGGGCGGCGACAAACTTTTGAGCCTTATGGACGCGCCGAACATCGAAGAAAAAAATCCGCTTATGGGACTTCGCGCGATTCGCCTGAGCCTGAATTATCCGAGGCTTTTTCGCACGCAACTTCGCGCGCTTTATCGCGCGAGCGTTTTCGGCGACCTTCGCATAATGCTTCCTCTAATCACGGACGCAAGCCAAATAAGCCAAACCAAGGCAATCATAAAGCAAGTTTGCGACGAACTCGAATCCGAAAAAATTCCGTTCAAAAAAAATGTTCCGCTTGGCATAATGATTGAGACTGCCGCCGCAGGAATTTGCGCCGCGTCGCTTGCAAAGCAGGCGGACTTTTTTTCCATCGGCACGAACGATCTCACGCAATACACGATTGGAGTTGACCGCGAGAACACGAACGTTTCTTCGCTCTACGACGAGTTTCACCCCGCCGTGCTTTTTTTGATAAAGCGCACGGTTGACGCGGCGAAAAGCGAAGGCATTCCAGTTTCGATTTGCGGAGAAATGGCTTCGCGGACGGAATGCCTTTCCGTGCTCGCTGGAATCGGAGTGCGCAGTTTGAGCATGAGTTCGAATTTGATTCCGCTCGTAAAGAAAAACCTTTCCCAAACTACGATTTCGGAAATGAAAAGCGAAGCAAAAAAATATTGGAAAGAACTATGAAAAAAATTCAGGACGCGCCTTCCGCGCGAATTTCGGACGAAAAAATAAAATTCGACCCAAGCAAAAATTATGTGAATCTTCCGCTCGTCGTGATCGCTGGCCGCCCGAACGTCGGAAAGTCCACGCTGTTCAATCGCTTTATGCACAAGCGAATCGCCATCACTGACCCGACGCCTGGCGTAACGCGCGATCCAATCGAAGGCACGGCTTTCATCGCGGGAATGCCGGTGCATCTGATGGACACGGGCGGCTTCAAGCTTACGCGCGATGAGCGCGAAGGAAAAAGCCAGGGCGCGAGCCAACGCCGAGTCCACAAAATCAGCACGAACACTCTCGACGATCTTGTTGTTGCAAAAACCGTAGAGATGCTGCAAAAGGCGGATTTGATTCTTTTGCTTTTGGACGCGGAGGAAACGACTCCCGAGGACGAAGAATTCGTCGCGCTGCTGCGCCCGCATTGGCACAAAGTGATCGCTGCGGTGAACAAAACCGAAGGCGGACGCAACGAGGCTTTGGCATGGAACTACGCGCGATTCGGCTTTGAAGATTTGGTTTTGATTTCCGCAGAACACGGCGACAACATCACGCCTTTGGCGCAAAAAATAGTTTCGCGCTTGGATTTTTCGAAAGTAAAGGAAGGCGAAGAAGATTCGCCTCCAATTCGAATCGCGGTGCTCGGAAAGCCGAACACAGGAAAATCAACTTTGACAAACCGCCTCACGCACACCGAATCTTCGATCGTAAGCGACTACGCAGGAACAACGCGCGACGTGGTTGAAGGCACGTTCCGCTACAACGGGCGCGACTGCATTATTTTGGACACGGCGGGAATCAGGCGCAAGGCGAAAGTAAAAGAAAACGTGGAATATTATTCGGTAAATCGCGCGATAAAAACGCTCGACGAATGCGATGTCGTGTTCCTGCTCATCGACGCGCAAGAAGGCCTTGCCGAGCAAGACAAGAAAATCTGCGCGCTTGCATACGAGCGCGGTCGCCCGATAATTTTCATTTTGAACAAATGGGACACGCAGGAAAAAGGCAGGGCGGCGGCTCGCAAAGCCGAAGAGGACATACGCATAATGTTCGGGCAAATGAACTTCGCTCCGATCGTGGAAACTTCCGCATTGAACGGCGACGGAATGAAACGCCTCATGGACACCGCACTGGAACTTTACGAGCAAGTCAACCGCAGAATCGAAACTTCGGCTTTGAACAACGCGCTTCGCGACTGGCTTCAAAAATATCCGCCGCCCGCAAGCCGCACGATGCATTTTAAAATTCGCTACATGACGCAGATCGGCACAAGTCCAGTTTCGTTCGTGATTTTCGCGACGCGCCCTGAATCCGTGCCGCAGACGTACATCGCATTTTTGAAAAACCGAATTCGCGAAGATTTGGGGCTTGACAAAATTCCGGTTCAACTGGAACTCAAAGCAAGCCGCAAAAAATGGGAAGATTTTAAGGGAAACCTCTAAAAACTTCAGTTTTTAGAGGTAACTTTGAAAATGCGATGTTTTAAGTCGCGCTATCATAGCGACTTAAAACTCGTCGGCACATTCGAAAAAATTGCCAAAGGCAAGTTTTTCGAGATGCCATGAAATGGCTGAAATTGCGCATTCACTTTGATACGAGTTTCGGCAATTTAAAAGCTGAAATTTTTTCGCCGTTGAAAAATTGAGGAAACGAGAATGACATATTCAATCGGACAAGTCGAGGAAATTACAGGCGTGAAGCCGCACGTCCTGCGCTATTGGGAAGAAGTGATTCCCGGATTCGCGCCGCAAAAAAATTTGAGCGGAAGGCGCACGTATTCCCAAAGCGACATCGAAAAAATCCTGCGGATCAAATATCTCATTTACCAAAAAAAATTCACGATTGAAGGCGCGCGAAATCAAATCATAAGCGAGGCGGATTGTTTTTTGGACGGAAAGTCCGCGCTTTCGCAAATTCAAAAAGCCAAGGCTGAACTTTTGGATTCGTTTTTCACGATAAGAAAATATCGCGAGAATTCAGATTCGAAAGATTCATCGGAAGTTTAAAAATTAAATTCGGAAATAAAAATGAGCCAAACAATTCAAAAACTTTTCGACACAAAAAAAATTCCGCAAGACGCGCTCGCAGTGCTCGAGAATTTCGACAAAATAATTCAGGACATAATTCCCGCGAATTCAAAGCAGGAAAGCGCGCTTCCAAAACAAATCCGCGACTTGAGCCACCAAATGACCGACGAACGCGAGCGGCGCAGAAAAGGCTACATGAACGAAAAAACCGCGCTCGTGGCATACACGCGATATTTCATGTGGTGGAATTTGGTGCGCCTCACGAGGCTTTTTTCAAATTTGGATTTTTCGTTTTTGCGCGACGGCGACATCTGCCTCGACATCGGAAGCGGGCCGCTCACTGTGATTTGTGCGCTGTGGCTTTCGCAGCCTGCGCTCCGCAAAAAAAATCTCGTTTGGCATGCGATGGACATTTCCCGGCAAGCCTTGAATTTGGGAGAAGAAATTTTTCTTTCGATTGCGGCGAAAACTGCCAAAGCAAAAAATTCCGAAGAAAGCAAAAAACTAAATGCGAATGAAAATGCGGATTTTCTTCCGTGGAAAATAATCCGCGTAAAAGATTCGCTCGGCGCGAGCATCCGCCAAAAGGCCGCGTTGCTCACTTGCGCGAACATCTTCAACGAAATCCTGCAAAGCGAATCCGCGCCGCCCGACGCGCTCGCAAAAAAATATTCAAAGGCACTCTTTCCGTATTTGCAGAAAAACGCTTCCGTCCTACTCATTGAGCCGGGAGTTCCGAATTCGGCTCGATTCATTTCTCTGATGCGCGACGCATTTTTGCGAAACGGATTTTTCGCTGCCGCGCCTTGCCCGCACCAAGGAAGATGCCCGATGGACGGACGCAGAGCCGGAAAAAGCGGCGCGAGCGGAAAATGGTGCAACTTCGCGTTCGAAACCGCAGACGCACCGAAAAGACTTTTGTCGCTTTCCGAAAAGTCCGGGCTTCCAAAAGAGCGCGCCGTGCTTTCGTTTGTGTTCGTTCAAAAAAATGAGAATGCGAAAAAACTTTCTGAAAAATCGGAACAAGGTGAAAGCATTCGAATTGTTTCCGACACGATCCACCTTGCGCAAAAAGGCGCGCGCGGACACTACGCCTGCGCTAGACAAGGATTTTCGCTTGCGATTTGTCCGCCGGGAAAAAAAGTGGAATCAGGCGATTTGATTTGCGACGCGAAAGAAAAAAACGAGCGCGACGAAAAAACGAACGCGCTCATTTTTGAAATCTAGAAACAGTAAAAATTGTCGCAAAAATGATACGACAATTTTTACTTCGAGTTTTCGCTTGCTCGCGAAACTCGCATTTTCGTTCGCTTCGCTACCGAAAACCGCAAAAACTGCTTGTTTACGCAATTTCCCATTTCGTCGCAAACTTTAAACTTTTAGTTTTTTGTTTATGTCTTCAATAAGTTTCACGACATCGGCATCATTCAGCGAAGAGAAGCTTCTCAAAGAACGCAAAGGCATGCTCTTTAACATTCCCCAGAGCATCTCGTCGCTGACGGCGGTCTTGGAACTTTCGCCGCGATCCTCGCCTCCTGACATTCCCTTGAAAGCGGCGGAAACAATCGGAGCGGCGAATTCCTTGGCATCCTCGTCTTCCATCAATTCTTCGAACACAGTGTTCGGCTCAACCTTGAACGGAAGTTTCTGCGTGGAAGCGACGCTCACACTTTTGCAAAGGCGGATGTCGCGCGAAGAAGCCGCGGCAAGGATTTCATATTCTCCGCTCGGAACAAACCAATCTTGAAGGGCTGCGCTCCACATCGCGAACGCGCGTTTTGCCAAAGTCATTTTCACGGTCTTTGATTCGCCGGGCTTGAGAGAAACTTTCGCGAACGCCTTCAATTCCTTTTGGGCGCGCATTTCGCGGAACGGAGATTTCGGCGCGACGTAAATCTGCACGATTTCCTTTCCTTCACGGCGGCCAACATTTTTGACGGTGACGCTCACTTCCAAAGTTTCCTCGTCGGTGATTTTTTTCGCGCTCAATTTCAAGTCCGAATATTCAAATTTCGTGTACGAAAGTCCGTGTCCGAACGGAAAAAGAACTTCCATGTTTTTCTTGTCGTAATATCGATAACCCACGAAAATTCCTTCGGCGTAATTCACGTCCTTTCCGTTGCCAGGGAAATTCAAATATGAAGGATTGTCTTCGAGTTTGATTGGGAAAGTTTCCGCGAGCTTTCCGCAAGGATTCGCGTCGCCGAAAAGCAAGTTGAACTGCGCAGTTCCAACTCCGCCTCCTGCAAGATAGCTTTCCAAAATCGCCTTGACATTGTTCGCCCATGGCATTTCCACGGGAGCGCCGTTGTGCAAAACAACGACAACATTTTTCTGCACCTTCGCGATTTCCTCGATGAGCAAATCCTGATTCTGCGGCATCTTCATGTGGTCGCGGTCATAGCCTTCGGATTCGTAACTGTCGGGAAGCCCCGCAAAAATCACAACGATTTTCGCCTTTTTCGCGGCAGCCACCGCTTCTTCCAAAAGGGTCTTGTCCTTGGACTTGTTTTCTTTGAGATCGTAGCCGGCAAGATGTTTGACGGAAATTCCCGCTTCTTTCGCCGCGTCCAAAAACGAATCCACTTTCCAAGCGTTTATGTGGGAAGAGCCGCCGCCTTCGTAGCGAGGAGTTTTCGCAAACGCGCCCACAAAAAGAATGTCGTCTGCGTCTTTCTTTTTCAAAGGCAAAAGGTTCGAATCGTTTTTCAAAAGCACCATCGATTCCTGCGCGATTTTGACGGCCTCGGCTTGATGCGCCTTTTTGTCGAAATTTCCAGCCTTTCGTGAATCTACGAATTTGAACACGATGCGCAAAATGCGCTCGACGGCTTTGTCCAAAACGCTTTCGGAAAGTTTTCCGCTTTTCACCGCCTGAACAATCTGCTTGTCCGTGCAGCCGCCCGAATACGGCATCTCAAGGTCAAGTCCTGCCTTCAAGCCTGAAACGCGATCGTTTACCGCGCCCCAGTCCGAAACGACGTATCCTTTGAATCCCCATTCTTTTCTGAGCAAATCCGTCAAAAGAAATTTGCTTTCCACGGCAAAAGTTCCGTTCACACGATTGTAGGAGGCCATAATCGTATCGGGCTTGCCTTCTTTCACAGTCTCTTCGAACGCGGGCAAATAGATTTCGCGCAAAGCGCGCTCGTCGATATTGCTTGAGCACGACATTCTGCGGAATTCCTGATTGTTGGCGGCGAAGTGCTTGACGCTAGTGCCGACGTTTTTGGACTGAACGCCTTTGACATACGCTGCGCCCAGTTTTCCGGCAAGGAAAGGATCTTCGGAAAGATATTCAAAGTTGCGCCCGCAAAGCGGAGAACGCTTTATGTTGATCGCAGGTCCGAGAATTACGGAAACGTCCTCCGCCTGACATTCGTCGCCGAGAATCTCTCCAAGATTTTGCAAAAGTTCCGTGTCGAACGAGCAAGCCGTAAGGCAGCCGCTCGGAAAGCACACAGCCTTGATGCTGTCGTTCATTCCAAGGTGGTCGCCTTCCAAGTCCTGCTTCCGCAAGCCGCTAGGCCCGTCGCTCACCATCACCGAAGGAACATCGAGACGCGGAATCGGCTTCGTGTGCCAAAAGTCCAGTCCCGAACAAAGCCCCGCCTTTTCTTCCAGAGTCATCTTTCCAACCAACTCTTTGAGATTGCGCTTCATAAAATCAGCCTCCTGAAATTCTATATTAAGCCCGCAGGAAATTTCAATTTCTTGCGAGTTTAATTTTATAGTTATAGCAATTCGGGGAATTTGTCAAGAGGAAAGAAGGGGGTAGCAATGCAATTGTTTTGAGTGAGCGGACGGAATAGGCGATTTGTTCTGTCATGCCTGTCTTTCATACAAACATTTTCCGAACGCACGGCTTTTTATTTTCCGTCTTCAAAAATCTCTTCCGCGCTCTGCCGGCAAATAAATTGCCTTGTCTATTAATTACCATCCAACTCCATTAAAGTTTGAGGAATCCTCAATTATCGTACACTTCGCGCCGATGCCCCACGGACAAGGCAAGAATCACAAGGCGACCGTCATCGATATTGCAAATAAGGCGGTAATCGCCAATCCTGTACCGCCACTGTCCGCTTCTGTTTGCCGTCAAGCCTTTTCCATGCCGGCGCGGGTCTTCTGTCCCCACAAGATTTTTTTCAATCCATGCCTTTATCAAGCGTTGCGTATATTTGTCGAGTTTCTTGAATTCCTTGTTGAAGCGCGCCGTTGTTTCAACGCCATAAGTCATAAATTCAATTCGCTCCACAATTCAGAAATGGGGCGGCTCTTGCGCCCGCCGTCAACATATTCACGATATGCTTCGTCGGCAACCGCAATGTCGTACTCGTCTTCGATTTTCTCGAAAAGAGCCCGCTTGAACGCTTCGCCCAACGCCATAGAATTAAGCCTCGCATAACTTTCCGCAAGCGACTTTTCTTCCGCCGTAAGTCTGATTGAAAAGCTCATAGACCGCCTCCTTTTTTCTGTAGTACAGTGTAGCATCCACTTTGTACTTTGTCAAGCCGCATCCTCAACAGCGAAACGCTTTGTCTGTCCTGACTTTTGTAGGTTTGCAGTAATTTTCATCTGACAGCATCACAAGACCTTTAAGCGACTCAACATTTGAAAAATACCGTTTTATAGCCGCAAGAATTGCGGACTGCCAACTTCCGTATCAATCACCCACGCCTAAGTTCCTTATAGATTTCCGAAAGAAATATGCCAAGCATCTCTTTCTTGACATCATCATTGTTGAGCAGCAGCGTGAAGAAATCTTGGTTTTGCGACAAGCCTTCTATCAGAATATCGTCCGCGCTCTCGTAATAGGGGAACGCGAAATCCTGCTCGGTGTTCGCCTTTGCGTATTGGCGCAGCGGCTCCGACTTTTTGAGCAAATCCCGTATTTGCAGCATAGACTTAATAACAAGGTCACTGTCGTATTGCTTGCCCGTGCGAGTGTTGAGTTCGGCTATTATTTCCGACAAGCGTTTTACGCTTTCTTCCGTCAGGTCGAACGCCTCGGCTATCGGAAGCTTTACCACGGGATTGGGAACAATCTGGGCGGACTTATGCTCCTCGCCTTTCTTTTGCACGAAGTTGTCCGCACGTATCTTGTCGCTCAAATCAAAGCCTGCGCCCGGATTGCGTATGTTTATGAACGCGACCAAATAAGTCAAGAACAAATATTTCTTGTGCAATTCCACATCTTCAAAGCATGACACTTGTATCAAAAACTCGTAGAACCTGACAAAATGCCGGACGGTGGCGACAATCTCGCGTTGCCTGTCAATGTCGTATTCCATGATTTTCTTTTCCGCCCTTTGCATATAAAAGCGCAGCTGGTTTTTGCCCTTTGTTTCAATAATTCTCTTATAGATGATTTCCGCCGCCATTTGAATGTCATACGGATCAAGTATCATATACCCATCGAGCTTCGCCTCGATTTCGTACACCGCCGACGGCGTAACGGTGTTCGCAAGCAATGTCGTCGTATAATACGGCTCGAACGCTTCGACCATATCCTTGTACTTGTTCACAAAGTCAAGCACGAAAGTCTTTTTATCCC
>CAMWWZ010000041.1 GCA_947178095.1 uncultured Treponema sp.
TGCACCGCCCTTACTAGCATTACTATTCCAAACAGCGTGACGGAAATCGGCGCAGGTGCGTTTCAGGACTGCGCTAACCTTAAAAATGTTACTATTTCAAGCAACTTGACGGAAATAACCGACATGACATTCAGTGGTTGTACCAGCCTTACGAGTGTCAGTATCCCAACCAAAGTGAAAAAAATAGGCTACAGTGCATTCGCTAGATGTACCAGTCTTACAAATGTTACAATTCCAAATAGCGTAACGGAAATCGAAATTAATGCATTCGAAAACTGCTCCAGTCTTACAAGCGTATCCATTCCAAGCAGCGTGAACTCAATCGGTTGGTCTGCGTTCTTTGGTTGCTCCAGTCTTACGAGCGTTACTGTCTTATCTACAATTCCACCCACAATTGACAGTAACCATGTTCCTTTTCAAATTAACTTAAAGCTAGAGAATATTTATGTTCCTGCCAGTGCAGTTAACGCATACAAGACGGCGGATGGATGGAAACTTTACGCCAACATGATCACATCAAAATAAAGCAAAAAAATTGAGATATATGCTGGTAGCAGGACTATTTGTGCAACTACCAGCAACTCTCAATACCATACTCATCAAGCAAACGTAATTATAAGTAACATGTAGCGTTACGACCACATAGCGCAGGTTACTGACGTAAGGTCGTACAACCTTGACAAAGTAATGGATCTTATGATGAAGCGCGGCATGACGCTCACGCGTTCCTTTTGCGTTCGGACGGCTTTTCAAGCGCTGCGCCACAAAATCATCGTCTCACTTGCACATTCCTCCAAAATGTGCTAGAATCAAATCCAGTTCAAAGCATAAAAACACAGGCGAAAATCACTTGCTTTTCAGGAGGAAATATGAAACCCACGCTTTTGGTGCTGGCGGCTGGAATGGGAAGTCGATACGGCGGAGTGAAGCAGATTGACGCTGTAGGAAAGAACGGCGAATGCCTTTTGGATTTCGCATGCTACGACGCGAAAAAGAGCGGCTTTGCGAACGTCGTTTTCATAATAAGGCGCGACATCGAAAAGGATTTCCGCGAGCGTCTCTTCGACAGGATCGCGGCGCACTTCGACGCGGACTACGTTTTCCAAAGTCGCGAGTCGCTTTTGACGGAAGAGGAAATCGCGCGGACGGAAGGGCGCAAAAAGCCTTGGGGCACTGTCCACGCCGTGCTTTGCGCCGAGGAGAAAATCCGCTCGCCTTTCGCCGTGATAAACTCCGACGACTACTACGGGCGCGAGGCGTTCAAGACTTTGGGCGAATACCTTTCCGCGATTCCGAACGATTCTTCGGAACACGCGATGGTCGGCTATGTCCTCGAAAAGACTATGAGCAAAAACGGCTCTGTCTCGCGCGGCGTGTGCACAGTGGAAGGCGGCACTCTTTCCACGATCGTCGAGAACACGAAAATCTACTATGACGAAGGAAAAATCGTGAGCGAGCTTGACGGAAAGAAAGTCGCGCTTTCGGGAAAGGAATGGGTGAGCATGAATCTTTTCGGATTCTCGCCGAAGGCCTTCGAGACGTTCCACGAATACTGGGAGAACTTCCGCGAGCGCGGGCTTTTCACCGAAAAGGAAGAGGCTTTGCTTCCCGTGGCGGCGAGCGACATCGGAAAAACCGGCAAGGGCAAAATCAAGTTCTTCGCGTCAAGCGAATCTTGGTTCGGAATGACTTATCCCGAGGACCGCGAAATCGTGCGCGAGGAAATCGCTGCGAAAATCGCGGGCGGATATTATCCCGAAAGGCTTTGGGGCTGAAAATCCGCTTGCGCCCGCAAAATGCCGACGCAGATTGAACTTTCTTAAGGGAAAAACATGATTAAACTTGACGCGCTGAAATTTGAAAAAGTCTGGGGCTACGAGCTTTGGCTCGCGTCCACTCACGAAAACGGCCTGCAAAAAGATTTCCTCGAATACTCAGGCGGCGAATATCCGCTTCTCGTGAAGATAATAAACGCGGACGAAAGGCTTTCCGTCCAAGTCCATCCCGACGACGAATGTGCCGTCGCGCTCGAAGGCGCGGGGAATGTCGGAAAGACTGAATGCTGGTATGTCCTTGACGCGAAGGACGGCGCGAAGCTCGTCTACGGAATGGACGGCGAGCGTTCCCCGGAAGAATTGGCGGACGCGATAAAATCAAATTCACTCGAAAGATATTTGAACGAAGTTCCCGTAAAAAAAGGCGACTTCGTTTTCATTCCTTCGGGCACTGTGCACGCGATAGGCGGAGGCCTGCGGCTTTTGGAAGTGCAGCAGTCCTGCGACCTCACCTACCGCCTCTACGACTGGGGGCGGCCGCGCGAAGTGCATATTGAGAAGGGATTGAAGTCGATCAAAAAAAATCCGCTTGCGAAAGTCGCGCAGTTCGGCGGAAGTTTCGAATGCGAGTATTTTTCTTTGGAAGAGATAAAGATTTCAGGCGCGTATTCGGCGTTCAATTCGGGCGAGAAAAAAAATCCGCGCGACACGATCCTTTTTTTCGTGCTCGAAGGAAGCGGGCGCGTGAAAGGCGGCGAGCGCGATTCGGAAGATTCTGCGGAAAAGATTCTCAAGTCCGATTTTAATGCGGAAGACATTTTCGCGCTTGGCGGAAAAGAAAAAATCACTTTTATGGCGGAGGGCTCGAGAATAATGAAAATCTCGTGCGGAAAAAAATGACAAACGAAATTCTTCTTGTGGCGTCGCTTTTGTTTTCATACGGCGCGTTGATTTTCCTGTTCCGGTTTTTCGGGAACGGCGGAGTCTTCGCATGGATCGCGCTCGCGACGATTTTGGCGAACATCGAAGTGGCGGTGCTCGTGGACGCTTTCGGAATGGAGCAGACTTTGGGCAACACGCTTTTCGCGTCAACTTTTTTGGCGACGGACATTCTGAGCGAATTCTACGGAAAGAAGATCGCAAGGCGCGGCGTGCTCATCGGAATATGCGCGAGCGTGGCGTTCATATTTTTCTCGACGATTTGGGTGCGCTACGTTCCCTCCCCCAACGACGGCGTTATGGGCGCGATGCGAACGCTCTTTTCGAACACTCCGCGCATTTTGGCGGCGAGCTTCGCGGGATTCGCGGCGAGCGAGATGTTCGACATTTGGGCTTACGAAAAATGGCGAGCGTTCACGACGAGGCTTTGCGGCGACGGCAGGAAATTCCTTTGGCTTCGCAACAACGGCTCGACATTGATTTCGCAGGCGATCAACATCGCGCTTTTCAACTTCCTCGCGTTCGCAGGAATCTTCGACAAGCCGACGCTCATTTCCGTGACAATTTCGTGCTACGTCATCTACATTTTCACGAGCCTTTTGGACACGCCTTTCATTTATTTGGCGCGCGCGGTCTTCGAGAAATTCGGAACGGAAGAACAGTTCGCAAAATAGAATGCGGAACGAAGATTTTCGCTTCCGCAAAGGGCTTCAAGAAAAAGAAACTCGCTTGTTGTTGATACTTGCATTTTTTTTTCAATAGTTTTATACTGAATCAAATCGCAATGCGATATAAGGAAACTTCGAAAGACTGAAGTTTTTAGAAGTTTCCCTTACATTTTCTTTTGGAGAAAATTATGGCAAAAAATCTCGACTGGGCAAATCTTCCGTTTGCCTACATGGAAAGCGGAAAAAGTTTCGTCGCCAATTACAAGGACGGCGCATGGGATGAAGGCGCGCTCACAAGCGACCATACGATTACGATTTCAGAATGCGCGGGCGTCTTGCAGTACGCGCAGACTTGCTTCGAAGGACTCAAGGCGTACACCACCGCCGACGGGCGAATCGTCACGTTCCGCCCGGACTTGAACGCGGCGCGAATGAAGGACAGCTGCCTGCGCCTTGAGATGCCTGTTTTTCCCGAGGACAAATTCGTGCAGGCGGTGCTCGCGACAATAAAAGAAAACATCGATTTCGTTCCGCCTTACGGAAGCGGCGCGACGCTTTACATCCGCCCGTACATGTTCGGCTCTAGCAGCGTAATCGGCGTGAAGCCCGCAGAGGAATATCAGTTCAGGATTTTGACAACGCCAGTCGGCCCATATTTCAAGGGAGGAGTAAAGCCGATTTCGGTGCGAATGTCGGAACTTGACAGGGCAGCCCCGCACGGCACCGGCGACATAAAGGCAGGCCTCAACTACGCGATGAGCCTTCACAACATCGTTCAGGCGCACAAGGCGGGCTTTGCCGAAAACATCTACACGGATCCTGCCACGCATACTTATATAGAAGAAACCGGCGGCGCGAACATTCTTTTCGTCACCAAGGACAAAAAACTTGTCACGCCAAAATCGAATTCGATCTTGCCTTCGATTACGCGGCGTTCGCTCATCCAAGTGGCGCGCGATTATTTGGGAATGGAAGTCGAGGAACGCCAAGTGCGCCGCGACGAGCTGCCGGATTTCCAGGAAATCGGCTTGTGCGGAACTGCGGCGGTCATCTCGCCCATCGGAAAAATCAGCGACGGCGGAAAAGAAATTCTCGTTCCAAGCGGAATGGACTCAATCGGACCTGTGCTCGGAAAGTTGCGCGAGACTTTGACGGGAATCCAAATGGGAACGGAAAAAGCGCCCGAAGGCTGGATTTACGAAGTAAGGTAGAATTGAGGGAAGATTTCGTTTTACATCCGCAGAGTTTGCGCAAAGCGCAGATCCTGCGGATATTTTTTTTGCAGGAAAGCTTCGCGCGAATCAATCTCCGCCGCAAAGTTCCCTCGCCTTCTCCTTCACCGCGCTGTGCAATTTTTCCGTGTCCAAAAAATAATGTGGACTTTTTCCGTATTTTCTGCTATAATTTCTTACAATGAGAAGAGTCATCTTCGAATTGCCAAAAATTGCATTGACTTTTTGTGGGGTTTTTTATGCAAAGCACATTTTCATTAAATTGCGATGAACTCAACTTGAATTTTTTGAATTCGCTCAAAACGATGTTTTTTGGACGAAAAATTGAGATTTCCGTTCGAGATGTCGATGACGAAACGGAATATCTTCTTTCGACAGATGCAAACCGCGAACATTTGCTCCGCTCAATTTCACAAATTGAATCCGGCGCAGTGCACTCCATTGACGAATCAGCATTATGAAAGTTTCGTTTTCCGAGGAGGCTTTTGCGGACTACCAAGAATGGTCGTTCGACAAAAAGACGTTTGCAAAAATCAACGAACTCATAAAAAACATTTGCCGAACTCCATTTTCCGGTATTGGAAAGCCAGAACCGCTCAAGCATAAACTTTCGAATTATTGGTCTCGCAGGATAAACCAAGAGCATCGTCTTGTCTACAAAGTTTCTGACGATGAAATTTTCATCGCGTCCTGCAAGTTTCACTACTGATTTTATTTTTCCGCCTCCGAAGTGTCAAGTTTCGTCCAATTTTTCTCGTCAAAAATGTTGTCGCGGACGGTATAAGCGTAAACCTCTTTGTCAACAAATTGGGTTTTGTCTTCCCATTCACTGGGATTCATTTTTTTTCCACTCTCTGTTACATCAACAATAGTAAATGAAGAAAAATCATACGCGTGACACAATGTTTCGCACGTAAAGGGATTTACATTGGAAACAGGCAAATTTCTTATCGCGAGATTCGGAGTTTCAGCATTGCTGGTAAAAGCATTGTCTACTTCAGGTTCACCATGCATATCAAAATCCTTGAACAAAAGCAATGGATTGAATGCTCCCGCACAAAAATCATCATCACTTTTTTTGAAATGACGAAACGGCACATAATTTTCAAAAAATCCATGGTCAGCGACAACAATTATTCTTGTATTATCATAACAATTATTTTTCCTCAAATATTTTAGCCATTTCGACAAAAGCAAATATGCACAAGCGTTAACTTGGTATGACGTTATTTCTCCTTTAGTCGTCGCATCATAAAATCCTGTCTTGCTTTCATTATTTCCTTTAATAGACATGCCTGGACGATAGTCACTTCCAATCAATGTGAAATCATTGTTGTAATGTGTCAAATCATTCGCAATTATTGTAAAAGTGTCATTTGACGCGTCAAATTCTGTCAATTCATCAAGATAGAACAGTTCACTATAACTATCAAAAAATGATTTAGAATATTTTTCCATAAGCAATTGAATCTCTGAACAATATCTGCCACCATCATAAAATTTTTTTCTCAACAAAGGAAATATCACTTCCATAAAGCAGAATTTTTTTATTCTCTGCGAACAAACGACATCCTCATTAATTGTAAAATCCGAAGAATGTTCAGCAAGATATTTGTCTCCTACTTTTTTGGAAAGTTCGAGCGCATTTACATTTTTAATATCCGAAAGAACAGTTTTGTCAAAATACATTTTATAGTTAGTGTAAGGCAAATCCACAACAGTAACCTCAAAGCCTGCTTCCGAAAAAATGCGCGGCATCAAAGACAAAGCCTCGTTATGCTTGTCTTTTAAGAGAACGGACTTTCTCTCATTCATAGATGCGCCGGTATATTCATAGCCACCGAACATTGCAGAAGAACCCGTTATAGTATGTCCACCGAAACTGACGCAATTTGGATAATACACAAAACCATCAAAATCAGTCTTTAATTCTGAAAATTCTTGCAAAACATACGGGAAAAAACAAGAAATAGCTCTGTCCAAAAACAAGACGACAACATTTTTTCTTGTCCTGCTCAAATGAAATTGGGGAACAATATTTCCATTTTCATCTACGATACCATCGGGAATCTGACTATCAACCTCATACTTTGTGAAGACTTCCCTATAATTTTTCCTGATTTTTTCAATATTTCCAACGGAAATTAAAATTTGAGCACAAACGATAGCAAACAGAAACACATTCTGATAATTCGTTTTTTTCATACAAACATAAAACACAATGGGTACACACATGAAAACAAAAGGCAGAAAACCAAAGAAAAAATAATTGTGGGCAAAAACCTTGCCTCCATCAAACATAAATGACAATGACAGCACGCCATAATCATGCTTGAACAAAAATGCATTCGCCAATGCGCAGATTGCCAGCACGAAAAAAATCACCGGCATCGCGCTCCGCACTTTTTTATTCGCGCCGAACATTTTATAAATGACAAGCGGCCAAAAAACGAAAAGCCCTGCGAAAAATGCGAGCGACGAGCAAATGTACGAAATCGGCGAATCAGTGTTTCCCAAAAATGCAAATTCCGCTGGACTTGTCGCAATCACATTCGAAGGCAAGAGCAATCCGCACAAAAGCCAAAGCACTGCGCAGGAAAGCACCATCAACGCAGTTTCCTGCCTCGCAGGAACGGACGAAAAAATCTTTGCAAACGCAATTTCGCAATTTTTGAAATTTTTCCTGCCTCGCAAGAATTTCAAAATGAACGGAGCGAAGATGAAAATTGCCGTCAAAAAATAGAAAGCGCATTTCGCAGACGAGAATTTATTGTTCTTGAACAAAATCAAGTATGCGGACACCGACAGCAAAACCGCGCACAAGAATGCATACAAAATCCGCCTTGGATGCTTTGTCTTGAGCACAATGTTTTTGCACAGTGAAAATATCTGATTTAAAATCCAATAAAAGACAAGTCCCGAAGGAGAATCGTAAAGCAGAACAAGAAAAATCAGCGCAAGCGCGAACGCTTGAATTTTTTCACGAAAAGGCGCGCCCTTCGTATAAATCAAAAGCGAAGCGACGTTTATCGCCGTCATGATTATCGGAAGGACGTTTATCGCAAATCGCGTACCCCCCCCCCATAATTGGCAGCGGCAACAAAGAATCGGGCTTCGACAAATCTTTTAAGAACAAAATGCTTTGTCCGTCAAGCAGGGAAGTGTTGCTCAAAAAATGATAAGCCGCAATGAAAAACGGAATCTGAATCAAGACGGACAGCGACTGGCGGAACGACATAATCGGATGATAATTGTTCTGGCGATAATAGGTGCTCAGTATCATAAACTGCTCGTCGCCTTTGAACGCCGACTTTATGCGCTTTACCCAATGCGACATCTTTTGTTGCAGATTCCGTTCTTTGAGCTGGATTTTGTCCGCCACATTATAAATGGGAAGCGCGAGGAAATTCACCGTGAGGCTCACGGCGAAAATCGCAGGCGCAACGGCGAAATCATCGAATTTTGAAAGCGTAAAGCAAAAAACAAATTCTATGAAACTTTCAATCGGAAGCACTATTACGGAATAAATTATCGAAGAAAAATTCATCACACAATAATAAATAAAATTTCCTAAAGTGTCAATTCCCGCCGCAAAGGTCAAAAAGGCAGTATTTAATTGACTACGTTCGATTTTTGTATTATATTAGATATGGAAAAAGATACTTTTTTAGGAGGTGAAATCATGCTTGCTCTGAAAGCGATAGATGTGAAGAATAATTTTAAGCTAGTCTGCGCACGGGTGTTCAACGGCGAGACGGTCATGCTTTCCCGACCAAAGAACCAGAATGTCGTCATGCTTTCTGAAAAAGAGTACAACGAGCTTGCCAAAGCAAAGCGCAACCTTGAGTATTACGCCATGCTCGACGAAAGCGACCGGCAGCTCAAGGCAGGGCGAGTCATCGAAAAGACTATGGAAGAACTTGAGGCGATGGCGGAGGAATGAGCAAAATCATTTTCACCGAGACAGGATTCGCCCAGTACGTGTACTGGCAGGGGCAGGACAAAAAACACTTAAAAAGATAAACCGCCTGCTCCAAAGCATCAGTCGAGACGGCGCGCTCGGCGGCGAAGGCAAGCCCGAAAAACTGCGACACAAGGACGGCGAGTACAGCCGTAGGATAGACGAGACGAACCGCCTTGTCTACGAAGTCGCGGAGGACAGAATCACCGTGAAATCTTGCCGCGGGCATTATGAGGAATAGGAACATGGTATATACCCCGACACATGGCATCGAGGTATATGCCATTCCTGCGAAACTCAATTCCCGCCGCAAAGGTCTATTGCCTTCGCCTTCACCGCGCGCCGCAATTTTTCCGCGTCATCGGCGTTCGCGGCAATCGTGCGCACGAAGACGCTTCCTGCCACCACAGCTTCAACATGGTCTGCGAGAAGCGCGGACTGCTTTCCGCTTGAAATGCCGAATCCGCCGTAGACGCGGCTTCCGCCCGAGCCGACTTTTTTTATGAAATCCAGCGTCTCGCTTCCAATCGAAGTTTCAGTTCCGGTGATGCCGGTGCGGAGAGCGGCGTAGACGTACTTGAAACCCGCGCGCGCCATTTTTGAAAGCCGCTCCTCGGACATCGAGGGGGAGGCCACAGGAATGTTGAGCATTCCGAATTCTTCGCAAGCCGCTCCAAGGCCTTCGTCAAAGTCGAATGGCAAGTCGGGAATTATCATTCCGTTCACGCCGGAAAGAGCCGCGCGCTGGCAAAAATCCCTCACGCCCGGAGTGTACACGAGCGAGCCGTAGCTCACCAGATAGATTGGTACGGCGGGAAATTCCGCGCGGATTTTTTTTATGAAATCAAGCCCGTCCGAAACGCGCCAGCCGTTTTTCAACACCGTCGTGCAAGCATCCTGAATCGCAGGACCGTCCGCGCTCGGATCGCTGAAAGGCAGCTGGATTTCCAAAATGTCCGCGCCGCCTTCGACAAGCGCGCGAGCAGCTTCCAATGAAAGACGCTCGTTCGGAAAACACGCCACAAGGTGCGCCATCAAATTTATCTTTTTCATTTTTTCCTCCTGTAAAAAATTGACAACATCGCAGGCAACTTTTTATCATAACTCCTTAAAAATTGTTTTGCCAAAATCTGCGCCTCTAGAAATTCTTGCCTGTCACAAAATCCCGTTCCTGTGCAAGACCGAATACACTAACAAGGCGACGAGAAAGAGCAAGAGCATAAACATCTGAAATCCGTTCTTGTGTTTAATGACCGCAAGCCGCGAGATTTCAGGGCTGTCCTTCAGATATTCCACGGTGACGGGATTGGTCAAGTCCCTGTTCTTGAACCTGAACAAAGAAGCATCGGAGTCCTCGCCCGTGTAGAAAACGCCGTCCACCGTGTAGGTGTAGAAATATCGGCTTATGCAGGCTACGAAGTTGTACCGTGTGGAGCGAACCTCGGAACACTCGCCCTCGGTGGTCTCGCAATGCCTGAACTTTTTGCTTTTTTTGAGATACTTGATTGTTGCGTATATCAAAAACACAATGCCCACGGCAAATATTATGTCGTACAAATCTATTACCATTGCACCCCTCCCACATTCAAACATTCCTCTCGCTCCGCAGCCTTCATCAAGTTTTATTTTTCGTGCACGTCCTTTTGCGATTCCAGCCGTTCGATTTCAGAGTGCAGAAAATCGAGCCATTTTTCTCGGCGGAAAACTGGGCTTGTTATGAAAACATCCTTGTCGCCGCGTCCGCTCATGTTGATGACAATGGCTTGGTCGGAAGGAATTTCTTTTGCAATGCGAATCGCAGCCGCGCCAGCATGCGCGCTTTCCAAGGCGAAAAGGATTCCTTCGTTCTTCGCAAAAAATTTCACCGCGTCCAAAGCCTCGCTGTCGAGCGCGCTTGTGAATTCTATGCGGCCTAATTTTCCGAGAGCTGCGAGCTGCGGACCAATTCCGCAATAGTCAAGTCCCGCGCTTATCGAGCGAGTTGGCAAGGCTTGTCCGTCCTCGTCCAAAAGGAAGCGGCTTTTATAGCCTTGCATTATTCCTTCGCGGCTTGCACCTCCCTTCATGCGCGTCGCATTTTGCCCGATTCCAGGACCAATTCCGCCAGCCTCCACTCCAATCAAGCGCACGTCGTTCTGTTTGATGAACGGAGAAAAAAATCCGATGGAATTGCTTCCCCCTCCCACGCAGGCGACCATCGCGCCGATTTTCACTCCGCGTTCCTCGCACTGCCTTTTCACTTCGCGCCCAATCACGCTTTGGAATTCGCGAACGATGTCTGGAAAGGGAGCAGGTCCGAGCGCGCTTCCCAAAACGTAGTGCGTGTTTTCAGGATTCGCCGCCCAGTCGCGCATCGCTTCGTTCACGGCGTCTTTGAGCGTCCTGCTTCCCGAAGTCACGGGAACAACTTTCGCGCCGTACAATTCCATCGCGGCAACGTTCGGCTGCTGACGTTTCACGTCAACTTCTCCCATATAAACGGTGCAGTCAAGTCCGAGCTTTGCGCAAGCGGCCGCCGTCGCAAGTCCGTGCTGCCCCGCGCCTGTCTCCGCTATGATTCGATTTTTTCCCATGCGCTTTGCGAGAAGACACTGCCCCATCGCGTTGTTGATTTTGTGCGCGCCCGTGTTCGCAAGGCCTTCGAGTTTGATGTAAATTTTCGCGCCGCCAAGAATGCGCGTGGCAGTCGGTGAAAAGTAAAGCGGAGTCTCGCGCCCGATATAGTCGCGCTGAATCGTATTGAGTTCGTCCAAAAATTTTTCGTCCGCCATCGCCTCGTTGAAAGCCACTTCAAGTTCATCGAGCGGGCGGCGCAAAACTTCCGCCACATATTTTCCGCCGTAGCAGTCAAAAAATCCGTCAATCGAATTGTTCATATTTTTCTCCGTTTTATTTTATTTGAGCGAACAGCGTCCGCAATTTTTTTTCGTCTTTTATTCCGGGCGAAGACTCGACTCCACTTGAAACATCGATCAATTCAGGCGAAAACTTTTCTATTATTTCAGAAACATTTTCCGCCGTAATTCCGCCGGCAAGCCAAAGCCTTGATTTTTCCTTGCATGCGAAAACTAGTTTTTCGTCAACGCGGATTCCCGTTCCGCCCACTTCCGAAGCCGAGCGAGAATCAATCAAAACGCGGAACTCGCCGCCTTTCAAAAATTCATCGACTTTCAAAAGATCTTGCTCGCATGAAACATTGGCCGCGACAAAATGCGCGACATCAAGATATTGTTGTTTCAAATCGGACGGTGCGATGCCATGAAATTGAATTGCGTCCACGACTTTTCGCCGCGCCAAATCCAAAGCCGCGTTCCATTCATCGCCCGCAAGTTCCGTTACCACCGCGATAAAGAGCGGCGTTTTTTCGCCGAATTTTTCCTGCAATTCGCGCCGCCCTTCTTCCACGAAATTCGCATTAACATTTCGCGGAGACTTTTTGCAAAAAACAAATCCAATAAAATCCGCGCCCAATTCCGAAACCAAAGTCGCGTCCTGCATTCTCGTGATTCCGCAGATTTTTACGAGCGGACTTTTTTTTGCGCGGTCTTGCTCCTGCAAGCGCGACGCAATTTGAAGCCAAAATTTTCCTTGCGCGGAAGGCTTCGCTTCCTCAAATGAATGCGTGTATTTCCTTGTAATTTCAGGATTTCTAGCCGCAGCTTCTCCCATCAAAAATCCGTCGAAGCCCATTGCCGAAACCGCCGCGGCGCATTGCGGGCTTTTGATTCCGCTTTCGAAAACGACTTTCGCATTCGGCGATATTTTTTTTATCGAAGAAAGCATTTTTGCCGGAACAAGCATGTCAATCGAAAAATCCCGCAAGTCGCGCGAGTTCACGCCGCAGACGAAATTTTCAACATCGCTCACTCGGGAAAAAACATATTGCAATTTTTCGATGTCTTCGAGTTCGCGCACTTCTATCAAAGCGGACATTCCGAGTTCGCACACTTTTTCCGCCATATCGAAAAATCGCTCTTTCGTCAAAATCCGCGCGATGAGCAAAACCGCGTCCGCGCCCGCGCGATACGCGACATCAATATCTTGAACTTCGCACAAAAAATCTTTTCGTAAGACTGCGGGCGCATCGTTTCCAGTTTGCGCGGCATATTCGTCAAGCGCGGCGCGCACCGCAATCAAATCATCAAGGCTTCCTTTGAAATAATTTTTTTCCGTAAGGACGCTGATTGCGCGCGCGCCGTTTTTCGCGTACTCAAGCGCGGTTTTCGCAGCGTCCAAATTCGGCGAGATGTCGCCCTTGCTCGGAGACGCGCGCTTTACTTCCAAAATCGCGCCGCGTTCAGCCAAGAATTTCCGAACGCAAACGCCGCGCTTTTTCGGAACGTCGCAGCCGTATTCATATCCCAGTCGTGCGATGTCCGCCTTTCGCCTTTCGATTATTTCATCCAAAATATCCATATTCTTTCCGCAATTAAATTTCTTTCGAAGCCGCTTGAATTTCCCGAAGCTTTTTCAAAGCCGCTCCAGAATCAAGCGCGCCGAGCGCAAGGTCGTATCCGTCTTTTAGAGTCTTGACCTTGCCGCTCAAATAAAGAACGGCGGCCGTGTTGAGCCCAATCGAAGCGCGAATTGCGGCGCGACCTTTTCCTTCCAAAACTTCCATCGCAAGCTTGGCGTTGTCCGCGCCGCTTCCGCCCAAAAGCTCATTTTCCGAAACGCCTTCAATTCCGAATTTAGCAGGATCAATCACATAGCGACTTTCCTTTCCGCCTTCCGTAATTTGGAAAACGTCGGTGGGAGCGCACGGGCTGATTTCATCGTAGCCGTCGCGAGAGTGCACGACCATGACGCGCTTCGTGCCCAAATTTTTCGCAGCGTGCGCATACGTCTCAAGCAAGTCTTCAGAATAAACTCCGAGCACAGCGTAGTCGGGTTCGGAAGGATTGAGGAGCGGACCGAGAATATTCATAATCGTTTTTATGCCGAGCACTTTTCTGACAGGAGTCGCAAAGCGCATCGCAGAATGATAAACCGGCGCCATCAAAAAGGCAAAGCCAGTTTTTCGCGCGAGGCTCGCAGTCTGTTCGGGAGTGCCGTCAATCTTAACGCCCAAAGATTCAAAGAAATCCGCCGCGCCGGACTTGGAAGAAACCGCCCTGTTTCCATGCTTTATGACGCTTTGTCCCAAACTCGTTGCGACGATCGCGGAAAGCGACGAAATATTGAAGCTGCCCTTCCCGTCTCCGCCAGTTCCGACGATTTCCGCGTGCCCAGAAATTTCAAGCGGAAATGCTTTTTTCTTTTTTAGAAGCACGCGGGCACAACCTGTGATTTCGCTCGCGGCCACGCCTTTCGAAGCCATCGCCACAAGAATCGCCGCCATAATCCGCTCGTCCATCGTGCCGTCCGTCATGTTCTCCATGAAAAATTCGGCTTGCGTTTCGGACAAATCTTTTTTGGCGATGAGCTGGTTCAAAAAATCCGCGCTCGGAAGATTTTCTCGGCGATAATTCAAAAACGAGCGCAAAAGTTTTTCGCAATTGTCGGACGCAATCGATTCGGGATGAAACTGTACCCCCTCCAAAGCGAGTGTCTTGTGCCTGATTCCCATGATGTCGCCATCGTCGGCTCGTGCCGTGATTTCGAATTCTTCGGGCAAAGTTTTTTCGTCCACGACGAGCGAATGGTAGCGCGTGAATTTTCCTTTTTTGCCAATCGTGCGGAAAAGGCCTTTTCCGTCCAAATTGATTTCTTCGACAATTCCGTGCTTGATGAATTTCGCCTGAACGATTTTCGCGCCGAACGCTTCCGCCATCGCCTGATGTCCGAGGCAGATTCCCAAAATCGGAATTTTTCCCGCGAAATATTTTATCGCCTCTTCGCTCACGCCGGCATCGCACGGCTTTCCAGGACCCGGCGAAATTACAAGATAATTCGGACAAAGTTTTTCGATGTCGGAAACATTGCATTCGCCGCTCCGCAAAACCACGACTTCGATATCGCCGCCAAGCGACTGAAACGCCTGCACGACGTTGTATGTGAAAGAATCGTAATTATCGATAACAACAACTTTCATTTTAAATCCACCTCCGAAAAATTTGGGAGCGATTTCAGCGTCCCTAATTTTCAACAACGAAAAAAAAATTTCAATTAACGTTGAACGCCGCAATCAGCGCGCCCATTTTTTCGTTCGTTTCCTCGAATTCGCGTTCGGGATTGGAATCGTAGACAATTCCTCCGCCGGCTTGGAGAGTCCAAACTTTTCCCTGCTTCAAGGCGCAGCGAAGCGTTATGCAAAAATCCAAGTCGCCGTCGGGACGGACGTAGCCAACCGCGCCCGCATAAAAACCGCGCCTAACTTTTTCGATGCGGGAAAGAATTTGCATCGCGCTGATTTTCGGCGCGCCACTCACAGTTCCGGCAGGAAACGCCGCGCGCAAAACTTGCACGGGCGGAATTCCATCTTCCACGTCACCTTCGACATTGCTCACGATGTGCATGATGTGGCTGAAAGTTTCCACTTCCATAAATTGAGTGGCCTTGACGCTGCCAGCCTTGCAAACGCGCCCCAAATCGTTGCGAGCCAAATCCACGAGCATCAAATGTTCGGCGCGTTCCTTCGGATCGTTCGAAAGTTTGAGCTTGAGCATTTCGTCCTCAGACGCGCTCTTTCCGCGCCGAATCGAACCCGCGATCGGATGAATCGAAGCCCTGCCGCCAATCACACGCACGAGACTTTCGGGTGAGCAGCCCGCAAGCTGGAATTCGCCAAAATCAAGATAAAGCAAATACGGCGAAGGATTTATTGCGCGAAGCCTGCGATAAATTTCAAGCGCGGAAGTTTCGCATTCAAGGCGGACGCGGCGCGAAGGCACGGCCTGAATTATGTCGCCTGCGACGATGTGCTTTTTTAGCTCCACGACTTTTTCGCAATATTCTTTTTTGCTTTGTTCGATGTCCGTGATGAGAGTGCACGGCGCAGGATCTTCGGCGGAATCCATGTAAGAAAAGTCCATGTCGTTCAGCCGCTTCACAAGCGCATCGACTTCCTTTTTCAAGTCGATTTGGCGTTCGGCATAATTCAAAGCGAAAATGTGAAGCTTTTCGGTGAAATGGTCAAATACGATGTAAATGTGCCCCGCGACAAAGCAGCATTCCGGAATGCGCAATTCGTCAAACTGATTTTCCAATCGAACCGTGTCGCATTTCCTTACGAACTCGTAGCCCAAATATCCGATGCCGCTTGCAGGGAGGGGAATTTCAGGAACGGGATTTTTATTCTGCGATGCGACGTAAACGAGCGCGTCCAAAATGTCAGGCTCTTTTTCCTGCCCCACGGCGTTCCGGCTCACGATGCCAGAGGCGTTGAACGGAAGGCGGCGGCCGTCAATCAAGAACGCGATTCCTTCGTCGTCCTGCACGATTTTAAAAGCCTCAGCCGTCATCAAAATCGAAAAGCGTTCGCGGCCTTTGTTGAAGCTCGCCGATTCCAAAACCGCCTTCGCGCCGATTTTTTTCGCGAGAGAAAACGGCGTGTAACGCTCGCTCGGAAGGCAAATGTAAATCGAATCCGTTCGTTTTTCCATAAATCAATTTCCCAAAATAATTTTCGATGTTTCTATAAATAGAAACACGGTAAGAACAATATACACCCAAACGAAAATTGTGTCAATAGAAAGTTTCAAAAATTTTCAGAGAAAAATTTCCTGCGCGGCGAGCACAGCGGAATTTTTTTTTTAAATTTTTCACACGTTCAAAATTGTCGCAAAACTCGCGCTGTCCATTCCTGTCCGCATGATCATAGTCGCATAAAATATGCTTTAAAATCGGGATGAATTTACGACATATCACACCATGGGATATGTACATAAGTGTATGTGCGGTATGTACATAAGTCAGTGTGGGATATGTACATAAGTGTGCATGGGATATGGAGAGAGGATACTAAAATAGCATGCAATCTTTGACTTCTTACAAATTTTCGCTGCACGTCAAATTTCATTCCCCGATGAACGTGCGCGCCATCTGCGCCATCGCAAAAAGCTGCTCTCTGTTCAGGCGCGCGAAGATCCCGGGCATGTGTTTTGCGCCCCATCCTTTTTCATTCGTTTCGTCGAAAAAATCTTGCGGAGAAATCGAAAGATATGTGCAAATCGAAAAAAAGCCCTGCAAAGAAGGAAGCCGCTTTCCATTTTCAATCAAGTTGATGTAGTTCACATTTTGACCGAGCGCGATGCTCATTTCACGCGCCGAAATTCCCTTGCCGTTCCGCAAAAATCTAAGTCTGTCGCAAAAGGCCTTTTCATATTCATAAAATTTTTCTTTGTCAATATCCATAAGCATACTATAAGATGTTATTTCGCTTGACATAAAATCTCACAGTATGTATAATAAATTATTACAATCTTAAAGATTGTAATTCAAAATCTGAAGAAAATGAAACGATATGCGATTTTAGCCGGCGGAATTTCGCTGGAAAGAGGCATTCAGAAAAGCCTCGTGGATTTCAAGGACTTTCTCACAAGCGACGCGGGCGGCGGCTGGCGCGAGGAGGAAATCTTGGTCTGCGGACCGATGGACTGGCAGCTCGTGCAGCTTCTCCAGTCGCGCCTGCGCGAGTATGACTTCGTGCTCGTCTACCAATGCCGGTTTTCGCACGGCGCGGCGGATTCGGACTGGAGCGGAAAACTCCGCAGCGTGACGGATGGCGGGCGCGGCGTTTTCATCGGCGACGTGTGCGACGAGGTTGTGAGCATGGATGAGCTGGGATATGAGCGCGTGGAATTGGGAGATGCGCTGTGAGAAAGGGCGAAAGTTGCAAGACGGCGTTTTGGGACAAAGTGGAAATGTACAGGCAGCAGAAGAATCTCACGTACCGCGCCATCGCGAGGACGATGGGCAAGGCGGAAACGACGGTATCTTCGATGCGGCAGTTCGGGACTGAGCCGCGCATAAGCGACGGCATCAGGCTGGCGGATGCGCTCGGCGTGGATGTAAGGGAGCTGGCGGAGTGATGGATGCCACTCTATCACAAGTATATTATTCATTAATTCAAGGAGAATATATGATGAATGCATTTAAATATTTTTTGACAGCCATCTCAGATATAAAGCAAGCAGAAATTCCTAAAAGTGTGGGTACTCAGGAATTGGAGCGAATTACAAATGAATTTAAGGCTGTTGTTGAAGCAGGACCGAGCCTTCCTTATAAACCTGCGAGAGTTTTTATTTATGGAGAACCTTCAGAAAAACTGCGTCATATCGTGCATATGAGCTTTATAAATAAAGAGCGGTTTTCACTAATGCTTGAGCCTCAGCCTAACAGAACATTTGCTGTTTGTTAATGAAATGAAAATAATGCAGAAATGCTATACAGACAACACTTTTTAGTGTTTTGGCGTGCGTGGATGAATGCAGGGCGAGATTTGGCGGAGTGAGAATGGGAGAAAAAATGAAGAAAAGCGAACATTCAAAACGAATATTTTGGGTTGCGAGCACGGGCGGACATCTTAGGCAATTGCTCGGGCTGTCCGCGCTCTACGGAAATTACGACTCGCACATCTTTACGGAAAAAACAGGCTCAACAATCGCCCTAAAAGACCGCTATGCAAATCGGATGCATTATTTTGTATTTGGCTCGCGCGTTCACATGATTCCGTATCTGTTCAAGTTCGCTTTCAACTGCATGAAAAGTCTGCTGTATTTTTTCCGCTTTATGCCAGATTATGTCATAACGACGGGAACGCATACTGCCGTTCCGCTGTGCGTCATCGCTTCGGTTTTCCGCAGGAAGGTCGTCTACATTGAGACACGCTCAAGTTTCAACAAGATTACAAAGGCAGGGCAAATGGTGTATCGAATAGCAGACTTGTTTGTCATTCAGCGCAAGTCGCTGCAACCGCTTGTCCCGAATGCCGTACTCTGCGAGGTGGAAGAATGATTTTTGTCGTACTTGGAACGCAGGACAAACCGTTTGAAAGGCTTATCCGAGCAGTCGATGCCGCCGTTGCCGAAGGAGTTATACAAGACAGGGTTGTCGTACAGGCAGGAAAGACGAAATACGAATCAGAACGACTCGAAATCAGGGAAATCATTCCGATAGACGAATTCAACCAACTGATACGGGATGCGAGTGTCGTGATATGCCACGCTGGATACGGCATTCTTTCCACCGCACTTGAATACGGAAAGAAAGTCATCTGCGCCGCCCGACTTGCCGAATACGGAGAGCATCAGAATAATCATCAATGCGATATTTTGGATTACTACGAAAAGAAAGGCTATGTCATTGCGATCCGTGACTTCTCAAAGTTCAACGAAGTGTATCGCTCGCTTGCATCGTTTACGCCCAAGAAATACAGCGTCTCATTTGAAAAACTTCAGAATTTTCTTTCCGAGTGGATTAAGGAACAGGACAAACAGAGAAAATGAAAAGAAAGGAGAACTTAATAAAGAAGAATTCCTCCTCATTAACCATTCGCTCCATTAGGCTGAACTTCGCCTTGAACACAATAAGGACTTCGCTGGGCTTCCTCGTTCCGCTCGCGACCTTCCCGTATGTGTCGCGGGTTTTGGGGCCGGAGAATCTCGGGCGGGTCGAGTTCGCCAATTCGGTCGTCTCGTATTTCGTGCTGTTCGCCGCGATCGGGATTCCCATGTACGGAATGAGGGAAATCGCCCGCGTCCGGGGCGACGCCATGGCTCGGAGCTGCACGGTACTGGAGTTGGGGACGATCGTTTCGCTTTCGGTCGCCGCTTCGTATATTGCCTACTTTCCGATCGTGTTTCTTGTTCCGCAGCTGAAGGCCGAGGCGACGCTACTCTTTATTGCCGCGCCCACGATTTTCTTGACCGACTTGAGCTTCGAGTGGTTCTATGTCGGAATTGAGGATCAGCTGTACATCACCGTTCGCTACCTGATTACAAAGTTCATTCAGGTGGCTGCGTTGTTTTTGCTTGTGCATGACACGAACGATTTGTATATATATGCGGCAATCAATGTGGGGCTTTCAAGTGTTTCCACTGTGTTCAACATGGCGCGGCTGAGGAAGTACCAGACGAAAGTTCCCCTGAAAGGATTGAATTTTGTAAGGCATATCAGGCCGGCCCTGTGCATATTCGCGGCGCAGGTCGCCACGAGCGTGTATATGAGCCTTGACGTCACGATGCTCGGCCTTATCCGCACGAAAGAGGAAGTGGGCGTTTACACGGCCGCCAACAGGATTGTGCGGATAGTGATTTCCGTGGTCACGTCCTTTTCGGCGGTGATAGTTCCGCGGATTGAGAGCGCGCTCAGGGGCGGAGATTTTGAGGGGTACAGGGCATGCTTGGAGAAGTCGCTGCGATTCACCTTGATTCTCGCGCTGCCGTGCCTCGCGGGTCTTGAGGTCGTCGCGGACGACTTGATCGCCGTGTTCGCGGGGGACAAGTATGGGGGCGCGGTTATTGCTGTGCGGATGCTTTCCCCCGTCGTATTGATAGTGGGGCTTGCGAATTTCGTCGGCTTGCAGGTGCTCTTCGCGAACAGGCTGGAAAGCATGTACACGTTCGCTGTTTCGGTTGCCGCAATATGCAATTTCGTTTCGAACGCGCTGCTCATTCCGAGGCTTGGTCTTTACGGCGCGATCTTGGGAACGCTGATTGCGGAGTGCGTTGGGCTTTTTGTGGAGTGCGTCGCGGCGAGGGGATTCCTGCGGGAAGCGGCTCTCCGCGTGCAGGTGTGGAAATATGTTGTGGCGGTCGCCTTGATGTGTGCGGCGGTTTTTGGCTTGAAGTGGCTTTGTGCGGACATGGCGCGGATTGCAAGGCTTGCCGTGTGCGTCGCGTCGGGAGCAGTTGTGTATTCGGCGGTGCTGATTGTGGTGAGGGAGAAGATGTCTATGGGGATTTTGCGGAGCGCAATGCAAACAGGTGGTAGCAAATGATTTCAATCGCTATGGCGACATACAACGGCGAGAAATATCTGCGCGAGCAGTTGGACTCAATCCTTGCGCAGACGCACAGGAATTTCGAGCTTGTCGTGTGCGACGACTGCTCCACGGATTCGACGGTGCGGATTCTTCGGGAGTATGAGAAGAATGACAGCAGGATAAAAGTTTTTGTGAATGAAGAAAACCTTGGCTTCAAGAAGAATTTTGAGAAGGCAATCGGGTTTTGTTCGGGCGACTATATCGCGCTGAGCGACCAAGACGACATTTGGCTGCCGGAACATTTGGAAGTATTGATTAACAATATCGATGATTTTGATTTGGTGGGTGGTAATGCTATTTTAATTGATGCAGACGGAAATGAATTGGGGATAGACATGCTTGATGTTCTTGACATAGGAGATTTGCCTAAAGATCAAGACGACTTTGAAAAATTTTTAATGCACAAAAATATCTTTCAAGGGTGTGCCTGTCTTGCTACAAAAGGACTTTTATCAAGGTGTTTGCCGATTCCACCTGATGTAAGATTTCATGATTGGTGGTTTGCAATTGTGGCATGCTCTGAAAATGGAGTTAATTATGTCAAAATTCCTATTTTGAAATATAGGCAGCATGGAAAAAATATCACAGAGAACAAGAAATACTCGGTTATAGAAAGGACAAAAAATATTCTTTTTCAAACGGAGAAAAAATCAAAAGACTCTTATTATTTGAAGAAAATTTCATTTTTGCTCGAATATAAAAGATTTTCGAGAAACTCTATGGAATGTGAAAATGCAATTATGTATTACGAAAACTGTCTAAAAAAAAGCATAAAGGCAGTGCCTTATTTTATTAGGAATTATGAGGACATATATCATTCTAGACACAAGAAATGGGGGGGGGTATTTATGGGTAGGATGATGAATTTGTTTATCTAATGGAAAACTGAATTATGTTGTATATAGTTGCAGACACACAATATGAATTGACTCAAAGGATTTTGTCTGAAATAAGCATCTGTGAAGTCAAAATCATAGATGTACGGAATTATTTTAAATATAAATCGAAGCTCCTAAAGAAAATATGCACTTTGCTTTTTCTGCTGAATTTCAATCTTTCATATCGTTTGTATTTTTCAGCTGCTTTTATCAAAAAAATAAAAGATATAAATGCAGACGATTCAATTCTATTTTGGGA
>CAMWWZ010000042.1 GCA_947178095.1 uncultured Treponema sp.
ACGCAGACAAAGACCCGAACCTCGTGAACGTCAATTATGCAAGAATCATAGAACTACTCAAGGAAATAAAAAAGAAATACTATAAAGAAGTGCAATTCGAAATCGACAAAACAGGAGCCGGCATCACGCTTTTCAAGAGCCCCACACCAATTTTAAAAAAAGATCCCCGATATGCGCTCATAACAGCCGACATCTAAGAGGTAACAAAACGACTAAGAAAAATGTCACAAAACTACTAAAAACATCCACACCAGTACTGTGGAAAACCCAACTTTTGGTAACAAAACCGCTAAAACGAGGACTTTTTCAAGAGACCCAATATTTTAATATTATTGAAGAAATCTGCCAAAAATATAACGCGGTAACAATTTTCCTAAAAGTCGTAACAAAACAATTAAATCTACTATAATATCTATTAAATTCCTAATAACAAACCTAATAATAGCCAATGTGGAAAAGTGTAAAACTCAAAATTGTTTAGTTATTCTGTTACCTTAATGACCGAAATATTTAACCTTTTATAAAATAATCGTTCATGTAATATAAATGAACGACTAATAAACCAAGAAAAAATCGACTGCTTTTTCTTTTAGTAAAACTGTTACCCTTCATTCTTCGTTCTTTCTTTAAAAAGCACTTTTGATTCGGTAGGGCAGGGAGGTCTTTTTTTTATTTCACCATTTTTTTGCAAAATGAATGCGACCTTATGTAAATACAAAACGCCAACCAAAAACGTTCCAAAATGCCGAAAGAAATCTTTACAAAACGCCGAAAAATTTGATATAATAAGACATGGCTGATTACAAAAAACGCATTGTGGATTCAATTCTGCAAGACAGGCTTGAGGCGAAGGGTGCGGTTCTCATCAAGGGACCAAAATGGTGTGGCAAGACGACCACGACCGTCCAAAAGGCTGCAAGCGTACTGAAGATGGACAATCCTGAGACAAAAGAACAGAACCTCGATATGGCAAAGCTGAATCCGCTGCGTCTTCTCAAAGGCGACGTTCCCCGTCTCATAGACGAGTGGCAACTCGCGCCCAGCCTTTGGGATGCGGTAAGATACGAGGTGGACCGTCGCGGGGAAATGGGGCAGTTCATCCTCACTGGTTCTGCCGTTCCTCCCGACACGAGCGGGATGACCCATTCCGGGACGGGAAGATTCAGCTGGCTTATGATGCGTCCCATGTCGCTGTACGAGTCGGGGGAATCTACAGGCGAGGTAAGCCTGAAAGAACTTTTTTCAGAAGGCTATGATGTGGACGGCGAGAGCGGGCTTGACATGGACGATCTCGCGTTTCTCGTATGCAGGGGAGGGTGGCCGCTGTCCGTGGACTTGGGACGTAAGGCGGCGCTCCAGCAGGCGTTCGACTATTATGATGCGGTCGTGGAGTCCGACATAAACCGCGCGGACAGAGTGAACAAGAACCCGGAGCGCGTGAGGCGTATAATGCGTTCGCTCGCGCGGAACCAGGGAACGCAGGCGGCAAGCACCGTCATAGCGGATGACATCATGGCGAATGAGGCTGGGAAAGTGAACGAGGACACCGTGCATTCGTACATCGAGGCCTTGAAGAAAATTTTCGTCGTCGAGGATATGCCTGCATGGAATCCCAACCTGCGCTCGAAGTCCGCCATACGCACGACGGACACCCGCTACTACGTGGACTCCTCGATTGCAGTCGCGAGTCTCGGCATAGGTCCTGACGATCTGCTCAATGACCTCAAGACGTTCGGGCTGCTTTTCGAGACCATGTGCGTCCGCGACCTGCGTGTGTTCGCCGAAAGCCTTGGCGGGTCTGTCTATCATTACAGGGACAATACTGGGCTTGAGTGCGACGCGGTCGTCCATCTGCGGAACGGCAAATACGGACTTGTCGAGATAAAGCTCGGCGGGGAAAAGGCGATAGGCGACGGTGCGAGAAGTCTGCTCAAGCTGAGAAGCGTGATAGACACGGCGAGAATGAAAGAGACGTCTTTCATGATGGTGCTTACGGGCGTAGGGCAGTACGCGTACCGCCGTGCGGACGGAGTACTTGTCGTTCCGGTTGGAGTCTTGAAAAACTGACATTGTTTCCGTGTCAATCCTGCTGGGGTGGGGTGAAGGAAGAGTGATGATATGGAAGGGTAGGGGAGTGCTACGAAAAAGTTTTTGGCTTTGTTCGCCCTTGATTGAATCTGCCGAATATCAAATGTGTTTGAACAATTGTAAAAAACATTCGCCATAGTGCGTATTTTATATACATTTTTAAGAAAACGGTATATACTATATTTTTGATTATTGGTTTGCGTGGGAGTTTTGAATGGAAAACAGTACGAATATTTTTATAAACGGCTCAATTTGGTTACGCGCCGATTTTCATTTGCATACGATACAGGACAAGGAATTTGAACGTATCGAAAATCCTAACGAGTTCATCAAGGAATATATTTCTCGTTTAAAAACAGAACAAATTGCTATCGCGGTCATTACAAATCACAATAAGTTTGACAAAGAAGAATTCTCTAATTTGTACAGGAAGGCTGAAAAAGAAAATATTTGGATTGTGCCCGGAGTTGAGCTTTCTGTCAGTGATGGCGAAAACGGAATTCACACTTTGATTGTTTTTGATAAAGAATCATGGATAAAAGACGGGGAAGACTATATCAACCAATTTTTGACGGCCGCTTTTGAAGGCATCAAAAATAGAGAAAATGAAAATGCCCGCTGCAACTATGACTTTAAAAACCTGCTTGAAAAATTAAGCGACCACAAAAAACAGGGACGGGATTCATTTATTGTGCTGGCTCATGCACAGCAGGACTGCGGTTTTTTTCACGAATTGAAAGGTGGCAGGATAATTGAACTGTCCAAAAAGGCAGTATTTAAAGAATTTGTTCTGGGCGTACAAAAAATAAGAGACTTTGGCAAAATAGATGCCTATAAACAATGGTTTGGCGGCGCGTTGCCAGTTTTTGTTGAGGGATCAGACTGCAAGAAAATGCAGGATGTCGGAAAAGCACAGACTCAAAACGGCGAGAACAAAAAAACATTTATAAAACTTGGCTCTTTCAACTTTGAGGCATTGAAATATGCATTGTTGAACGCCGAGAACCGTGTAAAGGATAAAATCCCTAAAATACAAAACTCCTATATAAAATCGATTGCCTTTGACGGAGGGAAGCTTTCAGGACAAACAATTAATTTCTCGCCGGAACTTAACAACTTTATAGGAATCAGGGGAAGCGGCAAGTCCTCCATCATTGAAATAGTTCGTTATGCGCTCGGAATTCCTTTGGGACAATCGTCCGAGGATTCAAACTACAAGAATGATTTGATTCAATTTGTTTTGGGCAGTGGCGGAAAGGTCATTCTGAATGTTGTTGACAAGAATAATAGGGAATATAGAATCGAAAAAATATACGGACAGAAGCAGACTATTTTTGATGAAAATAACGAAATCATTGACTGTGAAGTGGATGCGATTTTTGACAAGCCAGTTTATTTTGGACAAAAAGACTTGTCAAATAAAGAAAATAATTTTGAGATGGACTTATTAAACAGGCTCATAGGTGGCAGATTAAGAGACGTGCATGATAGAATTTCCGGGAAAAAGAGGGAGGTTCAAAATGTCATTTTGGAAATGCAAAAGACACAGAATATAGATTCATTGAAAGAAGAGACGGAAACAGACATTAGAAATGCAGAACAGCAATTAAGGATTTTTAGAGACAATGGTGTTGCAGAAAAACTAAAGCGCCAGACTGATTTTGACAAGGACAGTTCAATTCTCCAACGTAATAGAGAGATATTTCTTTCTTATAGAAACGAATTGGCAGAGGTTTTAGAAAAGTATGAGACGTTTTTTACTGACACAATACCCGGTTCTGCTGAAAATAAAAGTATTTTCGAGACCGCAACTGCGGCTGTAAGAGAAGCGGGAGCGGAATTCACAAAAATACAAGAGATTCTTCGGAAAACTGACGCGGCGTTAGAAAAATATAAAGCCGTAGAACTGTCTCTTAATGAAAAAAGAGACGAAATGAAGGAAGAATTTGCAAAAATTAAGCGGGAAATAAATTCGGATACTTTAAATCCTGATACATTTTTGTCCCTCACGCGAAAAATTGAGACTTCAAAGTTAAAACTTGTCGAAATAAACAAGCAGTCAGAAAAAAGACAAGGATTAGAAAAGCAGCTGAAAGAAAAACTGCGTGAATTAAATGAATTATGGCGAGAAGAATTTAATTGTTTGAATGAGGAAACAAAAAAAATAAACAGCACAAATGGCAATCTAAAAATATCTATAGGGTTCAAGGAGCAGAAGACGCAATTCATCGAGAAACTGAAGTCCGTTTTCCGTGGCTCTGGATTGCGGGATTCTGTATATCAATCTCTGTCCGAACAATTTCAAGATTTCATCGAAATATATAAAAATCCGGAAACCATAAAAAAAATAGTAAATGAAAATATGCTGGGTGATTTCAACAGGCGATTCAATGAGAATCTTTCGGACTTGTTGACGTTTCAAGTCGAAAACAAGGTTACCATTGAGTATAAAGATAAGCCTTTGGACAGACATTCCCTGGGGCAACGAGCTTCCGCTTTAATACTGTTTCTGCTTGCGCAAAAGGAAAATGATGTCCTTATTATTGACCAGCCTGAAGATGATTTGGACAACCAGACCATATATGATGAAGTCATAAAAGAATTGCTGAAATTGAAAGGAAATATGCAGTTTATATTTGCAACCCACAATGCAAATATACCAGTTCTTGGAGACAGCGAGAAAATTATAGTATGCTCTTTTGAAGATGCGGAAAAGATTGCTCTCAATGACGGCTCGATAGACACCACTTCAGTACAGCAGGATATAATCAGGATAATGGAAGGCGGCCAGGATGCCTTTAACAGGCGAAAAAATATTTATACTATTTGGGACAAACAATGATGGATGCGATAGAGTTATTGGATATTGTCGGCTCCGGCGAGACAAGCAGGGTGCAATTTAAGGAAACGCTGGACAATGATGATAAGATTGCGGCTGAACTGATAGCGATGTCAAATTCCAAGGGCGGTATTATCCTCTTTGGAATAAAAGACAAAACGGGTGAAATATGCGGACTTGATTATGCAAAACTCCAATATATTGGAAACAAAATAGCCACAATTGCAACTGATTTTGTAAAGCCACAAATTTTTGTAACTACAGAAGTTGTCTCCATATCGACAGAAATGGACTCCAAAAAAGTGCTGGTTGTGTCGATAGAGGAGGGCATTGCAAAGCCGTACAAAGACCGAAACGGTGTTATCTGGATAAAACAAGGTTCTGACAAACGAAAGCTGACTGACAATAACGAACAGATACGGCTGTTTCAGCAGAGCGGCTCTCTGTATGTAGATGAAATGATTGTTCCCAACACTTCAATCGCGGACATAGACAGCGACAAAGTTAAGGAATACTTGAGAAAAATAGACGAGGAGAATATCGACCTTCCTAGAGACCAAATATATAAGAACATGAACATTCTAAAAGATTCTCGTTTGACATTGGGCGGACTTCTGTTCTTTTCCAAAGAACCGCAGAAATATCGCCCGGCATTCGAAATCAAGGCTGTTTCTTATTTTGGAAATGAAATTGAAGGTGCCGCGTATAGAAACAGCAAGGACATAAAAGGTACGATACCCGAGTTGTTTGAACAAGGAATGGCATTCTTCAAGTCTTCGCTGCGGCAAATTCAGAACGGGCAAAATTTCAATTCAACGGGAGTTTTTGAAATATCATCTGTCGCATTGGAAGAATTGCTGCAAAATGCCTTGACCCATAGGGATTATTCAAAGAATGCGCCCATTCGAATTCTAATTTTTGACAATAGGATTGAGTTGATAAGTCCAGGAGCGTTGCCAAACAGTTTGACTGTTGAGAACATAAAGATGGGCAATACTGTTGTCAGAAATAATCTTTTAGTGACGTTCTGTTCAAAAACCATGAAATATCGAAGGCTGGGATCGGGCATCCTTCGCGCGTTAAAAGAACAGCAAAATATAGAATTGATAAATGATTCAGAGGGGGAGCAGTTCATTGTTCGCATTCCCCGTCCGAATTGAAATATGAAAATATGCAAATGCAAAAAACAAAAAATGAAGAATCTTTGATTTTTGTGCGTAAATCCCCTTTAAGTTGTTTGAATTATGTGATAATCTATATAAAAAGTCATTAGGAAAATGTGAGGAGATTTTGTATAGAACGCTGATTGAGGATTTGAAAAAGTGGAAAAATTCCATGCACCGCAAGCCGCTTATCCTGCAAGGGGCAAGGCAGACAGGCAAAACATGGCTGATGAAGGAGTTCGGAAGGACGGAATACAAAAACACCGCGTACCTGTTTTGCCAGGAAAATCCGGCTTTGGAAGCATTGTTTGATGCCCCGTTTGACAAAGAAAGGCTTTTGAACGGTTTTCAGCTTATTTGCGGATTTAAGATTGAGCCGGAAGAAACACTGATCATTATTGACGAAATTCAGGACATTCCCAAGGCCATAACTTCCTTGAAATTTTTCTACGAACAGGCACCTGAATACCATATTATTTGTGCTGGTTCGTTGCTTGGCGTTTCCCTGCACAAAGACGTTTCTTTTCCTGTGGGAAAAGTGAATTTCTTGAACCTGTATCCTTTGTCGTTCACGGAATTCCTTCTTGCCGTCGGAAAAGAACGGCAGGCTGATCTCATAAATGATTCAAACCAAGACCCGCAGATTCTCAAGGCTTTTTCTGGTGAATTCACAGAATACTTGAAATATTACTTTTATGTCGGCGGCATGCCCGAAGTTGTATCGGCATGGGTAGAGACGAAAGATTTTTCCGAAGTCCGCAGGGTTCAGAAAGAATTGCTCGAGACTTATGCGAATGATGTCTCAAAACACACCTCGTCCGAAATGGCAAACAAAATCAAGCAGGTATGGGATTCCGTTCCAAGCCAGCTTGCCAAAGAAAACAAAAAATTCCTGTACTCGGTGGTAAGGGGAAGCGCAAGGGCAAGGGAATATGAGAATGCTATCAACTGGCTGAAGAATGCAGGATTATTGGTAAAAGTCCACCGTGTCAACAAGCCCGGGCTTCCCGTAAAGGCATACGAAGACTTGGCTTCATTTAAAATCTTTATTATTGATACAGGGCTTCTTTGCAGCATGACAAATCTCAGCGCGAAGGTTCTGCTGGAAGGAAACAGGCTTTTCACGGAGTTCAAGGGAGCGTTGACCGAACAATATGTCTGCCAGCAAATGCTCAGCGAGCTTAAGGTCGAGCCATTCTATTGGTCCGCGAAGGACGGCACTGCCGAAATTGATTTTATTTTTCAAAACGACGATGAAATTGTTCCCGTAGAAGTAAAGGCTGAGATTAACCTTCAGGCAAAAAGTCTTAAGGTTTACAGGGATGCTTACAGTCCGAAGACCGCATTCAGGTTTTCTTTGGCCGAACCTGTTGATCATGGAGTATTGAAGGACATCCCGCTTTATGATTTGCCGTTCGTAAAAAAATGGCTGAAAGATTAAATTGAATATCGTGCATAGCCTATAAATTCTGAATATACTTTCCTTGCCATTGACGAACGCGCCGATATGTGATTAACTAAAACGATACGCCGTTATAGTAGTCAACAACAGCCCGTTATCATCAGAACGGCGGAATACGGAAACGACGCGAGCGACGGCACACACGGAGTGAGAAAGTCATGGCAGAAAAGAGAACGGAAAGAGGCGGCCTAGAAGCCTACGGGGTTGGCATTGTGGTAGACAACCGCGACCCGGAGAGGAAGGGGCGCATAAAGCTGTACCTCGGCGCGGCTGGCGGTGGCGCGAGCGCGTGGCTTCCCGTGCTGAGGCGGCACGCGGGCGCGGGGAGCGGGCCGTGGACTCTGCCGGATGTGGGGACGCAGGCGGCGTACATCCTGACGAACGCGGAGCGGTGCGAGGGGGTCGCGCTGGGGTTCGTGCGCGACGAGTCACGCCGTCTGCCGGAGACAAGCACGAAGAGGGCGGCGGACAGCAAGGTCATCCAGACAAGGAAGCACAGGATAGAGATCATCGAGGAGGACGGGAAGGAGGAGATCCGCGTGGAGAGCGCTGGCGGGAAGATGCGCGCCGTCATCGGCAAGGACGGGGGCATCAGCCTCGTGAACGAGCTTGGCGACATAAACATAAAGTGCCGTAGCCTGCGCGTGGAGGGCAGCGGGCTCGCGATGCAGGCGGGCGGCGCGGTGAAACTATATACGGAAGACTCCCTCAAGGCGAAGGCGGACGGCAAGATTGCCGTCGAGAGCGGGAGCGAAGTCAAAGTCAAGGGGAAGAACGTGCGGCTGCACGGAAGCCGGGGCGTGAGCGCGGAGGAGAAGCAGGTGGCGGCTGAGGGCGACAGGGTGCTGGGGTTCGACGTGCACCAGATGGAAGTGCCGAGCGCGAACGGGACGCAGGTAGTGCCGCTTCCGCACCCGTTCATGGGAAGGCTCAAGGACAGGCTCGCGAAGGACGTGAGGCTGGGGAGCAGGAAGTGCGCGGTGAAGGGGAGCGTGGCGAAACACGACGACGCGGCGCACATGCAGCTGCCGGGGACGATAAGGTTCCAGCAGAGCCCAAAGAAGGAGGGCGAGGTCACTGGCGGCACGAGCGCGAAGGTGAAGATTGACGGGAAGGAGACGGCGGTGATCGGCTCGACGGCGACGACGTGCAACGACGTGGGGGCGCGGGACAACAGCACCGTGATGGCGGCGGGCGCGTCGATGCCGATGCCCACGATAATCAACCCGCTGAACACGGAGGAATGGAAGCGCGAGCGCGAGGAGGCGGAGAGGAAAGAGCCGCAATTCTCAAGCGTGAAGTGGAACCCGACGGCCATAGACGAGGGCGAGGAGGCGGAACTCACGGCAACCGTGAAGGACATCGCGGACGGGAACACGGTGACGCTGCAGGTGTTCCCGGAGGGGAAAGGACCTGAGGACGGCGCGGCATACGCGAAGCTCCCCGTGACGGTGAAGGACGGAGCAGTAAGCGCGAAATGGTCGTACCGGGCAGACAGGCGGGAGATGCCGCCGGAGGAGAACCCGAGGTTCACGTTCACGGCGCACAGCGCCTGGTGCAACTTCGCGAAGTCAAGCAACGTGCTGGAGGTGAAACTCAGGCGGCCGGAGATAACGAAGGCCGAGTGGCGGGACGCGGACGGGAACGCGGCAAGCAAAGGGCTTGTGGGCGAGCCGCTGAAGCTGCATGCCGAAGTGAGGGACTTTGACGATGGGCAGGGAGTGACGTTCACAATCCGCAACAGGCAGACTGGAGAAGAGGCGTTCCAGACCGGCGCGGAGGTGAAAGACGGCATCGCAGAGGCGGAGTGGATATACCATTACAACGGGGAGAAGCTGGACGAGAAGCCGAGGTACATATTTGAGGTGACGGGGAACAGGTGCAAAAAGGCGAAGAGCGTGGAATGCGAGATTGCGGCGAAAATAAAAGTGTTACTAATCCCCGCTCTAGGAGACCTTCCTGCAAATGCAAAATATTACCTTGAAAATTCCGATGGCAAGGAAGAAATAGACTTTGACAATAACAATTGCCTTGAAAAGGACGATTTGATACCGGGTAAGTATAGAATAACAATGGAGGACAAAGAATAATGAGCGAAGAAGCGGCGGAAAGTAAAGAAAAAGAAATCCTGATAACTGAATCAGAGTTTGGAAGTTCCGGCATCGAAATCGTCACGGACGGAACGGAATGCCACAGGATAATAGTAATGCCAGATTTGAACACAGCCTCGGAGTGAGGAAATGACCAAAGACGAAGACCACATAATTAAGACCACCGAGCATCTCAAACACCTTTCTTATCCAGTAGAGGACTTTGAAAGTGCAATCAACGCGACGCTCTCAAACTTTATGATAGGGGCTGACGATTTCTGGCATAACGGCTTTCATATATACTCGAAGAGCGCAATCAAAAATATTTATGACGGCAAGGTTGTTGCCTACAGGCTTACAAATGATTATAAAATGTATGAGCTTTTTAAGGACGCTACGTTAACGCCATATGTCGCAAAGGCATATCAAATTGATGACAACCTGAAAATTCAAAAATACTTTGACAAGGACGAGAAAAATGAATTCGCTTTAAAACCAAATCTTTCAGAAGAGGAGAAAACGGATCTATACAGGTATTTCGACAGGGTATACTCCAACAATTTCATTCTCATGGAGTATGTTGTCAAAAATTCAAATAATGATGACATAAAATTCTACGGCCTGTACAATCATCTGAAACCATTGCAGCGAATGACCGTAAAGCAGAAAATGCGATTAGAATGGTATACAAAAAAACTCACAATAAAGTCATTTCCGAAATACAACTACATACAGGCATACGCCTCCCTGTCGAGCGCAAGTTTGGAGCACCCTGTTCCGGAATTAGAAATACCAAGCGAGACGTCATATTCCGAATTGTCGTTCAAGTGCATTGAATGGACGCATAACTCAGACACGTACCAAGGCTACATAGACAATAACTATATTGTCAGTTTGGACGGCGAAAAAAGAAAAATAAAAAGCATAAATGACTCTGAAAAAAACACAATGGATCCTAAGAGCGCTGATAAGAATGTAAGGTATGACAAAAGCAAGATACTCATATATGACGTAGAAACCAAAAGCAGTAGAAAAACCATAGCGTCGGCAGACGCGGACAAAGACTATAGAATCTGCATGGATGTCGCTGAGTTTCAAAAATTCCTGATAAGTAATAAAAGCAAGGGAGAGAATGCGGACGGAATGCAAATATATTTTACGGAGTCCAAGACGGGATATGTCTATTTGACAAGCGAAGAAATATCAAAAGTCAATGATGATTTGCTTGGATATATGAAGGCGCACGGGAATCGCTTTAATTCATCATCCGGCCTGTTCTTCAATGCCACGAAGGGAATAAGATACGACTGTGATTATATCAGTCGCGCGGAATTTTCCACCCATAAAAACACGAATTATGTCAAGGTCAATGCCGTAAAAAAAACAAGCGGAACGGGTGATGGCCAGTATAAAGACACCGACTATATTCCCTGCGAAACGGAAATTTCATTCGTGCAAGATCCGACCTATCTATATATTCGATGGATTCTGAACAATATAGCATATAAAGGATATGTAAGACGAACCGATATACGAATCCCCGCACCCGGGAGAAATTTTAGGGAAGTAAAACGCGCGAACAATATTTTTGAACCTACAAATAATGATTATTATTTGCCAAGAGACTCACTGACAAAGAAAGACAAGTTACTCATCTACACAACAGGAAGACGAAGCGACAGGAATGTGAAGGGGCATACATTCTCGGGAGATTTCGTCATAGAAGATATAAACGAGTTGACAGAAATAATCAATAGTAAGGACTGTTATAACAGGGGAATAAAAGTGTCCTACAATAATTCGAAGGACACAGGATACATTTACTTAGACTGGGACGAAAATGAAAAAAATGCAGAAGATGAGGAGGAACGGAAGAAAAGCAAAGATAACATAAATAAGAGAATAAAAGATGCGCGAGACCAACTGACAAAGTGGTTTGACACTGTGGCGGACGAAGGAAGTCAAACGTTTGGAAACATTTTCGCCATAAGCTATGAGCTGTCAAAGGAAATCACGTTGGACGAAGTCGTCATGCCAAATGACATGATCCTCAAAAAGGACTGCTACTTGGGATACGCCGGCTACTCTTTCTTCAAGCAGGACGAGGAAGGCAATCTAAACGAGGAGGAAATAAACAATGAGGACGCGACCTCGGTTCATTTTGAGATATTCACAGATAACATTGATTTTATGGAATTATCCCCCGAATGCAAGAATTATGCCTACGAATTGCTGGTGAAGAAAGAATGCGTTCTCAAGACAGGGAAGCTCGTTCCGGTCGTTCATAAAAAAAAGGTGACCCTTGAGGAAACGTTCGACGACAAAATAAAAACCGCTCTCAGAGCGTTGCTTGACAGGTCATTGTTCGGGTTTTCCATTGTGCGTGACGAAATCGGGGAGCCGATAGAGAACTGCCTGCTTGAGAAGGGGAAAACGGTAACAATCGCGAACAAGACCTTTACGGAGCTAAGACCAAAGGCAAGGATAATAATGTGCGGCGACGGCTGTTATCTGTCAAGGTCGGATTTGGGAGATTGGATTGACGGTGCATCATGTTATTGCGTGAAAGAGGACAAGACGGTTTCCGTATATGGCCCTGACGGAAAAGAACGGGACGGCCTTTCGGTGGATTTGTATGCCAAATTCAAATACCTGTTCGCTGGCAAGAAAGAAAACACGGACTTGAGGCGGGTAAAATTTATTTATGACAGAATAAGCGTGGACGAAAGTTTTTTCGTCGGCTCTGACACACTGGGAAAATTGAAAAGATTGGAAGACGAGTATTATGTGTATGACGGCGATGGCACGAAGATTCCCGCGGAAGAAATACTGTGGGAGCCGAAGGAGCAGAAATGGGACGGAGACGAGGAAAAGATTTCCGGCGGAACACTGTCATTTGAGAACCGCCAGTGCGTGGACGGAGAAAAAACGGTGTGGGAGAGGGTGAGAACGCAAGGAGGGGCGGAAGGCTGGATAAAGCAGGCGGACATTTCCGAGGATGACGGAACTCCGGTCAAGAATATAGTTTATGACAGGTGGGACAGATTCTTTACCCTGATCGACCTTTGCAAGTACGGAAACTATCGTTGCGAGAAAAAGGATGATTTCTTGAAGGAATTCGGGCTGCGACTTGGAGAATCGGGTAAGGTTTCCGAAGTCATGAAAGGGCACAAGGAGCTGTTGATCCCCGTATACTACAAGAAGGAAAGTGAATGGCTTGATTCGGACGAGCTCACTAACGCCCTGATAAGTAAATATACGATGGTCAGGGACGCGATAATGCAGGAACGGACCGACTGCGAATTTTGGGACGGCTTGAATGAGAAGCTGCCCCGGGAATGCTACTACTTCAACCCCAAGGGCTTCCTGAACCACTTGGACAAGGTCGCGGGCGTTCCGGAATTCAACCCGTATGAGAGTTGTATTTTAATTACTCCTAGATATTATAAAGAACAGGGAAAAATAGAATTGATTGATAACCCTGGATTTACAACATATTCGACAGCAACCGATAATGATAAATTTCCTGAATTGTTAAAAATAGAAAACAAATATTATGCTTCAATAAATGTTGGGTTTAATGTTCATACAACCCAAAGATATGATGTTCATATGGGAGTCGATTTTCCGGGACAGTTAAATAATGAATATAAAAAAGTTGTAGCTTTGATACATGGAAAAGTGTGGGCTTGTACATGGAATGGCTCTGTAAATGAAGCTTCTAGTGGATATGGACGTGTAATGATAATAAAAGGAGATAATAATCTTTTGTATTTATTGGCACACCTTTCTACATTTTTAAAAAAAGTTGGAGATGAAGTTTTTCCAGGGGACGATGTAGCTATTGCTGGCAATACAGGAAATTCGTTTGGAGCGCATCTGCATTTGGAAGTTCACAAAACCAATGTATTGGGATTTGACATAAAATTTGCCGAAAATATATTAAATTTGAAAGGAAATCATAATCAAAAAGAACCCAATGGATATAATGGTTTGTTATGGGAAAAGGGCTATGATTTTAAATCAGCAAGGGTAAATCCATTTAATCATAATGAAAAATTTAACGGGAACTAGTAGATGAAAAAATTTGTAATTTTATTGATTGCATTTTCATGCTGTTGTATTGTTTTTGGAAAGGATGGCATCTATACAAATCCTAAAGATGCGGATTTGTACGATTTCGCATTGGAATCCAGAACGCACACCATATCGGGCAAACTTGAAAAAGGCGCAGAGGTAAATCTAGATTTTCAAAATGTTCAAAAGTCACATAATGGCAAATATCTTCTTTTGATAAAATATTTAGACTGTTTTGCCGACATATTTTCAGATGAGATTGTTCCCAAAGATACAGATGATTTGATTCCAAGCGAGTTTAAAACACAAGAGAGCGATGAATATGTCTGGATAGCCGAATACTATATGGATGTTGTAAAGACCGGCGACAGGGAAATTTTAAGGGAATACAGACCTGCCGCAATAAAAAAGTGGGGCGAACCAAGCGAGGACTATTATGACTGGTATACTTATATTTTGAGCCATAACATGGTTTCAAATTGCGTAATCGAATTGGATTTGAGCCAGTTTTTTATAGAAAATATTAATATTATTGAGAATGGTTTTAAAATAGAAACTGACAAATATAAATTGGATGAAGACATGTTGTCCAAGTCAAATAAAAATATGGCAGAGCCTCATACTTTGTATTTCATTTATGACGGAGATACGGCAAATGTTTTTGTTGACGATTTGAATACAAAGTTATATTCCATGGTAAAGATAAAAAAAACAGATTATGAAAAGCTCGAAAATTTTATTCAGCAAAAAACTAATTTAATACAGGATTTTACCTTTCCTCGCCATGCGGACGGCACGTGCGACTACGAAGACATGTCCATGTTGAAAACCGCGGAGCCTGCGGATATGGCCGCGCTTCCCGAAGCCGTCATCTCAAAGCCCGCGCCCGCCGTTGGAAAGTCCGCGGTCGTCACCGAGAACCTGCGCCTGCGCACAGACGATGAGACAACATCGCAAGTCGTCACGACGCTTGCCGCCGGAACGCGCGTGAAGGTTCTCGCGCACGGCAGGGAGGACACGATAGACGGCATAGCGTCAAGCTGGGTGCAGGTGGAAATGCTCGGCGGCGCGAAGGACAAGGACGGCAACGCTATAGAGGCGGGCATGGTAGGCTGGCTTTTCGGCGGCTATCTCTCCGAAACGGAATCCGCCGAAAGCGAAAGCCTGAATAAAGAAGCGGCGAACGTGAAGGAATCCTCCGCCCTGCCCATCGTGCCGATTGTAGTGGGTGTTGCGGCTTTGGTAATCTTGCTCACTGTGGTTATCCTTGCAAAAAAGAAAAAGAAAGTCTACAAGGATTGAGAGTCATAGACGCGACGTTTTGGGCGGACGTGGAGAGCTGCTTGTGCGAGAGCTTAATGCCGATAATACAAGGACTTGTGCCGTTTGGCTCGACGATATGCACCGATGGTTTGATTCTCAATTGCTACGAGCACCGCCGCGTCTTGCCCCACGAGAACGAGTTCGCACGGAGTAAGAGCCACGGCAACAGCATTGAGAAAACACCCGTTAATTTTTCTCATGGTCGTTCTGGACGGATAGCGACTGAAAAAAATAACGAATTGCTGCAGTACTGAGATTATTACGAATTGATGATAAAAAGGATACTGACAAAATACTTTTTACAAGATATACTAAAATATGTGATTAAGACCATAACAAAAATATCAAAATGTTTCCATAATAAAAAGCAAGCTCCCCAAAAAGAGAAAAGGCATGCGGACATTCCGTTCCAGCACCTCGCGCCCATAGATTCCGTCGATGACTCCGCGACGTTCGACGCGCTCGACTACGCCCTGTCCCAACAGAACATCCACAACATCGCCGTCACGGGGAACTACGGCTCCGGGAAGAGTTCCGTCCTGGCCAGCTATGCGAAAAGGCGGCTGAAAGGCAAGTGCCTGCACATTTCGCTCGCGACGTTCGCCATGGAAGAGGCAAATGATGCCGACAGCTCTTCCCAACAAGATGCCAAGAAGCCCGACGGAGCATTGCCGGAAACCACCGTCCAGAAAATCGAAAAGAGCATCCTCCAGCAAATATTCTACAGGAACCATGGCGGCAAATTCCCGTATTCCCGGTTCAGCCGGATAAAAAAGATTCCCTTTTGGAAGAAGTGCCTCATGGAGGTCGCAATCCTGCCGCTGCTCCTGTTCCCGCTAAAGCTTTTTAAGACCGACGCATGGACAAAAGTCAGGGATGCGCTTTCCGTATCGCTTGCGGACAAAGACATGCAGTTTGAAGCCGGCTGGATGTCGTTCGTGTTGGGCTGGCTGTTTGTCGTCGCATTCCTGGCGGCGGTCTACAAAATCATTTCCCTTGCAAGCAGAATCCGGCTGACCAAATTCAGCTTCCAGAAAACGGAGTTCGGGCTGGACGACGTGAAGGAAGAGTCCCTGCTCAACAGGTACATCGACGAGATCCTGTATTTCTTTGAGGAGACAAGATACGAGGTCGTCGCCATCGAGGATTTGGACAGGTTCAAGAACACGGAAATCTTCATAAAGCTCCGGGAGCTGAACACGCTCCTCAACAATTACGAGAAGATAACGCGGAAGATAGTGTTCGTCTACGCGCTGCGCGACGAGGTGTTCAAGGACAGCTCGCGCACAAAATTCTTCGAATTCATCATTCCCGTGATTCCCGTCATCAACTGCCAGAACGCGAGCGACATCCTGCTCAACATAAAGTCCGAGAATCCCGAATCCGTGCTGAAAGACATCGATGAAAATCTCCTGCAGGACGCGGGGCTGTATATCGACGACATGCGCCTGCTGAAAAACTGCGTAAATGAATTCATAATCTACGACAGGAAAATAAACACGGACGACTACAGGCATGGCACGGACAAGAATGCGATCTGTCACAACCGCAACAAGATTCTTGCGCTGATTATGTACAAGAACCTGTACCCAGAAGATTTCGCGAGACTCGCACATAATGAAGGGGAGCTGTTTGGAATTTTCAAAAAGAAAAACGGCATCATTCAGAAAAGGATAAAAGAAATCGCGGACGAAATATCGACTTTGGAAAATGAAATCTTGGAGATAGAAGCCCAGTCGGCTCTTGACATAGCGGAATTGCGGCTCGCATATATCGCAAAGATAGTCTCCAAAAAACAAAAAGATGATTATATCAAAGATAACTTGCAGGAATTTGTCTCCGATGAAAAATTCGCCGCATTAAAACAGAATGCTTCGTTTCCTTCTTATTATACGCAGAGAGATTATTATAATCCCATTCGCTCCAATTCAATTCCTTATGATTTCCATGCGATTGAGAAAGAAGTCAATCCCCAATACACGTATGACCAGCGTGAGCAGTTTATCAAAGACAGAAAATCAGGAAAGGTCTCCAAACTGAAAGACCTAATCGCCAGAAAGAAGACGCTCATCGCGAGCATGCCGCAAATGACCATGGAGGAGCTGCTGAAAGAAATTCCCGCGGCGGAATTCACGGGTGACGTCAAAGGCATAAACGCGGACTTCATCATGTTCCTTTTGCGGAACGGGTACATCGACGAGAACTATTTTGACTACATGTCATATTTCTATCCCGGCGCGATAAGCCAGACTGACAGGCAATATCTCCTCCTGATAAAGAACCACCAGAATCCGAAGCCGAGCTTGCCGCTAAACAAACCGGAAAATGTCATCAAGCGGATAAGGAACGAGGAATGGAAGCTGCCAGCCGTGCTGAACTACGCGATGCTTGACTACCTGTTGGAATCGAAGGACGTGCATCTGGAGTGTTTTATACGGGCATTTTATGGATACAAGGCAGCGCGCCCCGACTTCGCGTTCTTGAGTCAGTATCGGAATGTGCAGCAAATGCGGTATTTTTATACCATGCTGTACAAAATTTTTGCACAGCATGAAAACTGGCCGAACATTCTTTTCGCGGGCGAATGCAAGGACAGCGTGTATGACTTTTTTGTGTCGGTCGATGTAGATGCGTCGCAGGACACGTACACCGGTTTTCTGTCAAGCGACGTGTCGTTCCTGCACCGAATCGTGGATAGCGATATTGTTGGGAACAAAATAAAGGCGTTGCATTTGAAGTTCGACTTGACAGAGGAAACGGCGGACTATCCTATTTTTCCTATTTTGCTGAAGTGCAATGCGTACAACATATCACGGAACAACTTTGACATTCTGCTGCGCGCCTTGGAGAAAGAAAGCCATGAAACCCCGATTACGGATTATTATACCCGCGTGTCGCGGCTGCCCGAAAAGTCCGTCAAGGAATACGCCATAAAGAACATCGAATCGTTCGCAAACAACGTCATGCTGTGCGGGAGCGGGGCGGTATCGGAAAGCGAGGATTCGTTCATTGAGCTGCTCAACCTCGATCCGCTGCCTGACGACATAAAAAAAGAACTGATAAAAAGAAACAGCCGCAAGATTTCCGACATGACAAAAATAACACATACGAATATGCAGCCTTATCTTTTGAACGAAAACAAGATTGCTCCGACATGGAAAAATATCATGGAATGTTTCAAGAACAACGGAAACCACCTTGAAGAAAGTTTGATACATTTTATCAACGACGAGACAAATGCCGATGAACTGGCGAAGGAAAGTCCGCTTACTGACGAGGAGGTGGACAACAAAAACGGAAACCACGCGATTGTCCAATCGTTCTATAACGAGATTCTACCTTGCGAGGATTTGTCACTTGCCGCCTATTCTAAAATAATGAATGTCTGCCCTTGGCATTATAAAAGTTTGTCTGCATATAATGTTTCTGCCGAGAAAATGAAATTCTTGATAGAAGAGAGAAAGATCTCGCTGACAAAAGAAAACTACGCTGGCATGAAAAAAAATCATCCACAACTGTTGCCCGCATTTGTTTCTGTCAGGTTTTCCGATTTCATAAAAAACGATTTGAACCTTGGAACCACGGGAGAAGACATGCTGGCATTTCTGGACAGCGACGAATTAAATTCCGAACAGAAAGCGCAATTGCTGTCGGCAGGTTTTGCCGTGTGGGAATCCATGACGGACAATGGCAGCCTTGCCAAGATTGGCAAAACCATGATGGAAATCCGTTTTTCTGGAAACTTCGCCGTTCCAGTCAATTCGATCATTGGCAGCATGGCAAGCGTTGCGGACAAAATAGGCATCATGGAGCTGCAACACAGAAACATGAAGTCCGAAGACATCGCGCGCATTGTCGCTGGCCTCGGAGCGGAATATGCGGCATTGATTGAAAAGAAAGGGCGATGCCCCAAAATCGAAAAAACTCCTGAAAACGAAAAGTTGGCGAAAGTTCTCGAAGCCAAGGGATTGATTTCAAGTTTTGCAATCAAAGAAGACAAGATAGAAATCCATCAGAGAAAGAAATAGCGTGTCGGAACATAGAGAAGTCCAACAATTTAATGGTAGACAGAACATACATTATGGGAAGTGAATAACAACTTAACGATCGAAGTAACTCCTTTTACAATATAAAAAATTTATTCAATTTATCATCAAAAATTCCTATAATCAATATATCTGTTCTTTTTTCATTTAATTGATATACTATATTCAACACAACTTTCTAATAGTCCCAAACTTTTCTTAGTGTATCAGCATCTAAATCATGCCATTTCTCTTTCCAAAGCTGCAGATATGGTATGTCATTAGAAGATGGTTCTGGGTTGCATCGTTGAACCTGAACTATAGACGGCAGCACGACCGCATCTCCGATCAACAAACATTCACCTGCCTTTAAAGAAGGCATTTTATCTACTATATTTCCCAAGGTATCTGGTAGCAATCGTTTTACATAATTCTGATCAGCTGGATTTGTTAATCTCAATGCCAAGAAATTATTGCATTGAGAAAATATTGTTTCCGAAATTTCCGATGGACGTTGGCTAGCTAACAACAAAGATACACCATACTTTCTTCCTTCTTTTGCAATCCTTTCTATGGATTCTCTGGATGCTCTATATTTTGCCATTTCATTATTCGGAACATACTTATGCGCTTCTTCATAAACCAATAATAAGGGTATATCATTATCAATATGCTCGTCCGCTCTTTTGGTAGCACATAGCCTTTTGTAATAATACCCAAACTCAAATAATAGTCTTGAAATTAATGATACTGTAATACTAAGCACCTCAAATGGCACGCCACTCAAGTCAATAATTGTTATATTGGAGGCATCTTCGCTATATCCTATCAATTGTTTTAAGGTGTCTTCAAAAGTTATTGTTCTGGTTTTTTCCCCCAATAAGAAATCCAATCTTCGATCATTTATTTTATTTTCCAATCTACTTACAAAATTAGATAGTTTTCCATTTAAGGGTCCCATTTTTTTGTCATTTTTTCCTGGTACCATCTCCTCATTTTTGTCTTTTGCAAACTGTAAAACTTCGTTAATTTCAAAAAACAGTGGCGAGTCAAAATGTATTCTGCTTTTCTTTTCATCAGAACCTTTAAAATGTCTCTTTCTGCTCTCTATAACCGCTTCCTTAAAGACATTTCTTTGGTTATGATCATTAGCTTCTGTGTCAATAAATAGTTCTTGCAGTTCATCACTATTTAGCAGCCAATAAGGAAGAATCAAATTAGATATATCTATAAAATGTGCCTGCGGAAAAGCACTTTGGTATTCCGAATGAATATCAAAGATCACTATATGTGAATTGTTCAATCCTTGATATGTCCCTTCTTTCGCATTTATTGCATTTTGAAGTATCTTTGCTACTGAATGTGATTTTCCAGACCCTGTTGAGCCAACTATTGCAATATGCTTGTTAAAAAATTTATCCCCATCTACCGGCACATCAATCGTTTCGTCCGTAGACAAACTGGAAAAACAAAATTTCTTTTCATTTGGTAAAGACTCCTCGAAAATTTTTTGTATTTCTTCTTTTCTTGCCGGTTCTACCTTTTTAGGCGGTATTGCAATTGTGTCCCCACCCCTTTCAAAAACTCCATCTCTTATAATTCCTAAAGGATTTGCTTCAATGATATACCTTCTATCTGATGGTGCTTTTTCTTCCGTAATTACCTCAATGCTAAAATTTTCAATGACAGCAATCAATGCCGCATTATCATTATCGGCTATACGAAGGTATGACCCAACTTTCAATGTTTCTTCTGCCAATTGAAAGTCTTCCAACTTGTCAACCGAAATTTTTACCTTATTTGGAAAAACTGCTATAACTTCTGCATTTATTTTTTCTGTCTCCATAAAACGCCTCCCTTTATATCATCATTTTAATACTATTTGTTGATGGAATTTGAATTCCAAAACAAGCTCGTTCTTCATTTTCATAAAATGGCTTTTCCAAATAAAAAATATATATTTCCACAATCTTATCATGTATACTTTCTAATATTTGCTGCAAATTTTCTATGCTATTTATAATTTTTGCCTTTATTCCATTATAGTGATTGGCTTCTTTTATAATATCATCCGCACAAAATTTTGCATTCAGATAATTATGCCCATCCCAAATACCTATTCCTTCATCATGCAACATAGCTTTTATGTTAAGCAATCTTCTTTCTGTTAATCCTCTAAAATAAAAATACGGACAGAATGGACTCTTTTCCCTAGACGATAACCTGCTCCATTTATTAGATATATTAATTACCAGTTCCTTCAATTCGATATCTGTAGCCAAATCATCACATTCTATCAGAAAGAATCTTTCATATGGTGAAATATTGTTTTTAGTAAAATATCTCTTTCTAACTGACTTAATATATGATTGTTCACCTTTCAGT
>CAMWWZ010000043.1 GCA_947178095.1 uncultured Treponema sp.
ATATATGAACATTTGTTCATATATTCAAATATTTGTTTTTACGGAGGAGTCATGCCAAAGAAGAATGCGCTTTCGGACGAAAACATTTTGATTGAACTTTCGGAATTGTTCAAAGTTTTCGGCGATTCGACGCGCGTGAAAATTTTGTTCCTGCTTTTTCAAAAAGGCGAATGTTCGGTGAAAATTATTTCCGAAGAATTGCGCGTCTCGCAGTCTGCCACGAGCCACCAGCTGCGGATTTTGAAAAATGCAAGGCTCGTGAAAAATGTGCGCGAAGGTCAGTCGCTCATTTATTCGCTTGCGGATTCTCACGTCGTTTCGATTTTGAATCAAGGAATCGAGCACGTCGGAGAAATGAAATCTAAAAAGAATTAGTTTGTCTTAAGGAGAAAAGATGGAACACGAACACAATCACGAGCACTCGTGCGGAATTGAAGGTTGCGCGCATTGCCACGAGGAAGAAAATGAAATCACTTTGAAGCAAATCATCGCCGCCGCTGTGCTTTTTGTCATTGCGGTGGTGGCGGAGCATCTGCCGATTTTTCAGGAAGAAAGCGCGCTTCTTTCTTCCAATCAGATTTTGCGCCAAACGGTTTTCATTGCGAAATTGGTTTTGCTTTGCGCCGCGTATTTGATTTGCGGAAAAAATGTTTTGATTGGCGCGGTGAAAAATATTCTGCGCGGAAAAATTTTTGACGAGCAATTTTTGATGAGTGTCGCTTCGATTGGCGCGATAATTCTCGGCGAATATCCTGAAGCCGTGGCGGTAATGTTGCTTTATCAAATCGGCGAATATTTTCAGGACAGCGCAGTTGACAAGTCGCGCGATTCCATCAAAAGCCTCGTCGAGCTTCGGCCGGACAAAGCCTTCGTTTTGCGCGATGGAAATTTCGTCGAACTTCGCCCGGAAGAAGTTATGGTCGGCGACATAATTCAAGTGAAGCCTGGCGAGAGAATTCCTTTGGACGGAATTGTTGTGGAAGGAAATTCTTTTGTGGATACGAGCGCGCTCACAGGCGAATCCGTTCCGAAAGAAATTTTCGCGGGCAAAGAAGTGATGGGCGGATTCATCAACACGAACGGCTTGATAAAAGTCAAGGTTTCAAAATTGGCATCCGAATCTTCCGCCGCGCGAATTATCGAAATGGTCGAAAACGCGAGCGCGAAAAAAGCCCACGCCGAAAAATTCATAACGCGCTTTGCGAAAGTGTACACGCCGCTTGTCTGCTTGGGCGCGGTGCTCGTCGCAATTGTTCCGCCGATTTTTGCGAACGCCGAATGGACTCCGTGGATTTCTCGCGCGTTGATGTTCCTTGTGGTGTCTTGTCCGTGCGCTCTCGTGATTTCAGTTCCGTTGAGTTTTTTTGGCGGAATCGGAAGCGCGTCGAAGCGAGGCATTTTGATAAAGGGAAGCAATTATATCGAGTCGCTCGCCTCGGCGAAAACTGCCGTGTTCGACAAAACGGGCACGCTCACTCAAGGCGTTTTCGTGGTGAACGAAATTCATCCTTCGCACAAATCGCAAATTTCGGAAGAAGAACTTTTGGCAATCGCGACGCATGCCGAAAAATTTTCCGACCATCCGATTTCCAAGTCGCTCAAAAACGCGCACCATTGCGAGCGATGCGATTCGGTCGTGCTCGGAAACATTCACGAAATTGCGGGCGAAGGAATTTCCGTTGAACTTGACGGAAAGAAAATTTTGGCAGGAAATTTGAAATTGATGAAAAACCAAAATGTCGAGCAAATTTCTTCCTGCGAAAAAGATGACTTCGGCACAATCGTTCACATTGCGATTGACGGAATTTACGCCGGGCATATCGTGATTTCCGACAAGCCGAAAGACGAAAGCAAGGACGCAATTTCCGCGCTGAAAAAACTCGGCGTGAAGAAAACCGTGATGCTCACGGGCGACGGCCGCGACAATGCGGAAGCCACTGCGAAACTTTTGGGTATCGATGAATTCCACGCGGAACTTTTGCCCGAAGACAAAGTGGGAATCGTGGAAGAACTTTTGCGAAAACAAAAAGGCGAGAAATTGCTTTTTGCGGGCGACGGAATAAACGACGCGCCGGTTCTTGCAAGGGCGGATGTCGGAGTGGCGATGGGCGCGTTGGGAAGCGATGCCGCGATCGAAGCCGCCGACGTGGTCATAATGAACGACAATCCGCTTCAAATCGCGAACGGAATAAAAATCGCGCGGAAAACGATGGGCATCGTAAAGCAAAACATTACGCTTTCGCTCGCCGTAAAATTCGCGGTAATGATTCTTGCGATTTTTGGAATTGCGAATATGTGGCTCGCGGTTTTCGGCGATGTCGGAGTGACGTTGCTCGCCGTGCTGAACTCGCTGCGCGTCGCGCCGAAAAACAGCAAAAATTAATGCAAATTAAATTTGCGCTATTTAAAAAAGTGTGTTATAATAAATGCGATGCGCAAATTTTTTATGGTAGGAAATTTCCTCGCGCTGTTCCTTATGGCAGCATATATGTTTTTTTCCGCAAGAAGGAAAGGCGCGAAGTTTAAGAATTTTCTTATTCTGTGCGCGATAACTTTTCTATGCATACTTTTTCAGGCGTTGGATTTTTCTGCGCCTGGAAAAGTCATCAGCATGATTTTGCGCTGGCTTTATTTAATAGTAGATGTTTATTTGATTGCTTTCATAATCAAATTCATCATGTCTGTTCCAAAATTCAAACGACTTCATTATTCTGTGTTCGGGCTTGTGGCGTTTTTTGCCATCGCAATCAGCGTGATATTTCGAAACCACGATTTTGGACCCGCCCTTTCTGCGGCGGTATATTCGACAATAATTTCATATATTGCCTATTTGTTTTTCTTCAAATTGGACAGGCTCGTGCTGAATTCAATGTTGGCGTTGGCGAACGAAAACACAAGCCATGCTGTGGTCTGCTTTGACGAAAACGAAAAATGCTTTTACTTGAACAGAAGCGCGCGCGCGGTTTTCGGCCAGGAAAAATTTGCCTATATAAATGTGGAAGGCTACAAAGACAAATTGAAGCGACGCTATTCTGGAAATATTCCGGACTTTGTGAAATTCCGTCAAAGTTTGGTTATCGGGGAAGAAAAGCATAAATACGATACGGAATACAAAATTATCCGCGACAAAAAAAATCGCCAAATTTGCAGCTATCTCAAACTTACCGACATAACCAAAGAAGTCGCGCTCATCGAACAGGAAAGGTTTCGCACCGAGCACGACGCGCTTACCGGCATTTACAACAGGAATACTTTTTTCAAATACGCCGCCGAAATTCTTCAAAAAAATCCGCAGACGCAATTTTTGCTCATCGCGACGGACATAATGGATTTTAAAATAGTGAACAGCGTTTTCGGCGAGAATGCCGGCAACGAGCTTCTCAAACTTTCGGCGCGCTTGATTTCGTCAAAAAAATCGCCGAATAAAATTTGCGGGCGAATTTCGGGCGACAAATTTGCGGTGCTTGTGGCAAAGGATTTTTTCGATACGCAGGAAGTCCAAAAGAACAACAACCTTTTGCAAGAGAGCGTCAAAAAATTTAATTTCATAATAAAGAATTACATTGGCATATACGAAGTTTCCGACCATTTTGAAAATGTCAAGACGATGTTCGACAAGGCGATGCTCGCCGTCAGGGAAATTTATGGCGACCTTGAAAAGAAAGTCGCGTTCTACGATATGCCGCTTATGGAAAAAATGCTGAATGACAAGCAGACTGTCACACAATTCGAAAGCTCGCTCGCAAGGGGCGAGTTCACGATGTATTTGCATCCTCAAGTGAGCGCGGAGACATCGCGCATTATGGGCGCGGAAGCACTCGCAAGATGGGTAAAGCCTGGCAAGGGCGTCGTTCCGCCGTCGCAGTTCATTCCGTTGTTGGAAAAAGTCGGCCTCATCCACAAACTCGACCAATACATTTGGGAACTGGCGGCGAAGAAACTTGCCGAATGGAAGGCTTGCGACAATGATATGTACATTTCGATAAACATTTCCGTAAAGGATTTTTACTACAGCGACGTGTATAAAATCCTTACCGGCCTTGTCGAAAAGTACGACATTTCTCCGCAAAAACTGAACATCGAAATTACGGAAACGGTTTTGATGCAGAACAACGACATTCATCGAGACATATTGCAGAAATTGCACGACTACGGATTTACGATTGAAATGGACGATTTCGGCTCGGGCTATTCTTCGCTAAACACATTGAAAAATCTCGAAATGAATATTTTGAAAATCGACATGGATTTTCTAAAAGATTGGGATTACAACAAAAAGAACAAGGATATAATTTCCTCGATAATATCGATGTCGAAGGCACTTGGAATGACGGTCGTTTCGGAAGGCGTGGAAACAAAAGAGCAGGCGGAATTCTTGAAAGAAAGCGGCTGCGATGTTTTCCAGGGATTTTATTTTTCAAAGCCAATTCCTGTCGATGACTTCAAGGAGCTTTATGTGAACAGGAGCGCGCGCAATGGATAGTGTCGAAAAAATTTATTTGATTTGCGCGGTGGCGGTGTTCGCGTTTTTGGCGGCAATTTTCGTTCGCCTCATAATCTCGAGGGCGACTTTCCAAAAGTCGCATATTTCTTTGATTGGAACGAGCCTCGTAACGATTCTGATTTATTCGTTTTTCGTTTTCTCGCACACGTATCGGCAGGCGATGCTTTTTGACGGCTTGTATTTTATTTGCACGGACTGGCTTTGTTTTTCAATGCTCGCTTTCATCGTGTTCTATTGCAAGGTGAATGTCGAGTCGAAGGCAATTTGGAAGATCGTGATTTTCCTGTGCGCCATAGATTCGATTTCGCTTTTTATAAATAATTGGACGCACCATTCTTTTGATTTGAGCGCGATCCAAGTCGCGAGCGAGCACGATTATTGGTTTTGCGAATTCTACTGGATTCACTATCTGCATTTGATGTGGTGCTACGTGATGATTGCTGTTTCGTCGGCGTTGCTGATTTATCATACGATAAAGTCGCCATGGGAATACAAAAGGAATTTCGTGGCGATCCTCATGGCGTTCTTGGTTCTTGTTTTTGTGAACGCGATTTGTTATTCGCAAAATTTGCCGATCGACATTTCCGTTTTTTGCTATCCAGTTTTGGCGATGTTCACATGCTATTACGCCGTCTACAATGTTCCGCGCCGCGTCTTGGGAAACGCATTGAAACTCGTGGACGAAAGTATAAACGATGCGACTTTGTATTTCGACTTGAAGGACAAATGCGTCTACCACAATTCAAAGGCGTTGGAAGTTTTTTCGAAGGACGGAAAATTCGACGAGGAAAAGGCCGTTCAAGTTTTGCGAAAGACGCGGAAAAATCATGCCGATTCGAAAAATCTTTTGCGCGAATGCTTTGTCATAAACAACGAGGAATTCCAGTTCGAAGTCGAGACGGAAGAAATCCGCAACGAAAAAGGCTGCCTCGGATATTATATGAAGCTCACGGACAAAACCGAGGAAACGCAAAAATATTTGACGCAGAAATTCCTTGCGACTCACGACGAGCTCACAGGACTTTACAACCGCGAGCATTTTTTTGAAATGTGCGACGACAGAATCAAAAACGATTCCGAGACGGAATTCCTGATGCTTTCCACGAACATTCTGCAATTCAAGCTTTTGAACGAGCTTTTTGGCGAGGAAATCGGAAACGAAGTTTTGGTGAACATCGCGATTTCTGCAAAAGCCGTTTTCATCCACGACAGCATAATCGGCAGGATAAACGACGACAAATTCTGCTGCCTTGTTCAAAAGCAATTTTTCAATGAAAATTCCCTTGAAGAAATCACTCAGGCCGCGCAGGATGTAATAAAAGACACGATGCATAAAGTCAATTTTAGAATCGGAATTTGCCAAGTGCGCGGAAGGGAAGAGAAGGCTCAGGCTTTGTATGACAAGACGCAGCTCGTGATAAAAAAAGAGGCGAACAATTATGGTCAGAATTATGCTTGGTACGATTCGAATCTGATGGACGAGCTTTTCCGCGAACGCCAAATTACGAACGAGTTCGAAAGTTCGCTCGAGCAAGGTCGCATCCAAATGTATTTGCAGCCGTTTGTCGATGTCGATGGAAAAATTTCAGGCGGCGAGGCACTTGCGCGGTGGGAGCACAAGGATTACGGAATCATCATGCCGGACGATTTCATTCCGATTTTGGAACGCGCAGGCCTTGTGCACAAACTCGACACTTATATTTGGAGGCAGGCCGCAAAGACGCTCGCCGAGTGGCAAAGCAAAAAAAATTTGAGCCTGCAAATTTCGGTGAACGTTTCTTCAAAAGATATGTTCTACATCGACATTCCAAAAGAATTCGAAAAGCTTTTGAAGGAATATAAATTCAATCCGCGAAGATTGAAAATCGAATTTACCGAAGATGGAATCACGAATGACAAAAAAAATGCGAGCGCGATTTTCGAACGATTGAAGGCGTTCGGATTTGAAATCGGAATCGACGACTTCGGGCACGGGCATTCTTCGTTGAACATGCTCAAGGACATAAATGCCGACATTTTGAAAATGGATATGGTCTTGCTCCAGCAGGACAAAAATCCGAAGCGCAGCGAAATAATCCTGAATTTCATTTCGCAAATTTCGCATGCGTTGGGAATGCGCTTGATTTCGGAAGGTGTCGAAAATTCCGATCAATTGAAGATGCTGAAAAATCTCGGATGCGATTATTACCAGGGATTTTTGTTTTCGCTTCCGCTTGCGGTGGATGATTTTGAGAAAAAATATTTTGACGACAATGCTGTGAAAATTTGAAATGCGAACAAAAAGCGTCGAGACGCTCGTCGCTGAAAATTATTTAAGGAGGCATGATAAAAAGTTGCCTGAAATGTCCTCAACTTTTTATTCGTGCGGAGGGTTTCATACCCCGACGCTTGCGTCGTAATAAAGGGGATGAAACCCGACTGCGATACCTTATGAGAACAACATACCTCGATGCTTGCGTCGAGGTATGTTGATTAGGAGAAAAAATGCATCACACTTTTAAAACGAGCGGAACTTGTTCCACTCAAATTGATTTTGACAAGGACGAAAACGGCATCGTCACGAACATCAAATTCACTGGCGGATGCGACGGCAATCTCAAGGCGATTTCAAAAATCCTTGACGGCTGGAAGGCAAGCGACATCGCCGCGAAGGTGGGCGGAAACCAATGCCGCAACAAAGGCACTTCTTGCGCCGACCAACTCGCCCGCGCCGTGATGGAATAAAAAGCGGCAATAAAATAAGCGAGTTTTCGCAGAAAACTCGACATTAAAACTCCGCATGCTATTTTAGTGCGGAGTTTTAATATTTGACTATTCCCGCTTTTTTTTGTATATTAAAATAGTATGGCAAAAAAGAAAAAAAACGAAAATAATGTCGCGAACGAAAATCCGCTTGGCGCGGTGCTGCCTGTGGAACAGGCTCTTCCTCCGACGCTCAATATTCTTCCGATTCAGGGGCGGCCGATTTTTCCCGGCATTTTCACGCCGCTTCAAATTGCGAACGATGCCGACCAAAAGACCGTGGAGCAGGCGGCGAGAGACGGCGGATTTCTCGGAATATCGCTCGTAAAAAAAGACGATGAAAAAAGTAACGCGAAAAATGTTTTCGCCGTCGGTTGCGCGGCGCGGATAATACGGAAAATAAATTTGCCCGACGGTGGAATCAACATTTTCATTTCCACCGTCAAGCGTTTCAAAATTCGCTCGGTGCTTCACTCCGAAAGTCCAATCGTCGCCACCGTCACTTATCTTGAGGACGAGGAGGACGACACTTTTCAAGTGAAGGCGCTCACTCGCGCGCTCATCAGCGAGATGAAAGAAATCAGCGAAAACAATCCGATGTTCAGCGAGGAAATGCGCGTCAACATGGTGAATATCGATCATCCCGGAAAAATCGCCGATTTCATCGCCTCGGTTTTGAACATCGAAAAAAACGAGCAGCAGAAAATCCTTGAAACCGTGAACGTGCGCCAGCGCATGGAACAGGTTCTCGTCTACATCAAAAAAGAGCAGGAACTTCTGCGCATCCAAAAGAAAATCCAGCACGAGATAAACGAGCGCGTGGAAAAAAATCAGCGCAATTATTTCCTGCGCGAAGAAATGAAATCCATTCAGGAAGAACTCGGCACGGACGCGGAAGGCAACGTCAACGACTACAAGAAATTCAAGGAAAAGATCGAGGCTCTGAAATTCGAGGGCGAAATAAAAGAAACCGTGGAAAGTGAGCTTTCCAAATTCCAAGTGATGGATCCGAATTCTCCCGAATACATCGGCACGCGAAATTATCTCGAACTTGTCACTGTTCTTCCGTGGCGCGATGAGGAGCGGAAAGACTTCGACTTGCAGGATGCCAAGAAAATTCTCGACCGCGAGCATTACGGACTTGACGATGTGAAAAAGCGCATAATCGAATTCCTTGCCGTGCGAAAGCTCAAAAAAGACAACAAAGGCTCGATTCTGCTTTTGGTAGGGCCTCCGGGCGTCGGAAAAACGAGCGTCGGGCATTCGATTGCGAGCGCGATGGGAAAACCATTTTTCCGTTTTTCCGTGGGCGGAATGCGCGACGAGGCGGAAATAAAAGGACACCGCCGCACTTATATCGGCGCGATGCCCGGAAAGATAATTCAAGGCTTGAAAATTGCAAAGACGCGCTCGCCCGTTTTCCTCATCGACGAAGTGGACAAAATGGGGCAAAGTCATCAGGGCGATCCCGCGAGCGCGTTGCTCGAAGTGCTCGATCCTGAACAGAACGTTTCGTTCCGCGACAACTATTTGGACTTGCCGTTCGACGTGAGCGATGTCTTTTTCATTCTCACCGCGAACACGCTTGATTCAATTCCGTCTCCTCTGATGGACCGCGCGGAAATCATTCAGATTCCCGGCTACATCGATCAGGAAAAAATCGAGATTGCGCGGCATTATCTCATTCCGAAAAATCTTTCCAAGAACGGACTCAAAAAAAATCAAGTCAAGTACACTCGGCAGGTTTTGGTTTCGATTGCGGAAGAATACGCGCGCGAAGCCGGAGTGCGAAGTTTTGAAAAGGCGCTGGACAAGATAAACCGCAAGGTCGTGACGAAGATGCTCGAAGAAGGCGACACAAGCAAAACTTATACGATTGATTCAAGCGACTTGCATGAATATTTGGGAAAACCTGTTTTTGACGAAAGCACGATAAAGCGCGCGAAAAAGCCTGGCACGGCGATCGGGCTTGCATGGACGAGCATGGGAGGGGACACGCTTTTGCTCGAGGCAGTTTCGTTTCCGTCGAAGAACGGCGGGCTTGAGCTGACCGGGCAGATGGGCGACGTGATGAAAGAAAGCGCGCACATCGCGTTCAATTGGGCAAGGCGTTACGCCGTGCTGAACGGAATGAAAGAAGCGGCTTGGTTCGACGAAAATACGGTTCACCTGCACATTCCCGAAGGCGCGACTCCGAAAGACGGCCCTTCCGCAGGCATCACGATGGCAACGACTTTCGTCTCGCTTTTTTCGGGAAAGACGATAAAGCCGAATCTTGCGATGACGGGCGAGCTTTCACTTACGGGGCAAGTTCTGCCGATTGGCGGCCTTCGCGAAAAAACCGTGGCGGCAAAGCGAAACGGCATCAAGACGATTTTGATTCCAAAGCCGAATTTGCGCGATTTGGAGGAAACTCCCGAGCGCGTCAAGGCTGGAATAAAATTCATTCCAGTCACGGACGTTTCGCAGGTAATCGAAAGCGTGTTTTAGTTCCGCCGCGCTTTTCGGCGGAATTTGGATAAACGCGCTTTCGTAGAATCGCGGCAAAATTAAGGAACGCGGCTTTATTTTCCGAAAACCGTTTCTTCGAGCCATGGCCAAAGCCATTCGTCGTTCCATTTTGTGGAATGGACGAAATCATTGTTGCCCATGCCGAATCCATGTCCACCGCTTTCGCACAGAATGAATTTGCTTTCCACGCCTTCGCGAGACATCGCTTCTGAAAGGCGCGTCGAATTGAGATAGTTTACTGTGCCGTCGTCCTTTGCGGCGAGCAGGAACACGGGGCATTTTAATTTTTGCGCCTGCAATTCCATCGAAAAAAGATTTTTGCGCTCTTCGCTTTGATCCTTGTGCAAAAGGCTGTTCCGCGAGCGTTTGTGCGCGATGTCGTCCTGCATCGAAACGACAGGATAAATCGGCATTATGAAATTCGGCGCAAGCGAAACTTTTGTCTCGATTCCGAGTTTTTCCAATTCCGATTCGCGTCCGAAAACTTCCGCCATCAAAACCAAATGTCCGCCCGCCGAAAAACCGATCGCGCCGATTTTGTTCGCGTCGATTCCGTATTCCGAAGCGTTCTCGCGTATGATTTGGATCGCACGCTGGACATCTTCGAGCATTGCGGGATGATGGTGGCCGTGTCCGCTCACGCGATATTTCAGAACGAAGCCGCTGATTCCTTTTTGCGCCGCCCAAAGAGCGACATCCTTTCCTTCATGGAAAACGCCGAGATGATGATAGCTTCCGCCCGGACAAATCACCAAAGCCGCCCCTGTGTTTTTTCCTTGCGGCGCGTAGTAGTCCATTTTCGTGGATTGACCTTTCATCGAAGGAACGCCATCCCAAATTTTCATTGTGGCAGGAACGATTTTTGGCGAAGATGTTCCGCCCGAAACTTTTGCGAACGCCGCCTGCGCGAGCGCGAAAATCGCAGCGAATGCGAAAATTGTTTTTTTGAATTTGTTCATTGGAAAAGTATAGCAATTTTTTTTGAAATGAGCAAGGCGGAATTTTCAAAAAGGATTTTCAATGAGGAACAAAAAAATTCACCTTGCTTAATTTTCCATATTGATTTTTCTTTTGCGATGTGCTATCATTTGCGTATTGAATTGCTGGAGGAAAATTTGAAGGTTGCGATTTTTTTTGGCTCTAAATCCGATTCTGCCGTGATGAAAAAAGCGGCCGACGTTTTGCGCGAATTCGGCATTGAATACAAGGCGTTCGTGATTTCGGCGCACCGCGCGGGCGAGCTTTTGCGAAAGACTGTCCGCAAAATCGAGGACGAAGAATTCGAGGTCGTCATAGCGGGCGCGGGACTTGCGGCGGCGTTGCCTGGCGTGATTGCTGGGCTTACGACGATTCCCGTAATCGGCGTGCCGCTTGAATGCGTGGGCGAAAAGTCGAACGGACTTGCGGGGCTTGATTCGCTTCTTTCGATTGTGCAAATGCCTCCGCAAATTCCTGTGGCGACGGTGGGAATCGGCAACGCGAAAAACGCGGGCTATCTTGCCGCGCAAATTCTTTCGATAAAATATCCTGAACTCAAAGAAAAATTGTGCGAGTTCAGAAAAAAGCTTTCGCGCGACGCGGAAGAATTGAACGAAAAAGGCTTTGAATTATGAGCGAAAATTTTTACCGAAAAAATGAATTTTGCGAATCGGTTTTTAATCGCGATGTTTGCGAAGCAAACTCGATGTGCCGCGTCCACGAACCGGACAAACTTCACGACGAATGCGGCGTGTTCGGAATTTATCTTACGAAAAATTCGGACGGGCAGAATTCGCAAAGTTCGCAAGCCGCCGCCCTCACTTATTATGGATTGAATTCCCTCCAGCATCGTGGGCAGGAAAGCGCGGGAATTGCCGTTTACGACGGCGAGCAGATTAAAGTGAAAAAAGGCGCGGGGCTTTTGGGCGACGTTTTCAAAGGTAACGACATAAACGATTTGAAAGGCTTTGCGACTATCGGGCACGTGCGCTATCCCACTGCCGGCGGTGAAGGAATGGAAAACGCACAGCCGATGGTCGGCCAAATGAAATTGGGAACTGTGGCGGTGGCGCACAACGGGCAGCTTGTGAATTACGAGCAGCTGCGCGAAATGCTCGAGGAATCGGGATGCACGTTCAATTCATCGAGCGACACCGAAGTCATCGTAAAACTGATCGCGCGCAGTTACAAAAAAGGGCTTGACCGCGCGCTCACTGACACGATTCAAATGATAAAAGGCTCGTTCGCACTTTGCATGCTCACCGAAAAGGCTTTGGTCGGCGCGCGCGACCCGAACGGAATCCGTCCGCTTTGCCTCGGCAAACTTGAGAACGGCTGGATTCTTTCGAGCGAGTCTTGCGCAATCGACGCTGTGAACGGAACTTTTGTCCGCGACATTCATCCTGGCGAAATCGTCATCATAAATGACGACGGAGTTCTTTCATTTGAATTCGGCGAAAAAACTTCCAAGCGTTCTTGCATTTTCGAATACGTTTATTTTGCCCGCCCCGATTCTGTGATCGATGGAATCGCGGTTCAAGAGGCGCGGCTTCGAATGGGCGAAACTTTGGCGAAAGAAAGCCCGGTTCCTGCCGACATCGTTGTGGGCGTGCCCGACAGCGGATTGGGCGCGGCGTTGGGATATTCGAACGCGAGCGGCGTTCCGTATTCAAACGCGATCGTGAAAAACAAATACATCGGACGCACTTTCATCGCGCCGACTCAGGGCGAACGCGAAAATTTGGTTTTCCTGAAATTGAACGCGATAAAAAGCGACCTCAACGGAAAGCGCGTTGTCGTCATTGACGATTCGATCGTGCGCGGAACTACGAGCCGCCGCCTCATCCAAATTTTGCGACGCGCGGGCGCGAAGGAAGTTCATTTCCGCGTTTCAAGTCCGCCCGTAAAATTTCCGTGCTACTTCGGAATCGACACGCCGAGCCGGGCCGAATTGATTTCGTCGAGCCACGACGTGGAGCACATTCGCAAGGAAATCGGCGCGGATTCGCTTGCGTTCATTTCGGTGGAAGGAATGCTTGAAGCGTTGCGTTCTTGCAGCCCGGAGCATTTCGGATTTTGCAAAGGCTGTTTCACAGGCGAATATCCGATGTCCGTTCCTGGCGAACTCAACGGAAAGAAATTGGAAAAATAGGATGCGTTCTGCGCGAGCAGATTTGGCAACAAGTTGCTAACGCGCAATTTAAAAAGTCATTCGTGAAATTGAAATTTCACTCACGACTTTTTGTTTAGGAGAAAAAAATGGACTACAAACAATCTGGCGTTGACGTTGAAGAAGGCTATCGCGCCGTGGACAAATACAAAGAAAGCGCGAAGCGCACTCACATTCCCGGCGTGCTTTCTGACTTGGGCGCGTTCAACGGAATGTTCGCCGTTCCGAGCGGCATAAAAAATCCTGTCATGGTTTCGGGAACTGACGGCGTTGGCACGAAACTTGACGTCGCGTTCAAAATGAAAAAATACGACACCGTTGGAATCGACTGCGTTGCGATGAGCGTGAACGACATTTTGTGCTCGGGCGTGCAGACGCTTTTTTTCTTGGACTACATCGCCTGCGGAAATCTTGACGCGGACGTGGCTGCCGACCTCGTTCGCGGAGTGAGCGAAGGTTGCCTTCAGGCGGGCTGCGCACTTTTGGGAGGGGAAACCGCCGAAATGCCCGGCTTCTACGACAAAGGCAAATACGACCTCGCGGGATTCGGCGTGGGCATCGGCGAAAAATCCGAAATGATTACCGGAAAAAAAATCCGCGACGGCGACGTTTTGATCGGACTTTCTTCTACAGGCGTTCACTCGAACGGATTTTCGCTCGTGAGAAAACTCGTGCAGAATTTTGACGAGCCGTTCGTCCTGAACGGAAAGGAAACCGGCCAGACAATCGGCGAGGCTCTTCTCACGCCCACGCGCATTTACGTAAAGCCCGTAATGCAAGTGCTGAAAAAATTCCGCGAAAGCGTCCACGGAATGGTGCACATCACTGGCGGCGGATTCTACGAAAATATTCCGCGAATGTTCCCAAAGGCGGCTTCGTCCAACAAGCAGCTTATTTCTATTATTAAGCGCGATGCGTGGGACATCCCGCCGATTTTCGGCGAACTGATTCGGCGCGGCGCGGACGTTTCGAAAGTCTACAATACTTTCAACATGGGAATTGGATTCGTGCTTGCCGTAAAAAATAAAGATGCCGACGCGATTTTGGAAATGTTCAACAAAAACGCCGCGAATTATTCTGTGCCGGGAATTCCCGAAATGAAGGCGTACAAAATCGGGCGGGTGGCTTATTCCAAAGGCGAAGTCGCGGGGCAAAAAGACGCCGTGCTTTTCGAGGACTAGAAATGAACGTCGTGGTTTTGGTTTCGGGCGGCGGAACGAATTTGCAGGCTCTCATCGATTACGAAAAGTCGGCTTCTGATTGTCCTTATAAAATCGTCGCGGTTTGCTCAAACACGAAAAATGCGTTCGCCTTGGAGCGCGCGCAAAAAGCCGGAATCCCTGTGTTCGTAAAAAGCCCTTTTTCCGTGATGGGAAAAGAAGTCGCGCAGAACGCGAGCCGCGAGCAAAAAAATACCGCCGTTAGCGATGCCGTGCTTGAAGTGTGCCGCGAATTCCGCGCGGATTTGATTGTGCTTGCCGGCTCGCTTTTGGTTTTGAGCGGAAAAATCATTTCGGAATACGAAGGAAGGATTATCAATTTGCATCCCGCGCTTTTGCCGAAATTCGGCGGCGTGGGAATGTGGGGCGAAAACGTGCACCGCGCTGTGCTCGCCTCGGGCGAAAAGGAAAGCGGCTGCACAGTCCATTTTGCCGACGGCGACTGCGACACGGGAAAAATCCTCATTCAAAAGAAAGTTCCCGTCTTGCCGGGCGACACGGTGGAAACGCTTTACGCGCGAATCGCGCCAAAGGAGCACGAGGCGATTGTGGAAGCCGTCCTTATGCTGTGCGAAAAATCGAATTGAAAACATCTCGCGCTTAAAAGCGAAAATTATTTGCAAGGAAAAAATATTCCAAAGCCATTTACAAAGCCGTCGCTATTTGGTATACTTTTATCATAATAAGTTTCCGTTGGAAACTTGCATATCAAATGCCACTTTTAATTTCATTACGAAGTGGCATAAAAAGTCAAGAAAGAAGATTGCAACTTTCTTCTTGGCTTTTTATGGGAGTATTTATGAAAAAGTACAGCAACCTGTATGGGGGGGGTAAAAAGAATCGCGTAAAATTCGTATCCCTCATTCTCGCCTCAAGTCTCGCATTGTCATGCGCATTTTTTTCCTGCGCGAACGCAAGCGACAGTGGAAACAATCCTGCAACGGGAGGAAATGACAATCCAAGCGGAAATGGCACTCCGACAACGGGTGAAAACGACCTTCAATCACTTTCCAGCGCAAGATGGAGTTGCGCCACTTCGGAAGAAGAGACCGCCATTGGAAACAAAGTGAGCGAAGTGCTCTGCCTTTTCGACGACAACAAATTCGAATTGCGAAAAAATATTTCCTATTCTGGCGAAAACGAAAATATTTCGTTCTTCCAAACTTTCTACAAAGGAACTTACTCGGGCGGCATCAGAAACGGCATGACGTTCGACATTCAAGAAGAACTTGACACAAAAGATTTTGACGAGGAAATGAATCAAGTCTTCAATTTGAATGGCGCGGAAGCACAAAGCGAACGACTGGCGATCGCGCGGAGCGCAATGACGACTTCCCGCGCAGCCGCTCGAAGCATTGCCGCAATCCTTGCCGAATGTCAAGAAAAGTTAAAGAGTGCGAAATTCAAGGCGGCGGAAAACAAAGCAATATCGCTCGAAACGGAAAAGGATTCTGTCGTCTTGACAAGCACGGTCAGCGGCAAAAAAGAAGTCAAAGAAAACGCTGTGGACGGCTGCATCAATTTGGAAGGCTTTTTGCTCACAGGAAATCCGTGCAACAGGTGTATTGATAAAGACAAGAATGAATGGGCATGGGCGAACAACAAAGATGAAGGCGCGAGAGTTCTTGAAAAAACGGCGGACGGAAAATGGACATGCCAGTTTAGGGCGGACGGCAATGATACGCTGATTCGGATTATTTGGAAAGACTGGGATGCGGACTGGGGACTTTCTTCAATCGACAAAGAAAAGAGCTCGCTTCCAAACGGCGTTGGCATCACGGACGACACGCACGCCGTGAACAACACTGTGGAAAATGAAAAATGGCAAGATCCCCGCAACATCGCAATCACAGGACTTGAAGCAAAGCGCAAATACGAAATCACGTTCGACACAAAAAAGTCGCCCGGAAAAATCTGCATTGAATTGAAAGAACATAAAATTTCCACGCTTGACGGCTGGCTGTTGTCGGGAAGTCCAACAGAATGGGCTGGAACTGTAGCTGATGGTGCGCTTCCGCTCGAGAAAATCGGCGACACTTGGCAAGTTTCATTCACGGCAAATGAAGGCTGGTGCGGATTTAGGCTTTGTACGCCGGGCTGGAAAGATGAAATCGGTTGGTCCAGTTTTGATTGGGAAAATCATTGGGGTATATACAACGTACTTCGCGGTTCAAATGTCGAAAAATATTCGCTCGCAGATGACGATAATATTACATTTCGAAGTTGGGATAATTTGGATTTTGAAGGAAATGAAAAAATCACTCTGAAGTTCGGCATCAACAATGGACGTGTTACATGCGAGACAGATATTGAGTATGCGGAGGAATTTGATTTAGATTTGTATACCGAATACTTTATTGACAATTCCGAGCCAAATTCTAGTGGAGGCTATACCTCACTGGCAAGAGGCAAAATCGAAAGCGATAAAAGTTTTTCTTTCTCCATATCAGAATCAAGTGCACTACTTACAATTGCCTATATTCTTGAAGAAGAAAACTCAATAACTTATCCGCTCATAGATCGGCAAAAATTGGAATCGGTAGAACTTCCAAGCGGAGTAAAATATACTATTCACAATTTTGGAACTATTCTTTTGACAGGTCTTGTTCCTGATAAAACATACAATGTGCAACTCACAAAAGGAAACGAAACCTGCTGTTTCAAGATAATAATCACGGAATAATAAGTTTTTTCCCAAGCATCGCAAGGCAGTCTTTGCAAAGGCTGCCTTGCGTCATTTCCGCGCGTTTAAAATTATCGCAATTTTCCGCTTGCCCCAATTTTTTTATTGTGCTAAAATAATTCAAATCAGCAACTGAATTACATCGCAAATCAAAGATTTGCTTACAAGTTTTTGCTTGCTCGCACGACTCGCATTTTCGTTCGCTTCGCTACCGAAAAACGCGAAAACTTGCGTTGCTGTTTTGAATGTCGAGTTTTCTAGCTAAAACTCGCTTGTTGTAATGCCGTTTTTCGCTTTGCTGCAAAACGGCGTTTTCAACAACTTCCGAATCTGAAGATTCGCTCGTTGCTGAAAATTAAGGAATTATCATGCAAAAGACTTTTGACAAAAATTCAGTTTTGGAGCGGCGCGGAAAAAATGTGAATCCTGCCGACGAGGAAAGCGCGAAGGCGGCGGCTGCGTTTTGCAGGCTTTTTGAATTGATTCGAATTTTGCGCGCGCCCGATGGCTGTCCGTGGGACAGGGAGCAAACTCCTTTGAGCATGCGGCGGGATTTGGTGGAAGAAGTTTTCGAAGCCGTGGACGCGATTTGCGAAAAGGACGCCGCGCACGCGAAGGAAGAATTGGGCGACGTGCTTTTGAACAGCGTGATGATTTCCTATATGTTTTCGCAGGCGAAAAATTTTTCCGTGGACGAAATGTTCGACGAGCTTGTGGAAAAATTGATTCGCCGCCATCCGCATGTCTTCGAACAGAGCGAAGGAAAAGCTTGTGCCGAAGGCATCGCGAAAACCAGCGACGAAGTTTTGACGCAGTGGGACAAGATTAAGGAAAATGTCGAAGGCCGCGCGCGCGATTCGATTTTGGACGAAGTGCCGCAAGGCTTCCCCCCGCTTTTGCGCGCGTTCAAAATGCAAAAGAAGGCGGCAAAAAAAGGTTTCGATTGGACGAGCCTTGCGCCGACGCGCGAAAAAATTTTGGAAGAACTTTCCGAAGTGGACGAAGCGATTTCGGCGAAAGAAAATTCTCTCTCGGAAAATTCGCGCGGCGAAAATTCCGACGAAGCGCAAATTCATTTGGAAGAAGAATTCGGCGATTTGTTTTTTGCCGTGGTGAACTACGCGCGAAAGGCCGGCGTGGATCCCGAACTTGCGATGAACGCCGCGAACAAAAAATTTTACAGGCGATTTTCGTATGTCGAGAAAAAATGCGCCGAGCAAAATATTTCGATGGAACAAAAAAATCTGGAAAAGATGGATGCGTTTTGGAACGAGGCGAAGTCGCGCGAAAAATAAATTTCGCGGTGAAAAAATCACGCAGATAAGCATTTGCCTTTGATTCAATAAAAATTTTCGCTACTTTACTTTTCGCGGAAAATTCGTTATATTGTATTTAGAATTATTTTAAAAATTTGAAACAAATTGGGAGAAATTATGATTTTCAATGAGGACGAAAAAAAGCCCGGGGAAAAGAAGGACGAGCCTTTCGCCGAGAAATTTTTGAAGACACGGCAGATTTTGCTTTCGGGCGAAATAAACAAGGAATTGGCGCAGGCTGTGAACAAGCAGCTTTTGTTGCTCGAGGCCGACGGCGAAAAGCCGATTTACATTTTCATCGATTCGCCTGGCGGAGACGTGAGCGCGGGCTTCGCGATTTTCGATTTGATTCGATTCGTGAACGCGCCGGTCTATTTGATTGGAAATGGTCTCATCGCGAGCGCGGCGGCTTTGATTTTGCTTGCCGTTCCAAAGGAAAGGCGGCTCGCGCTTCCGCACAGTTCGTATTTGATTCACCAGCCGCTTGCCGAAATGCGCGGCGTTGCGACCGACTTGCAGATTCAGGCGGTGGAAATGGGAAAGACGCGCGCGCTTTTGAACAAAATCATTTCCGAACAAACGGGAAAAAGCGTCGAGCAGGTGCAAAAGGACACGGAGCGCGACTATTGGCTTTCCGCCGAAGAAGCGAAAGAATACGGCCTTGTGAGCGCGGTGATTTCCTCGCGAAAAGAATTGCCAAAAGCGTGACGCGCGGATTTTCTACACTTGCCGTTCGCTGGGAAATGTGATATATTGAAATTATGTTTTTTGAACTGAATGACGTTTTGAAAAATGCCATTGTCAACGCGCTCGAAAATCAGGAGAAGAAATTTTTCGTGGACGCGCAAAGCGGCAATTTGGTGGAAAGCGACGGCTCGTTCAGTTCCGACGAAGAGCGTTTTTACGAGCTTCCCGAATGGGATTCCGCGAGCGGGTTTTCGCTGATGGAAGAATTCGTAAGCGACTTGCATTCGCCGTTTGCGCGAAATGATTTGCAGGCGGTGCTGCGTTCTGGAAAGGGGGTGTTCAGGGGATTCAAGGACGTTTTGAAATCGTACCCGCTGGTGGAACGTCGCTGGCATTTTTTTAAGAATCGGCGACTTTTTGTTTATGTCCAGGAGTGGTACAATTCGCTCCGCGAAGCGTGGGGCTTGGAAAAATTGGATTGCCAAACCGAAGAACTTTCCGATTTGGTCGAGGAAGACTTTGTTTTTCGGGAATACAATTCCGCGCAAGACAGGATTTCGGTTTTGCGGTGCGTTGATTCGTCCGCCGAAGAATTCGAAGAAGAATGGCCGGCCGAATTTGCCGCCGCCGTGAAATTTTTTTGGCGCGGCCAATTCGAAAAAAGCGCAAACCAAAGCGGCTTTGTCTGCCGTTCGCTTGACGATGAATTTGTCGGTTGCGCCGTTTTTTCGCCGTGCCCGGAAAATTCGACGAAGGCTGTCTTTTTGGCGGGATTGTTTGTAGAAAAAGAATACAGGGGTTTGGGAATTGCATCTGAGCTTTTTGAAATGGCTCTTTCCTCACTCAAAGAAAAAGGTGTGAGGTGGATTTTTGTGGCGAACACTTTTGTGCCGGATTCAATTCAAGGAATGTTGAGCCGTTCGGGTTTTAAGAAAATCGGCTCTGCATACGCGGCGGATTTGTTCGCAGATTTTTAATTTTTTGGGAGATGTTATGTACAGAAGAAACAATGAAATCAATTATGAGCAGGTGGCGAATTTTTTGAAGGCGTCTGTTCAGCAGGTGAAGACGCAGGAAGACGTGGATGTCTTGAAGCAGTTCAAGAAAGTTTTCAAGAAAAACATTCCGTGGAATTTGCGCGGATATGTTGCGGCGTATCTTTTGAAGGTGGCGACTGGAAACGCGCGCCGTCCGTTCGTTCCGCGCCACGATTTTGAGCGCGACGGATTCCGCCGCAATCGCGATGATTTTTCTCGTTCGCGAAATGACGAGCGCAGGGAATTTTCTCGCGCCGAAAATGGCGAGGGCGAAGAAAGGCGCGTGCCGCATGCCCGAGTGGAAATCGATCCGAGCGTCGCAGCCACGATTTTTATCGGCATTGGACGAAACCGCCGCGTTTTTCCGCGCGACTTGCTCGGCATTTTGATAAACGCCGCGGGCATTGAGCGCGACCGCATCGGCGACATTCGCGTGCTCGCAAATTATTCTTTCGTGCAGCTTTTTGCCGAGGACGCGGACAAGGCCATCGCCGCCCTCAACGGCTACGAATATCGAGGCCGCCCGCTTTCGGTGAGCTATTCTCGCCAGCGCGACGAAGATTCCGCTTCGGAAAATTATTCTTCGGATTCATATTCGCAAGGCGCGGAAATTTCTGGCGAACGCGAGCAGAATTTTTCTGCGGAAAACGAAGACGAAAAGGCTTATGCCGCCGCCGAAAAGAATGCCACTGGCGAAGCGTTTTCTTCGCCTTTGGTTTAGGAACGGGCGATGGAAATTGCATCGTTACAAACCGGCCCGCTTGACGTGAACACTTACATCGTTCCGCTTGCGGGTCAGGCGGTTTTGGTAATAGATCCTGCCGCGTGCGCTTTTTCCGGCGACGAAAAGTCGATCGTAAATTACCTTGACGAGCGCGACTTGGTTCCTGTGGGCGTTCTGCTCACGCACGGACATTTCGACCATGTTTGCGGCGTAAAGGAATTGCGAAAATCTTTCGCGCAAATTCCGATTGCGATTCACAAAGGCGATGCCGAATGTCTCGGCGCGAATTCTGCGCGCGCGCATGAAGAGAACTTGGGCGAATTGGGATTTGACGAAAACGGCTTGCTTGAAGATTTGACGGATTTGCCGGGCGCGGATTTCTTTTTGGAAGAAGGCGACACGCTCGACAAATTTTTCAGCGCGGAATATATCATCGCGGCGTTTACCGGCGACGTTCCTCCGGACGTGGAGGCGGTTTTGAACGAACTTTCGCATTGGAAAGTGCTTCACACGCCGGGACATTCGCAAGGCTCGATTTGCTTTTACAATTCCAACGACGGAATTCTGATTTCGGGCGACACAATTTTCTATCAATCTTACGGCAGGACGGATTTGCGCGGCGGAAACGAGGATCAGATTCAAAAAAGCCTTGTGCGCATTTTTGAGGAATTGCCGCGTGAAACGCAAGTTTTTCCGGGGCACGGAATTTTTGGATTTGAACTAAAAGAATAATTTTGGAAAATATGTCGAGTTTTTTCATAATTTAAAAAACGGGAGCGAACATGAATATTTTTCACTCGCTGATTTTGGGAGTGGTGAAGGGAATCGCAGAATTTTTGC
>CAMWWZ010000044.1 GCA_947178095.1 uncultured Treponema sp.
CTTCCGTCCGTCGTCGCGCCCGAACTGAAAAATCTCGGATCGCTCGAAAACGTTGTCATGGCGGGATATTTGTCCGACGCGCAGGTGAAGGCTCTCATGCGGAAATGCAAGGCGTTCGTCTTTCCGTCGTATTTCGAAGGCTTCGGGATTCCGCCGCTCGAGGCGCTTTCGGTCGGCGCGAAAATCGTGATTTCCGAAAGGACGAGCCTTCCCGAAATCTACGGCGACTGCGCCTACTACATTGATCCCGACGAGCCGAACGTGGATTTGGACGCGCTTTTGCAAAAGTCGGTCGCGCCGCCGGACGCGATTTTGGAAAAATTCACTTTGCGGAACACCGCCGAACGAATCTACGCCGCGCTTGCGCCGTTTTTGCCGTGTTGATTCGTGCGGCAGCAATCGTCATAATAACGAAATCTGAATCACGCTGAAGCACAAATCGTTATTTTGACGAAACGTGAATCATTTTGCGGGACAAATCGTTAAAATAACGATTGCCAAATCACCGTGAAGCACGAATCGTCATTTTGACGAAATGGGAATCACTGTGCAGCGAAAATCGTTAAAATAACGAATTCCAAATCACCGTGAAGCACGAATCGTCATTTTGACGAAATTGGAATCACTGTGCAGCGAGAATCGTTATAATAACGAATGTCAAATCACGCTGAGGCGGGGTCTTGGGGCGGCAGCCCCAAGCGGTGCTGGGGAAAGTGGGTGGTTTGGAGGGAGAAAACCCCCGCTTCCGAAGTAGAGGGGTTGTCTTCCTCCAAAATATTTTTTGCCGTGTTGACTGAATTGTTTCAATATGATAAATTAAAGTGGCAGGCGCGTTGGAATTTTTCGACTGAAATCTGCGCTGTGTCTGCAAATTAAGGAAGTTTTCTTATGTCGCAAGTTTTGTACAATGTGATAATTTATCCGCTTACGCAGGTGATTGAGTTTGCGTTCTCTTTGAGCGACAAGATTATGGACAGCACGGGGCTTGCGCTCGTGGGCGTGAGCCTTGCCGTGAGTTTGCTCACGCTTCCGCTGTACGCGGTGGCGAAGCAGTTCGAGGACGAGGAGCGCGACCTCCAGCTCAAGATGAAGGCGCAGACGGACAGGATAAAGAAATGCTTCAAGGGCGACGAGCAGTACATGATTCTTTCCACGTACTACCGCCAGAACCATTACCACCCGATCATGCAGCTGCGATCCGCGTTCGGAATCCTCATTCAGATTCCGTTTTTTACGGCGGCGTATGCGTGTCTTTCGCACATGGCGGCTTTGCATGGGCACAGTTTCCTTTTCATAGCGGATTTGGGAAAGCCCGACGCGCTGTTCAGGATAGGCGGATTTACGGTGAACGTGCTACCGCTTTTGATGACGGCGATAAACTGCGTCTCGGGCGCGATTTACACGAAAGGGCTTCCGCTCCGCGAAAAATTGCAGGTGTATCTGCTCGCGCTGCTTTTCGTGGTGCTGCTCTACAATTCTCCGGCGGGGCTTGTCGTCTACTGGACGATGAACAACGTCTTTTCGCTCGTCAAGAACATTTTTTATAAATTCAAAAATCCGCTCAAAGTCTTTTACGGCATCTGCGCGCTCGGATCTGTGGCCGCAATCGTGTGGCTGTTTTTCACGCGGCATTTCAATTTTATGACGAAGGCTCTTATGATTGTGGCGTTTCTCGTCATCATCGCGTCGCCTTTGATCGTGCGGGCGGCGAATGCCGCGGTGGACAAGTTGCTTTTTCCGTTGCGCGACAACAGGCGGCTTCGGACGGGACTTTTCTTTGCGGGAGCGGGCGCGTTCACGTTGCTCATCGGTCTTGTCATTCCGTCGTTGCTCATCGCGTCATCACCGGTCGAATTTTCGGGGATTGACAATTATCCCGATCCGCGCTTTTTTGTGCGGAACACGTTCGTTCAGGCGTTCGGACTGTGCTTTCTTTGGCCGTCGCTTGTGTTTTTCCTTTTCAAGGAGCACGTGCAGACGATTCTTTCTGCGCTGTTTTTGTTCCTTTCGCTCGCGGCGTTCGCGAACGCATTCTTTTTTCAGGGCGACTACGGCTATCTTTCGACGCTTTTGGTTTTTACGGAGCGTTCGGATGTGGTGTCTCCTGCGGCATACGTTGTCGCGAACCTTGCGGTGATTGCCGCGATTTTTGTCGCCGTGCTTGCCGTCATACGGCTGGGGCTTTCGCGCGGGGCTTGCGCGGTGATGGGAATTGCATGCGCGTCGCTTGTCATGCTTTCATTCGTGCAGGGGCGCAAGATTTCGGCAGGCTACCGCGAATATCTGCGCGTTTCGGCAGGAACAAAGGCTGATTCAATCGAACCGATTTTCCATTTTACGCGGACGGGAAAAAACGTTGTGCTGATTTTCCTCGACCGCGCGCAGAACCGTTTTGTCGAGCCAATTCTTGCGGAAACGCCGCGCCTGAAAGATTCGTTTTCGGGCTTCACGCTCTACAAGAACACGGTCTCGTACAATTCGCACACGCTCATCGGCGCACCGCCCGTCCATGGAGGCTATGAATACACGCCGCTCGAAATGAACAGGCGCAGCAACGTTCCGCTCGTTGAAAAGCACAACGAGGCGATTTTGCTTTTGCCGCGCATTTTTACGGAGCAGGCGGAAGGCTTTTCCGCCGAATCAAGCGATGCGTCTTGGGCGAACTACAGTTGGATTCCCGACATCTCGATTTTCAAACCGTACCCGAAGATTAGCGCACACGTCACGGAAAACGCGTACCTTTCGCTGTGGTATGACGAGCACCGGGACGACGGCGCGGCGTTCACGGTGGCAAGCGCGGTACTCAAACGCAATATCCTTTGGTATGCGGCATTCCGTGCCGCGCCCGTGGTTTTGCGCCCGGTCATCTACAAGCGGGGACTGTACTGGTCTGCGGACACGGGAGTCGAGGACGCGAACAAGTATCTTTCAAATTATTCCGTGATGGAATATCTTCCCCGGCTCACCGACTTTGACTGCAAGACGGAAAACTATTTTTTGAGCTTCACGAACAATGCGACGCACACAAGTTTCATGTTGCAAGCCCCGGACTATGTTCCGGCGGCGGAAGTGACCAATTACGGCAATTCCGAATACGCGGGCGATGAGGCGTACTCGTCCATGGCGGGAGTCATGCACCGCCTTGCGGAATTTTTCGATTATCTGAAAAAGAATGGCGCATATAACAACACCCGCATCCTCATCGTTTCCGACCACGGCAGTTCCGCGCGGGAAAAAGACTTTCAGTGGGACGAAAAATTTGAAATGCTCAGGCCGGGAAGATACCATCCGCTTTTCATGTTCAAGGATTTCGGAGATACGGGCGACTTTACGACAAGCGATGCATTCATGACGAACGCGGACGGCCCTGCGATGCTTTTGGAAGGATTCGTCGAAAGCCCGGAAAATCCGTTCACGGGAGACGGGGTGACGAACGCTTCAAAATCGGACGGCGCGCTCATCAATACGTCGAACCTTTTCATGCCGCACCACACGAAAAGCAAGTATGTGTTCACGTCTCCGCCGACGGACTGGTACCGCGTGAGCAAGAGCATTTTTGAATCGGAAAACTGGAAACAGGAAATTGTGGAGGAAGCGGAATGATGCGGCATTTTCTGTGTATCGGCACGATAGGTATGTTTCTTTTTTCAATTTTATGGTATTATAAAAAGATATGGTGGTGTGCGAATGTCGTCATGGCATCAGCAGGATTGATATAAAGTTTTATTAGAAACGAGGAAGGAAATGGGGTCTATACTTTTTGCGATGATAATTACACCGCTTGTCAACATTCTAGAATTCTTCTATGTCTTGTTTGACAAAATTACAGGCAACATCGGCATTGCGGTCGTGGGCTTGAGTTTTGTCGTGACAATCTGTACGCTCCCGCTGTACATGGTCGCCGAGAAGTGGCAGGAAGAAGAGCGTCGGAAACAGGACTTGCTCCGCCCCGGCGTAAAGCGCATCAAGGCGACGTTCAAGGGCGACGAGCAATACATGATTTTGACGACGTTCTATCGGCAGAACCATTACCATCCGCTGATGGCATTGCGTTCGTCGTTCAGTTTGCTGATACAGATTCCGTTTTTCATTGCGGCGTACACGTTTCTTTCGCACCTTGAGCCGCTTCGCGGGTATCGCTTTCTTTTCATCAACGACTTCGGAAGCCCGGACGGCGCGTTGAAAATCGGCTCGCTCGCGGTGAACGTGCTTCCGATTTTGATGACGGTCATCAACTGCGTTTCGGGCGCGATTTATTCGAAAGGACACGGCGTAGGCGAAAAAGTCCAGATTTTTGGATGCGCGGCGGTATTCCTTATTCTCTTGTACAATTCTCCGGCAGGGCTTGTCGTGTACTGGACGATGAACAATGTCCTTTCGCTTGTGAAAAACATTTTCTACAAACTGAAAAATCCAAAACGAGTGATTTTTGCGCTGCTGTGTGCGTTTTCTGCGTTTTGCTTGATTGCGGTGTTCACGATTTTTTCCCGACAGAAATTTGCGTACCGTGCATTAGTTTTTGTGTTCGCCGTCACGCTTCCCATGATTCTGTTTTTTTCAAAAAAAGTTTCGTCGTTCCTTGAAAAAAGTTTTGTCGGCCTTGGCAAAAACAAGCAGCTGAGATTTGCGGCGTTCATGCTTTCCGCCGTGACGCTCGCGCTCCTTGCGGGCTTGGTGATTCCGTCGATGCTGATGGAAAGCGAGCCGGAAAATTATTGTTATGTGGAAAATTATGCGTCGCCGTTCGTGTTTTTGCGCTACACGTTCTATCAGGCGGTTGGTTGCTTTGTTCTATGGCCGCTGTGCTTTTACGCGCTTTTTTCTGCGAAAGTAAAAAAGGCGTTTGCGGTTGTGTTTCCGCTTGTAGCGGTGAGCGCGCTTTTGAATACATTTGCTTTTTCGGGAAACTACGGTCCGATTTTGCCGGAATGCATTTTCATGGAGCCACAGTTTTTCATGCCGACTCCGTTTTCGTTCGTGCTTAATGTTATCTTGCTTGCGGTGCTTTTTACGGCGGTGGTGGTGCTGCTGAAATGGCGGCCGTCGGCGGTCGCTTCGGCTTGTGCGGTTGTGTCCGTTGCGCTTCTTACGGTCGGTGTGCGCAATTCGGCGAGCATTGCGGGCGCGTTCGCAAAAATGACGCCGCCGCAGATTCAGACTGAAATTGTTCCCGCGTATCATCTTTCAAAGGACGGCAGGAATGTCATCGTCCTTATGATGGACCGGTTTTTCATGCCGTTCGTGGAGCGGTGTTTTGAAGAAGATCCAAGCCTGAAAGAAAAATTCGATGGTTTTGTTTTTTATAAAAATACGATTTCATTTGCGCCTCGGACAATGACAGGGAGCGTTGGAATTTTCGGTGGCTACAGTTTTACACCGTGGGAAATCAATTTGCGGACAGACCAGACGCTTCAGGAAAAACACAATCAGGCATTGCTCACGATGCCCGTGCTTTTCCATGAGGCGGGGTTCGACGTGACGGTTTCGGGACTTCCGTATGAGAATTATCTCGAATATCCTATTGAACAGATGTACGACGGCTATGAATACGTAAATCGTGCTGAAACGCGCGGCGCATATTCTGACCTTTGGTATCGCGAGCATAATATGGAAAAACCGCTGTACCTTGCGCAAAGCATTAAACGCAATTTTATTTGGTTTAGCCTGTTCAAAATGGTTTCGCCTATTTTCAGGCGCGTGGTCTACCATGACGGATATTGGACGTCGTTTTTTTCGTATGACGACGGAATGCCCCGGTTCCTCGACAATTATTCCGAACTGGATTATCTTCCGGCTTTGACTGACGCGGACGCGCGGCGCGACAGTTTCATTATGATTGACAACGAGCTTGTCCATGAGCCATATCTGATGGACGCGCCGGATTATGTTCCATCCGACAAGCCCGTCACGGTTTTCGGCAAGGGCGAATTCGCGCGGGATGCGCATTTCATTACGATGATGGCGGCATCCAGAATGCTCGCGCGTTTTTTTGACCGCCTCAAGGAACTTGGCGTTTACGGCAACACGCGCATCATAATCGTGAGCGATCACGGCACGGGAATCAGAGTGCCGGAACTGGCGAACGACATTCCGGGCCTCAGAAAGCAGACCGTAGTCGCGTCGCTGCTTGTGAAAGATTTTGGTGAATGGGGGGGGGTAAAAACAAGTTTGGAATTTATGACGAACGCGGACACCCCCGCGCTCGCAGTTGAAGGGATTATTCCAGACGCGAAAAATCCGTTTACGGGCGTTCCGCTTGCGCCTTCCGATAAATCAGAATATGTGAAAATCATGACATCACAGGCGCAGAGCACGCGCATACGCAAGCAGTCGCGCTTTGACATTGCGAAAGACGAATGTTTCACTGTCAAAGATAATATCTTCGTAAACGAAAACTGGAAGCCATATACCGACATCGAATAGGAGAATATTGAAATGGAACTTTTGTATATCGACCCGGGCACGGGAAGCATGCTTTTTTCTGTCTTGATTGGGGCGACGGCGACGCTGTATTTTCTCGCGCGAGCAGTCCTCCTGAAGTTGAAATTCATTTTGGGCGGAAAGAAAGGCACGGCGGACAAATCGGCGCACACGTATGTCATTTATAATGAGGACAAGCGGTATCAGAACGTATTCCGCCCGGTACTCGATGCGTTCGAGCGGCACGGCATGGAAGTCTCGTACTTCACTTCGTTCAAGGACGACGAGGCGTTTACTGCGGGCTATAAGTTCGTGAAAAGCGAGTACATTGGCGAAGGAAACGCGGCGTTCGCACGGCTGAATCTGCTTTCGGCGGACATCGTGCTTGCGACCACTCCGGGGCTTGGCGTGTACCAGTGGAAGCGCAGCAAGAACGTGAAGCACTACGCGCACATTCTCCACAGTCCGGGCGACGCGACGATGTACCGGCTTTTCGGCATCGACTATTTCGATTCGGTCTTGCTGACCGGCGAATATCAGAAAGACGACGTGCGCTATTTGGAAAAGGCGCGCGGCATCAAGGAAAAAGATTTGCCCGTCGTCGGCTGCACGTACCTCGACTTTTACAAGGAGCGGATTGAGAAAATTCCCGCCGAGGATAAACACGAATTCACCGTGCTGCTTTCGCCGTCGTGGGGACCGAGCGGAATTCTTGCGAAATACGGCGAAAGCTTGCTCGACCCGCTTTTGGCGACCGGCTGGAACATCATCGTGCGCCCGCATCCGCAGTCGAAAATATCCGAGGCGGAAATGCTCGAACGGCTTTCGAAAAAATACGAGGGCAACGGGAATTTGATTTGGGACTACGAGACCGACAACATCCATTCGATGAAAAAGGCGGACATTATGATTTCGGACTTTTCGGGCATCATCTACGATTACACATTCTTGTGCGACAAGCCCGTGATGTACGTGAACGCCGACATCGAGCTTGCCTTGTACGACGCTTATGACGTTCCCGGACAGAAGCCGTGGCAAGTGAATGCCGTCAAGGAATTCGGAATCGAGCTGAAGGAAGAGCAGTTTCCGACGATAAAAGAAGTGATTCAGAACGCAAGCGACTCCGAGGAACTCGCTCGCCGCCGCGCCAAGGCAAAGCAGGCGGCGTGGCAGTTTGAGGGACAGTCTGGCGAAAAAGTGTACGAATTTATGACGGAAAAAGAGCGGCAGCTGAACTTTACAGGTTCAAGCGAACAGTGATATAATTTTTATTTAATTGTAAGGAAGGAAAAAATGACAGAAAAAGAATTTGATTTGCTCTATGCGGCATACAAGGGAAACGACTTGGCTCCGTTCAGTACGGAAACGGTTTTCATGTGTGAAAAGAACGGCTGGCTCAAATCCGGCCGCGTGACGGAACAAGGATTTGAAGCACTCGCCCCGTATAAAGTTGACAACGCGATTATCATGGCGGCGGGCAGAAGCCGCCGGTGCATGCCGCTTTCAAACTATCTTCCGAAAGGGCTTTTTGAAATCAAGGGCGACACCATGGTCGAGCGGCAGATAAAGCAGCTCCACGACGCGGGCATCACGCAGATTATCCTTGTTGTCGGCTACCTCAAGGAAAAATATTATGAGATGGCGAAAAAATACAAGGATCTCATCGTCATCGACAACACGGAATGGCAGGAAAAGAACAACATTTCGTCACTGTATGCCGCAAAAGACTATCTCAAGAATTCGTACATCTGCTGTTCGGACAACTGGTTCGCCCATAATGTGTATCGGGAATATGTGTACGATTCATATTATGCCTGCAAATACACGGACGAATTCCTTGACGAATACTGCGTGAAGGCGACCGACAACGACGGCTATATGACGCAGGTGAAAAAAGGCGGCGAAAAATGCTGGTACACCATCGGCGAGGCGTTTTTCAGCAGGGACTTTTCCAAGAAATTCGTCGATCACATGGTGAAGGAATACTACGACCCGGAAGTCAAGTATATGCTTTGGGACGATTTCCAGATACGCCACATCGATGACTTGAAACTCAAGGTAAAAGGCTACAGTGACGACGAATGCAAGGAATTCGACACGACCGAAGACATTCTTCAATTCTATCCGAATTTCAAGGACTTCATCGACCAGTTTTTTCAGGAAGAGGAGCTGCTCAACTCGACGACGCGCCTCAACTATCTTTCAAACTACGCGGACACCAAGCAGTATTCCGTCGTTTCGACGGAGCAGCTTTCGGGGCGGCTTCATGTGAACGAGAATCTTTTTGGCCCGAGCCAAAAATGCCTTGATGTTTTCCATGCGGCGACGATGCAGGACTTGAGCCTGTACGACCTTACGCGGGAAGACGAGCTTGCGGCGGAGATTTCCAAAATGACGGAAATTTCAACGGACTCGATTTTCATTCATTCCGGCTCTTCCGATGTCATCAAGACGATTATGACGATCGTGCTGAATGCCGACGACACGGTGCTGATTTCGGCTCCGGCATGGAATTATTACAAGTCAGTCGTGGAACTTCGCCATGCAAAAGCCGAATATTACGACGTAAAGCCGGGCGCGGATTCCTACGAATTCGACACGGAAGGACTTCTGAAAAAGGCGAAGGAAACGAAGGCTCGCATCATCATAATCACCACGCCGCACAATCCGACCGGCGCAGTCATTTCGCGCGGCGACCTTGAGCGCGTCATCAAGGAAAATCCTGCTTCGCTTGTCATCGTTGACGAGGCGTATCTCGGAATGTCGGATGTCACTTATGACGCGAAATTCCTTTTAAACGCATACACGAACGTTGTCTTTGCCCGCACGTTCTCAAAACTGTACGGGCTTGCCGGAGTTCGGATTGGCTACGGACTTTGCACGCCAATGGCAAAACAAGTGTTCAAGCTTGACTTGAATCCATTCCGGGTGAGCAACCTCGGGCGTAAGGCGGCGATTGCGGCACTCAAAGACAAGCCGTACTATGCAAAGCTTTCAAAGACAATCAGCACCGTCCGCCAGAATTTCATCGACGAAATCAACAAGATGAAAGGAATCAAGGCATTCAAGTCGGCGGCAAATTTCATCTTCATCCATTTTGACGGAATCGACGTGCAGAAGCTCAAGGATTACCTTGCGGAAAACGGAATCCTCGTGCGCCTGTGGACGGAGGGAGGACAGCTTTCCATGAGAATCACCGTCGCCCCGAAAGAAGAAATGGACAAGACGCTCAAGCTGATTGCCGCGTTCTGCGATAACGGGGGGGGGTATTAGCATATAGCATTTTCATCCGCTCTCCTTATTCCACATTCGTCTCAAGGAGGGCGGTATGAAAACTGTATATCTTGGGATTACGGGAGATATAATTCATCCCGGAATCATCAACATAATCAACGAGGGCGCGAAGCTCGGGGAACTCACAATCGACCTTTTGACGGACAGCGCGATAGTTTCCCGCAAGCGTCTTCCCTGTCTGATATATGAGCAGCGCGAAAAAGTCATCGAAAACATAAAAGGCGTTTCGCGCGTCGTTCCTCAAGAAGACTGGAACTATGTTTCCAACCTGAAAAAATACAAGCCCGACTACATAATTCACGGCGACGACTGGAAACCGAACTATCTTTCAAAAATCCGCGACGAGGTTTTTGCGGCTATGAAAGAATGGGGCGGTGAAGTCCTTGAGATTCCCTACACGCAGGGAATAAATTCAACGGCATTGTCCGACAATGCGAAGTCCATCGGCACTACGCTTAAACGATGGAAAAGAAATCCTGCAAGAAAATTAGCTCAAATAAAAACAATTCTATTTGTGCGGCATACAAAAATTGATAATTGTGGAGGGCAATGTGTACTACTTGGATAAAAATATTAAAAACTTAGACCGTATTTTTGACCAGAACAAGCGCGAGGGATATTTGCGTCTTGATTTGAACGAAAATCCTGAAGGCCTTCCGCAGGAATTCATCGACAAGGTGCTGAAAGACATAACGCCAGAATTTGTGGCACAGTATCCCGAAACTTTGGAGTTTACGGAAGTTTTGGCAGAATATCTTGGCACGGACATCTCACATATATGCCTTACGAACGGTTCTTCGGAAGGCATTCGGCATATAATCGAGGCGTTCACTTCGCCAAACGGCAGGATTGTCGGCGTTACGCCGACATATGCCATGTTCGAGGTCTATCCGAAAATGTACGGAAGAAATTATGTTCCTGTTCATTATACGGAAGAACTGCAAATGCCAATAGAAAACATAATAAAAGAGCTTACGTCGGATACCGAACTGCTTATTCTGTTGAATCCCAACAATCCGATGGGTAATACATATACGGATGAAGAATTCAAGCGGCTGTTTGAGGCTGCAAAAGCAAATGAGATTACGATTTTGGTAGACGAAGCCTATATGTATTTTTATCCGCATTCCTTTATTGACTATGCCTTGCGGCATGAGCATATATTCATTACGAGGACTTTCTCAAAACTCTTTTCTCTTGCCGGATGTCGTTTGGGGTATGTTGTAGGTTGGCCTGAAGGGATAAAAATGGTTCAGAAACTTTGCACTCCTCACAACGTGAACGCCTTTGCCATGAAGTTTGCGAAGGAGATAATAAAAACTCCCGGAATGATTGATGAACTTGTCCGTGTACAAAAAGAAGGAAAAGATTGGCTTATAGACTCTCTCCAAAAACATCGATACGATTTCAACGCAAAAGAAGGAAATTTCATTTTCATCAAGCCAAAGATTGACGCGAACATCCTTGTCGAAAAGATGAGGCAAGAAGGAATACTCATCAAAGCATATCAGGGTATCGGCGTATTGGGAAATTGCCTGCGGATTACAACAGGCGGAATAAATCCCATGAAACGCTTCGCAGAGGCTTTGTACAAATTGGATTTTGAGAGGTAGTTGTGATGATAGCAGGAAAGACAGTCGTATACACGAGCGGCACGTTCGATATGCTCCACGCAAACCACATCAAGATGATTGAATACGCCCGTTCGCTCGGCGACATTCTGATTGTCGGCGTGAACACGGACGAGCTTGTGGCTTCTTATAAATCCCAGCCTATTATTCCGTTTGACGAGCGTATCGCGCTTGTAAAGGCTTTGCGGCTGCCCGATATCGTGATTCCGCAGCATTCGCTTGACCATACGGACAAGGTGAAGAAACTGAATTTTGATGTCTTTGTGGTCGGCGATGACTGGGCAGGCAAATACGATTATCTTAAGGAGCAGGGCGTGGATGTTGTGTATTTTCCGTATGGCGCAGGAGTAAGCTCTACAAATTTGAAAAAGCGCATTTACGAGAATTACGAGCAGATGAAAAAGAAAGCCGACAATCACTTTCCGTATGATACTGACGTAAAAAATGAAGCGTAGCCTGACGCTGGTTTTATTGCGGAAATCTTATGACGCAGAGATTGCTCTGTGTATTTTTTCTGCGCAACTATCGTCGCATCGACTGTCCTCCCGTTACCAGCACAGATAGCCCTCAATCCAGCACCGCAATTCGTCGTCGTTTGTCGGCTTGATGGGCGCATTGATTTCGACGCGAGTCAGTATGAGCGTCTTGCCGTCGCCTACGGGAACAATGATCGGTTCTTCATGACGGTTCGTGTCTTCTTGCGGTATGTAAGGAGTCAGCGCGTCGGTGAGGTCTATGTCCTGTCCAAGTATCCTTGCGAATATGCCTTTGTCGCTTGTGTCGCATGTGAGGAAGGGAATTCGTTTCATATATGAGAATGCGGATATGTCGATTTTTTCTCCCGCCCAGACATTCAGATAGAATGTTACCCTTGTTTTTTCCTCATACTTCGCCGCATCAGCCTTCGCTTTTTCACCATACTTCGCCTCATAAGCGGTAAAACCAAACGTTGGCTCAAAGTCTGGGTCATAAACCTGCGCCCATTTTGGCATTGAGGGAGAGTCGTACCTGCGCCAGAGCGCGTCCCATGATTCATACACGGTGCGTTTTTCTTCCGCCGACAATGCTTCTGCCGCGCCTTCTGCCACGGGAACGCCGTTCGCAAGCAGGCCGTGCGCACGGTAAACGCGCACGATGCGGGCGACTTGGCTGCGCATTGCCACGTCTATGACGTTGAGCGGCGTCGCGCTTCCCAAAAGGCACAGCGCGGCAAAAATGAGGAACGAGCCGCGCACGTACTTTCCGCTGCGCACGAGCGTTAGCGCGCACGATGCGACGCTGAAAATGATATACATCAGGCTTGCCACGCGCGCGGGCGTGTAGCCGTAGGCTTCAATCCGAATGGCGAACGCCGCGATTTGCGCCGCCGCCAGGGGCAGCAGGAAAATCGCGCCGTACTTTCGGAAAAACGCGAGGAACGGGCTTTCATACGGCAGCGCGGCAAAATAGAAGAACAGGAAAAAGCCCGTTGCGAGCGAGACGAACGGATTGATTTTTCCCACCGGCATGGTGAGCGTGAACAGGCATTTGAGCAGGTACGCATACAGCACGGCAAGCAGCGCAATCCCGATCGGCAGGAGAATGCGCAGTATGATGACTTTGTAGGCGGCAGGCAGGGAAATCTGCTCGCGCTCGCGCGCCGCAAACGCGATGAAAATTCCCGCTTGCACGGCTATGAGCGGCAGGAACACGAGCAGATATAATACGACTTCTCTTCCCGCATCGGGGAGTTCTACAATCAGTTCCGTGAACGCAAAGAAGACTACCAAAAGCCCTGCCATTGCGCAGAGGCTTGCAATGCCCGCAATCAGTGCCGAAATCACGCAGTTTGGAATGGTCAGCTCGATTCCCTGCGCCCGCGCCAAAAGGAACACGATTCCCGCCGCCAGTGCGATCGGCACGCCCGGCAAAAGCAGGAACGTAAAGCAATACGCTTTATTGATAAGCGAAAAAAGCGGCGGCAGCGCAAACAGCGACACCGCAAAAACGACCGCCTGCGCCACAAGCTGAACGCGCCGCCCATGCTGCCTTTCCAAAATCAGTTGCGCCAGCACCGAAAGCAACATTCCCCAAATGCCTGCCCAGGCAATCTGTGCCATGAGTTCGTCGAAATCTTCGGCCCATGATTCAAACCATACAGTTGACGGAATGCAGAGCGCGAGTGCCACCGCCGCCACAATCCCCAGAACGAACAGCGCGGGAAACCGCATCGCCGCAGGCTTCACCGAACGCCACAATTTCGTAAAAACATTTTGCTTGCGCAAAGAAGAATTTGTCATGAATGCGTCTCCATTTTTTTTTCAAAAATTTTTTTCTACATTTATTTTATCGGCGATGCGAAATTGTTCTACATCGCGTGCCCGCGCACTTTCAGCATCGCTTCTTCGCACGCGGCTTTGAATTCTGCGCGGAATCTTTCTTCGCTGAATTTCTTTGCGTGCGATGCGATTTTTTCGCTGTCGAATTTTTTTTCGCAATCCAATTCCTCGAAGCGCAAAATCGCTTTGCCGCAGCTTTCGGCGTTTTGCTCGTCAAAGAAAACTCCGCTTTCGCCTTCGAGCACGGTTTCCGTCGCGCCGCCTTTTTTGTACGCCACGACCGGCCTTCCGCAAGCCTGCGCTTCCACGGGAATTATTCCGAAATCCTCTTCGGCGCAGAAGAGGAGCGCGCGGCATCTTTGCAAATAGTCGCGCACTTCGTCGTCCGAGATTCTTCCTGTGAATTCGATTTTCGCTTCGGGAAATTTTTCTGCGAGTCCTTTCAATTTTTTTTCTTCGTTTCCGCTTCCGATTACGACGAGATTTTTTTTGAGTGCGCCGCATGCTTCTATCGCGATGTCAATTCTCTTGTACGCGACGAGGCGGCTGAAAACGACGTAGAAATTTTCGGCGGGCTTTCCGTTCGGAAAAAGCCTGTCCGTTCCGACTGGCGGAAAAATGACTTTCGAATCGCGGTTCCAAAAACGCTTCACTCTCCGCTCGATGTAAGATGAATTGCACACGATCGAATCGATTCGCTGCGACGAGACGAAATCCCAAAGCCGGATTTTCGGCATCTGCGCTTTCATGAAAATTCGCGTGAGCGCGCCGCTCCGCTTGTAATAGTCGAAAAATAAATCCCAAGCGTATCGCATCGGCGTGTGGATGTACGCCACGAAAGGAGTTTCGGGCGGAACGATCACGCCTTTCGCGCACGACGACGAGCTTGCTATCACCAAGTCGTATTGCGAAAGGTCGAACGATTCGAACGCCTTCGGCATGAGCGAAAGGAATTTCGTGTAGAGGCGCGTGGCGAACGGAATTTTTTGGACAAAGGATGTGCGGATTTTTACGTTCGAAAAATGTCCGCGCATTTTTTTCTTGTCGTGCACCAATGTGAAAATGTCCGCGTCGGGATAGATTTTGAGAATTTCTTCCACGACGCGCTCCGCGCCGCCGTAGTTCACAAGCCAGTCATGAATGATCGCAACTTTCATTTTTTCCGCCTTTTGTTTTTTCTTGAATCGCGCGCAAAATTATTTTCGCGGATTTTTCATAAGAATATATTCGCTCGAAATCCGGCAGGGGCGAATCGTCGAAATAAGTTTCGCGCATTTTCCGCGCCAAGTCGTCCGCGCTTCCAGCATGAAAAAAACTCACTGGCAAGTCGGCGTAAATTTCTTTGAATGCGTCGATGTCGGAAATCACGGCCTTCGTTCCGCAATACAACGCCTGAAGCGGCGGAATGCCGAAGCCTTCGTAAAGCGAGGGCTGCACCAAAATCCGCGCCTGCTCAATCAGATTTTTGAGATCCGCGTCCGGAACGAATCCTGTAAAAACGATTCCATTTTCCTCGCCATTGGAAATCATCTTTTCGAGGGCGGTGTCCTTCGTGCGGAAATTTTCTTTCGAGCCGACGATCAAAAGCTTGGGCAGGGAAGAAAATTTTTCGAGCGAAAGTTCTCCGCGAAATTTCGAGAACGCCTCGACGAGCGTTCCGAGTCCTTTGTGCTTTTTTATGTTTCCCACGAAAATTATCGTGTCCGTCTTTTCGTTTTTTTTCGCGGGCGTTTCTTCCGTCGTGCCCAAATTCGGAACGCCGTTGTATGTGACTGTGATGTTTTTTTTGCAGCGCAATTTTTCTTGAATTCGCGTTCTGCTGAAATTCGAGACTGTGAAAATTTCAGCGGATTTTTTTATGGCGCGAATATAAAACATTTTTCGCAAAAAAGTTCCGAACTTTCCCGCGAGCGGAATGTCCAAAAAAACGATGTCGTGAATCGTGCTGAAAACAGGAATTTTTATTCCGCCAAGAACGTTTCCCGGAATGTTGCAATATGGCGAAAAATATGCGTCGCAGGAATTTATTTTTTTCAAGATTTCAAGCGGAAAAAAAAACGTTTCCTTCAAGGAAAAATTTTTTGTCGCGCAGGAAACAAGCTCGCATTTTTCAAGACCTGCGATTTTGCGCGCTTTGAACTCGTCGAACTTTTTTTGCGGAAGTCCGAGCAAAAGCGCGCGCCCGCCAGAATCGCGGCAAACGTCTTCGATGAGCGTTGGAAGCGTGTTGTCCAAATACGCGCCGATTCCGCTTTTGCCGCTCATCCGACAGTCGATCGCAAGTCTCATAGATATTCCGAGCGCGCGGCGTTTTTGAGTTTTTCGAGAACGCCTTTTATTTTTCCCGCGCTTTGCTTTTGGCAAATCAAAATCGCGTCGTCCGTGTCAACGATGACCATGCCTTTCAAGCCCACCGCCGCGATGAGTTTCTTTCCGCCTTGGATTATGTTTTCGCTTGAATCCACCGTGACGACGTTTCCTTCTATCACAGAGCCGCTTTCGTCGGTTCTCTTGAGGCGTTCGAGCGCGAGCCACGAGCCAACGTCGTCCCAGCCGAACGCGCCAGGGAAAGTGAACACCGCTCCGCTTTTTGCGGAAGGCTTCGTCGCTTTTTCCATCACGGCATAGTCGATTGATTTCGAAGTGAACGCGCTGAAAGTTTCGAAAAGAATTTTTTCGTAGTCGCCGCTTCCGATCGCGTCCTTTATTTTCATCAAGCCTGAATGCGTTTCGCACGAAAATTCTTTTATGCGGGCGAGAATCGTGCTCGCCTTCCAAATGAACATTCCGCTGTTCCAAAGATATTCGCCCGAATCGACGTATTCTTTCGCCTTTTCCAAATCAGGTTTTTCGACGAAACGCTCCACGCGGAACGCGCCGCCCGCTTTTTTCCCCGAATCGAATTTGATGTAGCCGTATCCGGTTTCGGGATGCTCGGGCGTGATTCCGATTGTGACAAGATTTTCGTCTTGTTCCGCAAGGCTCACCGCGTCCTTCAATGTCTGCGCGAAAAGAGAATTGTTTTTTATGAGATGATCGGACGGAAGGACAACCATCACTGCGTCGCCGTATTTTTTTTGGACGTGCGCCGCGCCAAGCCCGATGCACGGGGCTGTGTTTCTTCCGACAGGCTCGCACAAAATGTTTTCCTCGGGCAAATCGGGAAGCTGCTTTCGCACGAGCTGCCTGTAAGATTCGTTCGTGGCGACGAACACATCTTCAATCGCGACGAGCGGCGAAATTCTTTCCACCGTGAGTTGTATCATCGTGCGGGAATCTTCTGTGAGCGACAAAAATTGTTTGGGCAGATTCATTCGGCTTTTCGGCCAAAAACGCTCGCCGCGTCCGCCCGCCATAATCAGCGCAGTGGTTTTCATTATCGACTCTTCCTCCTTTTTGAAACTACGTCGAAAATGACCGCCAAAAGCAATACCAAGCCTTTTACCGCCTGCTGCCAGTTTGAGTCAACTCCGAGAATCGACATTCCGTTGTTCAGAACGCCCATGAAAATCGCGCCGATTACAGCTCCGCCGATTGTTCCCGAGCCGCCGTAAGCCGATGCGCCGCCGATGAAGCACGCGCCGATTGCGTCCATTTCGTAGCTTTGACCTGCCGTGGGAGCGGCCGAATTGAAGCGCGCGATGCAGACTAGAGCCGCGACTCCCGCCAAAAATCCCATGTTCGTGTATGCGAACATCATTACCTTGTCGGTGTTGATTCCAGAAAGTTTCGCGGCCTTCGCGTTTCCGCCAATTGCGTAGAGATAGCGTCCGGGCACTGTGTTCTGCGTATAATAATTGTAGAACGCAACGACCAAGGCAATCAGAATCAGCACCGTCGGAATTCCGTGGTGATGCGCGAATTTCCAGAACACGAAAAGAATCACGAACGAAATCACCGCGAGGCGCAGAATGAACGCCGGCGTTTCTTCCACGTCGTAGCCTTTTTTCTTTTTCGTGACGCGACTTGAAAGCGAAAGCGCGATCATTACGACGCAAATTGCGATGGCGACGATCATTGTTATGACAAGGCGCAGGAATTTCAGTTTGTCCGTCGCAGGACCTTGCAAGCCTTCTTCGAGCGACTGCGCGACAAGATTCGGCATGAAAACTTCCGGAATGTAGCTTGAGAACAAGTTCAAATATTTTTGCGGAAACGGCGAAATCGTAAGTCCGTCAAGAACGATGAGCGCGACGCCGCGCCACATGAGCATTCCCGAAAGCGTCACGATGAATGGCGGCAAGTGCACGTACGCGATGAAGATTCCGTGCCACGCGCCGATCAAAGTTCCTGCCAAAAGGCAGATTATGATGGCGGGCAAAATCGGCATTTGCGCGTCTACGATGAGTTTTCCTCCAATCGCGCCCACAAGACAAATCACCGAGCCCACAGAAAGGTCGATGTTTCCGCCAGTGAGGATGCACAAAAGCATGCCCGCCGCCAAAATCAAAACATACGAGTTTTGCAATATTATGTTCGTGATGTTCGCCGGAGTGAAAAGCGCGCCCACGCCTGACTGTATGTACATCAGGATTTGGAACAAAGCCATCACCGCGATGAGAATCACAAGCATCGTGTGCTCCTTGAGCACTTTCTTAACAAAGTTCATAATTTTCCTCCAGATACTTTATAGAGAATAAATAGAGCGCGCCGTTTTTGCGACTCAATTTACTGTTTTATATAATGAAAAATTATTTGCAAATGCAATTCTTATTTTCCGGAATTGATGATTTGCGCCATAATTTTTTCCTGTGTCGCTTCCGCGCCGCTCATTTCGCCGACCATCTTTCCCTCGTTCATTATGTAGATTCTGTCGCACATTCCGAGGATTTCAGGCATTTCCGAAGAAATCATCAGCACGGATTTTCCCTGCGCCACCATTTCATTGATGATGCAGTAGATTTCGTATTTTGCGCCCACGTCGATTCCGCGCGTCGGCTCGTCCAAGATGAGGATGTCAGGCTCGGCGAAAAGCCATTTTCCGATCAGGACTTTCTGCTGGTTTCCGCCGGAAAGATTTCCCACGTCCTCATGGACGCTCGCGCATTTTGTGTGCATTTCCTTCGCCATGTCCACCGAATACTTGTTTTCCAAGTCGAAGTCGATCGAGCCGCGCTTGTTCACGATTCTTTTGAGATTCGCGCTCACGGTGTTTTTCGCGATCGACTCGGTGAGAATGAGGCCGTTGCCCTTGCGGTCTTCGGTCACGTAGGCGAGGCCTTTGGAAATCGCGTCGCGCACGGTGGGAAAATGCGTTTCCTTTCCGTTCAGGAAAATTTTCCCTGAAATGTTCGCGCCGTAGCTTTTTCCGAAAATGCTCATCGCAAGTTCCGTGCGTCCCGCGCCCATAAGTCCGCTTATGCCCACGACTTCGCCTTTTCTGATGTTGAAATTAACGTGGTCGCAGACCGTGATTCCGTCGAAAACCGGATGGTCCACGCACCAGTCGCGCACTTCAAAGCATATTTCCCCGATTTTGGGATCGCGCTTTGGGAAACGGTCGGTGAGACTTCTTCCCACCATCGCGGATATTATCTTGTTCTCGTCGATTCCTTCGGATTTTGCGAACGATGTCACCGTGCTTCCGTCGCGGATTACGGTTATGCTGTCCGCCACATAAGCCACTTCGTTCAGTTTGTGCGAAATCAAAATCGAAGTGAGTCCTTTTTCTTTTTTGAGTTTCAGAAGCAAGTCCAAAAGTTTTTTCGCTTCCGTGTCGTTGAGCGATGCCGTCGGCTCGTCCAAAATCAAAAGGCGCACGTCCTTCGTGAGTGCCTTCGCGATTTCCACGAGCTGCTGTTTGCCCACGCCGATGTCTTTTATCAAAGTGTGCGGATTTTCCTTGAGGCCGACTATCGCCAAAGCCTCCGCGCTTTTTTTGAACGTTTCGTCCCAATTTATTTTAGACTTCGTTCCGCACTCGTTTCCAAGGAACATGTTTTCCGCGATCGAAAGCAGCGGAACAAGAGCCAATTCCTGATGGATGATTACGATTCCTTTTTTTTCGCTGTTCTTTATCGTCTGAAATTTGCAGATTTCGCCGTCAAAAATTATGTCGCCTTCATAAGAGCCGTAAGGATAGATGCCCGAAAGGACATTCATCAAAGTGGATTTTCCCGCGCCGTTCTCGCCGACGATGGCGTGAATTTCGCCTGAGGCAACCTTGAGATTCACGTTGTTCAAAGCCTTCACGATTCCGAACTTTTTGGTTATCCCGTTCATCTCCAATAGCATAATTGGAATGTCCTCCATGAATGATTAATTTATAATTAATATTGAATAATTAATACAATTTCAATGCCGAATTTTTTTGCTTCGCTGCAAAAATTAATGAACGGTCGTGCGAATTGTGCCCGACCGTTCATTTTTTCAATTCAAGTAATGCTATTGAAGCTGCTTTGCCGTGTAGTAGCTAGAGTCAACGAGCAATTTTTTGTAGTTGTCCTTGTCTCCGAAAACAGGCTCGCAGAGGAATGAAGGAATGATTCCCGTGCCGTTGTCGTAGGTTTTGGTGTCGTTCACCGGCGGGTTTGAGCCCTTGGCGATCGCGTCAACCATTTTCACGACTTGCGAGGCGAGCGTGCGTGTGTCTTTGAAAACGGACATTGCTTGGGTTCCCGCGATCATGTTCTTTACGGAAGTGATGTCGCAGTCCTGGCCTGTGATAAGCGGGAAATTCTTCGCTGTGTAGCCCGCCGCCACGAGAGCGTTCGTGATTCCGTTCGCGACAGAGTCGTTTGAAGAATACACCGCGTCAAGTTTCGTGCCGTTCGGTCCGTATTTTTGTGAAGCGATGAGATTTTCCATGCGCTTCTGTCCTGCTTCCGTGGACCAGTTGAGAGTCGCGCACTGCGCCTTTGAAGTCTGTCCAGAGCGGCATACCAAAACTCCTGAATCCAAGTACGGCTGGAGAATGTCCATCGCGCCGCCGAAGAAGAAGTTGATGTTGTTGTCGTCGGGCGAGCCTGTGAAGAATTCGATGTAGGCAGGATCGTCCTTCGTGCGCGTCTTGAGATTGAGCTTGTCCACAAGGTAATTGCCTTGGAGAGTTCCGACTTTGTAGTTGTCGAACGTGGCGTAGTATGAAACCGCATTGCTGTTCATGATGAGGCGATCGTAGGCGATGACTTTCACGTTCTGCTGCTTGGCAGTGTCGAGAACGCCTTTGAGCGCGCTTCCGTCGATGGACGCGATGACGAGAATCTTGCAGCCTTTCGTGAGCATGTTTTCGATCTGGCTTGTCTGAAGCGCGATGTCGTTGTTCGCGAACTGCAAGTCAACTGCGTAGCCGGCTTTCGACAACTCTTTTTTCATGTTCGAGCCGTCTTGGTTCCAGCGTTGAAGCGATTTGGTCGGCATTGAGACTCCGACCAAAGTTTTTGGCGCAGCGAAGGCCGCTCCAGCGAGCATCATTCCCGCCGCGAAAATTGAAACGATTTTTTTCATAAAAAAAGTTCCTCCATAAAGATTTTGTTTTCCGCAAAATATGCGATGAAATTTATTATAAATCATAATAGAAAAAAAAGCAAATTTTTTTTGCGAAATTCAAAAAAAGAATGCGCGGCGAAGCAAGATTCGTCGCTTCGGAAAATCTGCGCGCGAAAATGAAATCATGTTTTGCGAAAGCAAGGATTCGCGCAAAAAAAAACGCAAACATATTTTTAAAATTTTTCTTAACTTTTTTTGATTTCGTGCTATAATATATTAGGG
>CAMWWZ010000045.1 GCA_947178095.1 uncultured Treponema sp.
CAAAAAAGCCAGAACCAAACCCAACCCGAAAATCCCGCAGCGCATGATAAGTACCCGGAATGGGGGGGGGTATAGAAAATGCGGACGAATATGACGAAATTTGATTCTTTGAAAACGCGAAACATTTTCGTGCAATGCGCGGCGGGAATTGTCGCGGGCTTTTTGAACCTGCTGCTTTCTTCAATAGCAATCAGATTGCACGTGCCGCTTTTTATGGACACGCTTTTCACCGTGACGGCATCGTGCTTCGGCTGGGCGGGCGGAATCATCGCCGCAGTCGCAAGCCATATCATCGGATTTTTGTCGGACGGATATTCCGTGCCGAAAGACATTCCGAATCTGCTCTACTTTTTTTGCAGCCTCACCATAGTGGCGGGCGTGCGAATTGTGCTTTTCCGAAAGCCGCAGAATGCCGACAGAGCGAATCCGCTTGACATGCTTTTTTTGAGCATCGTCCTCGCGTTCATCATCAGTCTGGAAGGCGGACTGTTCTATGTCATGCTCGTCCAAAGCAACCGCGTGAGCGCAAATATTATAGGAAACCGCGCGGTGAGCAGCCTGATATACACGTTCGTGACGAAAAACATCCCGATGCTCATAGCCTCGCCGCTCGCAAGCATCCCTGTGAATCTCGTGGACAAAACCATCGCCGTGTTCGGCGGGTACGGGATTTTCGCACTTTTGAAAAAAACGCTGTTCCAACAAAAAAGCCAGAACGAAAGCCAAACCGAAAATTCCGCATCGCATGATTTGATAGTAGGGGGGGGTAAAACAGAAAGCGCAGACGAATTCGACGAAATTTGATTCTTTGAAAACACGGAACATTCCCGCGCAATGCGCAATCGGGCTTGCCGCAGGCGTTCTGAACTTGCTTTTTTGTTCGGCGGCAATCGCGCTCAAAGTGCCGCTTTTTATGGACACGCTTTTCACCGTGACGGCTTCGTGCTTCGGCTGGACAGGCGGAATCGTCGCCGCAGTTTCTTTCCATATCATTAAGTTTGCGGTGCACGGACAGACTTCGCCGCGATACCTGCCGAACATGGTTTTCCTTCTTTGCAGCCTGACCGTAGTGATTTGCGTGCGCCTCATGCTGTTCCGAAAAAGCGCGGCCGGTACGTCGGAACGCGGCGGCTCAAATCCGCTGCGCCTTTTGATTTTGGGAATCGTCCTCGCGCTTGCCATCAGCTTTGAAGGCGGACTGTTTTACGCCGCAATCATCAGCCGAACAAAACACATCCTTGAAAATCACGCCGTCAACATGCTGCTCTATCCTTTGATGACGCAGAACGTCCCCATGCCAGCCTCGTCAACGCTCATCAGCATTCCCGTGAACCTCGTGGACAAAACCGTCGCCGTGTTCGGCGGGTACGGGGTGTACGCGCTTTTGCGGAAGGCGGGGCGGAGGAAAGGGGAATGAGGGAAAGAATCAAAATCATTTCTCTACTAATAGAACTTCCTCACAAACACTTGTATTTTGTAATATTATATGTTACGATGATTCTATTGATTATTTAAATGACAAAGGAGGCAGTGCTATGGCGACAATATCATTTTATCAAAATGTAGTCATCAGAGACAAAAAGAAAATCAAAGAAATTCGCAATGCGCTTAACAGCAGTGTCCGCCCCTGTTCCGAAGCCCAGTCGATTAGCACGAACGAAGCAGAGCAAAAGGAAATTGCCAAAAAATGGTTCTCAAGCTTAAAGAAATAAATCGCGCTTTCCATTATGACAAGACTTCCGTCAAAGAAGTCTTGTCCACTTTTGAGGCAGTTGCAAGCCCAAGCAAAGATGATGTCGAATCCTTTTTAAAAGAAAAAGCCTTTGATATGGAAAACACAGGACAATCCGTTACCTATCTTATACTTAATGACGAAAAGTTAAAAGAGGACAAGTTTATCATCGACGGCTACTTTACGCTCGCCATAAAAGCGTTTGAATTCCGTGACGGTTTGAGCAGGAACGCCCGTCGCCGGCTCACCGGAAAATCAGACGATTTTGTTCCTGCGTTCTTAATCGGTCAATTGGCAAAAAGCGCGACCGCCCCGCGCGGATTCGGGAAAGACATGCTCACGCAAGCCATAGCGCATATCCGCCAAGCCATTCAGATTGTTGGAGGACGTTTGATTTATCTTGACTGCAAAGACAAATTAGTTCCCTACTACGAAAGCAACGGATTTAAATTATTGCAGAAACAAAACGACCTTAACCAAATGTATTTAGTCGTATAGTTTAATTAAACATATTTGTAAACTACAGAGGGGTTTTAATTAATCCTCGCGTGGATTTGACGATTCACGGATTCATAAACAAAAGTGTTGTTGCAAATCAACATGCCTCGACGCAAGGACGGTGAGCGTTAGCGAAGGGCGGAACAGCCGTCCTGCCGAGAGGCAGGGAACGCCCGAATTTTATTTTCGAAAAAAAATCTGTCTGTCTTTTCCCTCGCATCTCTTGACACAATTATTAAACTATGTTAAATTATCATTGTTCAATAAAAATCCATTTCGGAGGAAGCCATGCGAAAAACGAACACCGAAATTGTGCCGCTCATCAAGGAAAAGGCGTTGGAACTTCTCATGCAACGCAATCCCGATTCAATCGGCATGCGGGACATCGCGCGCGAATGCGGCATCACGGCGGCGAACATTTATCATTACTACGCCGACAAGGACAAACTTTTTCAGCAAATCGCGCTCGACTGCTTGCGCGAACTCAACGCCTCGCTTGTAAAAGAAATCGCCGCCGCGAAACTCCCCAAAAAGAAAATCATCCGCGCCATCAACGCATACCGCTCATGGTGCTTCGAAAATCCGCGCAAAGCACTGCTCGTCATGCAAGGCATCAAATCCGCCGACGACGCGCCGCCCGAAACCGTCCACGAATATTATCTCTGCAACCGCACCGGCATTGCGCTCCTCAAAGAATGCGTCGCACTCGGCATCGCCCGCTCCAAAAATCCAGTGCTCGACGTGAGCATCCTCGTCACAGGGCTTTGGGGATGCATCGAATCCGTCATCCTCAAAAAATGCGCGGTCGAATATTGGGACAAAGGCATCGCCTACACCAACCGTTTCATTGAAATGTGGATGGAAAAAATTTTCCCGGAGGAAAAATGAACTTTCATTTTTTTCAGGGCGCATTTTGCTTGCGCAAAACCGTGCTTTGCGGGGTTGCATTCCCGCGCTACGCGCGTGAACGGCTTCGCCGCCCCTCCAATCACTTGCGCGGAGAACTGCGTTGCAAATTGCGCGAACACAAAAAATTGCGTTTCGGCAAAATTACTAAAATAAATTTTTCAAGGAGCGTTTAAAGTTTGCGTCAAAATAGTGCCGCAAACTTTAACTTCGAGTTTCTTTCAGAAACTCGCTTATCAAACTATCCGCGTCGCAACAAGTTGCTTAACGCGGATGAAATTAAGCTCCTCGGAAACTGATGTTTCCTGCGGACTTAATTTTCAAGGAGCGTTTAAAATGAACGATACGATACAATTCGCCGACCGGGAAAGTTTCAGGAGCTGGCTTTCCGAAAACTGCCTTGCGAGCGCGGGCGTGTGGCTTCTGTTCGGCAAGGCGGGCGGGCAGAAAACGCTCACGGCGGCGGAAGCCCTCGAAGAAGCGTTGTGCTTCGGCTGGATAGACGGACAGATGCAGAGCATTGACGACAAGACATACAAAAAATATTTTTCTGCGCGACGGGAAAAAAGCAAGTGGTCGGACAAAAACAAGCGGCTCGCTCAAAGCCTCGAAGAGCGCGGGCTTATGACCGACTTCGGCAGAAAGAAAATCGAGGAGGCCAAGCAGAACGGACAGTGGGACGCACCCGACCTCATGTCGCTCACGGACGAGCATGTCGCCGTTCTGTCCGCACTGCTGGAAGGGCACGAACCTGCCCACGCCAATTTCCAAACCATGCCGCCGTCGGCAAAGAAAACCTACACGCGCGCCTACTTCGACGCAAAGACCGATGCCGGCCGCGAAAAACGCCTCGCATGGATCACCGACCGGCTCGACAAAAATCTCAGGCCGATGTAGGCGATATGCAGAAAGATAATATGTCAAGACAGAAGCGAAATAAATTTAATCCATCATATAAAAACAATTTTGGAGGAAACCATGAAAAAAGCACCGATGATTGCAGCGGCGCTTTCGGCGTTCGTGGCGGCGGGATTCGCGCAGGAAAAGCGCGTGCTCGTGGCGTATTATAGCAAGAGCGGCAACACGGAAAAAGTGGCGCGGGAAATCGCCGCAGAGACAGGCGGAACGCTCGCCCGAATCGTCGAGCGCGACCCGTACCCCGCCGACAAAAAGGCGCACATGGAACGCGCAAAGGACGAGCACCGCCGCCGCGTCCGCCCCGAAATCGAATGCCCGGTCGCCGACCTTTCCGCCTACGACGTGATTTTCGTCGGCTATCCGCTCTGGTGCGGACACGCCCCCGCGCCGGTCCTCACGTTCCTTGAATCGCACGACTTTGACGGCAAGCGCGTGAAAATCGTGCCGTTCGTCACCTACGGCGGAAGTCCTTTCGCCCGTGGCACGGAAGATGTGCGCCAAAGCGCGCCGGGAGCAGCCTTCGGCAAAACAATCGCCGTCCGCGCCGCGACCGTTCCCAAAAGCGCAGACCGCGTGCGCAAAGAAGCGCGGCAAGCAATGGAGCGCGCGGAGAGAAGCATCTTCTTTTTTTGGCGACAAAATTAGGATATAAAAAATAATCTCAGGAGGAACAGTAAATGAAAAGAGGAATATGCATATTTTTATTGATATTCGTCTCTTCTTTATATGTATGCGGAAAAAAATATGAAGCGCATACACCTTGGTTTTCAAATGGTGAAGAACAAGGCGATGTTATTACAAAAGTTACAATAGAAAATTGTGAGGAAGGAAAAATTGTCTTTTCGGTGCAAAAAGAAATGACGCCATTTTCACCGATTCTCTTTTTCAAGGCGACGGCAATTTTGGAAAACGGCAAATATAATTATTCAACGATTGATAGTCTTGGAAACCATGCGTTTGGATATATCGAAAAAGAGGAGACGCAAATAAGGCTGCTTCTCAATTGTGATTCCTTTTCAAATGAAGGGAAAAACTCTGCCAGACTTTATGGATGTGTCGAAACTTTAAATGAAATAAGGACAATGCCACACAAAAGGAGGTAGAATTAATTGTACATGTCATTAGTTATAGAAGGATTTTGCGATGACAGAATTGAAAAACAATGATAAAGGAAGCGATAAATCACAGAAATAAAATTTGAAAATTTCTTTTTTTCATGATATATTATATGTTACATTCAAATTGAAATGTCGTAATTCACTGTCACTATAACAATAAAAACATAATCAAAGGAGATTCTTATGGAATTGAAAATTGTCAGTTGGAACTGTCATTATGGATTGGATTATAACAAGTTAAAGAAATTACTTACTACCGCTGATTTTGGAAAAGACGTAAGTTTATTTGCATTTCAAGAAATCCTTGAAAACGAATACATTGACATTGCGGATTGCGATGAGGCAGCAAAGTATAAATACCGACACTGGTACGGCGACCATCAAGAATTCGGCGACTGCCATGTTCCGAGGGGTGCGGAAGGCGACCTTGGAACTGCCTTGATGTCATGCGAGTACAAAATGCACCGTTTTGATCAAGGAAGAATAAAATTCAGATATGTTATTCCGTATATAATGCTTAAAGACGACAACGCATCATTTATTTTGATCCATGTTTGGACAAAAGGTATGCCAGACGGTTATATAGAACCAGTTTATAAGGCATTGGAACATTACACTTCGCTGTTTGAGGAAAACGAAACATATAAAAATTTACCAATGATATTGATCGGAGATTTTAACTTTGGCGTAGAGTTTGACAATCCTTTCTTTGAAAAATTTGATTCAGAACTTGAAAAATATGGGTTTAAAAAGAACGATGCCAAAATTAAAGAAAACGACCCCATTCAGACCTTTTATTTTCCACGCTATCCGGACCGCAAATATTTTAACGATTGCATATATACGAAAAACTGCACGGTAAAATCTTTCAAAATCGGAAAAGAAAGCGAATGGAAAAAATTTTCTGACCATCGCCCGATTATGGCGGAAATAGAATTTCCGTGATACCAAAAAAACTCATCCCCCGAATTTCGCCAACAGTTCCTGCTTGCCCGAAGAAAGCGTCTTGTCGTAAATCCTGCCCAAATGGTTCGTGACGGTGCGCTCGGAGATGCCGAGCATTTTTGCAATCTGGCCGTTGTCGTAGCCGAGCACGAGGCATTCGACGATCTGCCGTTCCTTTTTTGTCAGGGCGGCGCAGACTTTTTCGTAGGTTTCGAGCTTGCTTGGGACGAGGTTTTTCTGAATGTACGTGCCGCCCGCCGCGACGGTTTCGAGCGCCTCAAGGACGACGGAAAAATCGGCGATTTTTGAGACGAATCCTGCCGCGCCCACGGAATCGTTCATGACGCTCCCCACAATCGCGGCGGAATCATACGTGGAAAGGACGATGCAGCGGATTCCCTTGCCGGAGGCGGCCGCATGGCGGATAATGCTAAAGCCGTTGTCGTCGTCCTGCGTGAACGACAAATCCACGAGCGCGACAAGGCAGTCATCTCCCTGCGCAGGCTTCGCCGCGTCAATCACCGAAAAAGCCTCGCGGACGCTCCCCGCCTGCCCCGCAACGTTCCAGTCTGAATTCTGCGCAAGCAGCATCGCCATGCCCTCGCGCGTGAGCGCATGGTCGTCAAACAAAAACACATCCTTTCTCATACCAAAAGTATATCACAATCGCGCAATCGTGTAGTGAGTAATTTACGCACGATTTTAAAAAAAGCAAAAATCGTGCGTAAATTACTCTATTCATAAATGCCGCGAAAGCGATATAATATGCAATTATTTTTGGAGTTCGTCTATGACATTGGAAAAACGAATGTTTAAATTTTCCAATTTGAAATTGAAACTTTCGCGAGTTTTACAAAGTAAAACTCGTAAACAAGCCGTGAGGCTTGTGATTTTCGCTTCCGTAAGGGGCTCCAAAAAAGGATATAAAAAAGTATGACACAGCATCCTATTACTACGGATATTTTTATAAGGCAAACAGGCAGTTCAGTGCTTCTCGCGGAACATACAGATGGGGACAGGCACTTTGGAACACGGCAGAAGATTATGTGACCGCAAATTGTTCGACGGAAGTCATTGAAAAATTTCAGAATTTGAGAAGCACCGATGTCGACTGCTATTATTCTGATTACAGGACGCAGAGATTTTGCATAGCCTTAGACTGCATTTTCGAGGAAGACGAAGTTTGGCAGAAGAATTGACATGCGATCAATCTGATTGCGGTTTTCGGGCAACGTCAAATTTTTGCAAAACGGCGAGCAATTCTTTGACCAACTGCTTTTTTCCCATGGGAAGCCCGGAAATCGCGGCGGCAAGGTAACCACTCGGAGCGGCCTTTCTTTTGGCGTTCTGCTCCGAATCGCCCGTCACCAGATATTCAACGGACACATTCAAAGCTTGCGCAATTTTTACGGCAACATCGGCAGGCGGAATAGAGCCGCGCGCGCCCAAATATCCCTCAAGCGTCCGCTGTGAAATTCCTGTCCTGACCGCAAGTTCCTTCACTTTGATGTCCTGAAAATCAAGCTCCGAGCGCAATGTTTCCCGAAATAACGAATCCATAATTGGTTCAGAATACTTCATTGTGCGTATAAATTGCTTGACAAATCTACAAATAACGTTTAATATAATATCAAATACGCTATTTGTAGTGTAATTATAAAAAACAAAAAAACAGCTTTTGAAAAAATCTTAGTATTTTCCAAAAACTGTTTTTTCATTTTCAATTCACTTCAAATTATTCCGTGGGGCGTTTTTTGAAGCTTTTGCTTTCCTTGATTGCCTGGCCTTCGCCGACTTCCTGCTCCATCATTGCGCGCACTTTCAGCGGCAAGCCGAAAAGCGTTATGAAGCCTTGCGCGTCTTTGTGGTCGTACAAGTCGCCGGTTTTGAAACTCGCGATGCTTTCGTTGTAGAGGCTGTATTTTGATGAAGAGCCTGCGCCGCGAATCTGTCCTTTGTACAGGAAAACTTTTGCCCAGCCGGTTACAGTTTCCTGCGTTTTGTCCACGAACGCCATGAGCGAATCGAAAAGCGTGGTGAACCATTTTCCGTCGTAAATCAATTCTCCCACTTTGATTGCGACTTCTTGCTTGTAATGATAAGTGTCGCGGTCGAGGCAAATGTGATCCATCATTCTGTGCGCGAAATACAAAATCGCTCCGCCCGGCGTTTCATATACGCCGCGACTTTTCATTCCCACGCATCGGTTTTCGCAAATGTCCACGAGGCCGATTCCATTGCGTCCGCCGATTTTATTCAATTCGGTGAGAAGTTCGAGCGCGTTCATTTTTTTTCCGTTCAACGCGACAGGAATTCCTTTGACAAAATCGATTTGAACATATTCGCCTTTTTCAGGAGCGTCTTCAGGAACGGTCGTGTTCTGAAGCATGTGGCGATAGTTCGGCTCGTTTTCAACTTTTTCCAATTCCAAACCTTCGTGGCTCAAATGCCAAATGTTTTCGTCGCGGCTGTACGACTGATCTTTTTTCGCAGGAACTTCGAGATTGCGTTTTTCCAAATATTCGATTTCGGCTTCGCGAGAATCAAGATTCCATTTCGGATCGCGCCACGCGGCGATGACTTTGATGTCGGGAGCGAAAGCCTTGATCGCAAGCTCGAAGCGAACTTGGTCGTTGCCCTTTCCTGTGGCTCCGTGGCAAATCGCGACGGCGTTTTCCTGCCTTGCATATTCCACCAAAATTTTTCCGATGAGCGGACGCGCCGTGGAAGTGCCGAGCAAATATTCGTCTTCGTAGACGGCCCCGGCCTTGAGCGCGGGCCAGCAATATTCTTCGATATATTCTTCGCGAGCATCGACGACATAGCAAGCCGACGCGCCAGTTTTGAGCGCGCGCGATTTTATCGCCGGCCAATCGTCGCCCTGTCCCAAATCGATGCAGACTGCGATTACATCGTAGTCGTAATTTTCCTTGAGCCACGGAATGATGACGGTAGTGTCAAGTCCGCCAGAATAAGCCAAAATAACTTTGTCCTTTGCCATTGTATTCCTCCAAAATAAAGTCGCGAAATATCGATTTTCGCTTTTGTATATTTATGCAAAATATTGTATAGATATGCGAAAAAAAAGTCAAGCGGAAATTCTCGTTTTAGGCGAATTTTCAACGCGCTTCAAACTTGCATCGCAAGGCGCGGGAATTGCACACAAATATATTGACGCGCACGAAATTATGCTGTAAACTTAAAGATAACTTTTAAAACCATTTTTCATTGGAGGAAAAAAATGAAAAACAAATTCAGGTATGGGGGGGGGTATTAGCGACCCTCTTTTTGGCAATTCTCATCTGCTTCGCGTCCTGCGATAACGGCAGCACGTCAAGTTCATCGGAAAAAAATCCCGAAGAGTTGGTTTCCTATGAACTGAACGGCGACGCAATCAAACTTTACGACGACAACACGTTCGTAATCACCCTGAAAGAAAATGCTGGAACAATTTCCGGCACCTATTCGAATCTCACGAGCGGCCACAAGCTTATGGTCACAAAGGCGAGCGGCGACATCGCGAAATCGGGCGACATCTTGAGGCTGAGTGTCGCGGACGGAAAAGTCAGCGTGGCTTCTTCCGACATCACAAGGTATTCCACAGGAGACGGCGGAAAGGTGACTGAAGGCACTACGCCTACCACGCCGAGCGGCAGCCAGGGAAGCGCAGATTCGGACACGGATTATTCGCTCGGAGACGCGCCTAACGGAAACAGGCTTTCGGAAGACTATTTTACTTTCAAAGAATGCGACGACGGCATATATTTTGAATGCACCGTTCCGGCGGGCACTTTCCAATCTCGTGTGTACATAGACGGCGTGGGACAAATTGCGGAACAAATTCTCTATAATGATAAAAGGAACAGAGGCAATTTCTTCTATCCTTTCCTTGATTCAGGAAAAGAATACACAGTACGCGTCGTATTCTATAGAGAGGAAGATCAGGACGACGAAGGCTTTGCTCTAAATTATATCAATGGCGACGGCGTGGTCGGTTGGTTTGAAACGAAAGTTTCAGCCGGAGCAAAAAGCAAAGGCGAAGTGTGTGTGACAGATTCAGGAGAAATAGAAGTAAAGCCCAACGGCGACTTCAGGTATACAAAACGACCTACGTTCAAAAACGAAAACCTGCTCCCTGAAGATTGGATGATAAACATTGGAATTGTGGAAGGCGTTTCTTGGATGCACGAAGGACGCAAGACAAAATGGAGTGGCGAAGTCAACATTCCGCAGAAAGAGCTCACACAAACGCGCAACCTTTACACCGACTGCTCTTGGAAATCCGAAAACGTGAAGATTCAGTTCATCTGTCACCGTCCAATTCTTTACTACAAATATGATGGCAAGGAATACAGGTATCAGTGGGATGGACCTGCCGTGGACACGCCCGATGTAAAGGCGGAAGAGGAACTTTGGGCGAACATTAACGTAAAGAATGCCTCAGACGTTGCGAAAATCAAAGGAACGTGGACACAAAAGTCAGAATACGATACCCAGCGTTATGGTAATTCATATCACGTAGTCTATAATTATACCCTAACTATCAATACTACTAACGTGAAAAGGACAGAATCTTATACGTACACAAATTCAGATGACAGTATCTTCACCAAAGAGAAATTATTAGGAAATAGGGATTTCTATTCTTATTACAGCTATTATGGTGAAAATGGTTACGGCATCAAGTCATCAGAAGTTGCGGAATTTGAAAATAAACTTAATAATGATTCAAATATTCTGAAGTTTGAAAAAGTCGCTTATGGAAAAATTGAAACATCTGAATCTGAACTGGAAGAGACGTACTGTTATACAATTTATACGCTTGATTCTAATGTGTCGATTTCCAACGACGGTAAGACGCTAACTCAAAAATATGAGAATCAGTATGAGTCTTTGTCCGAGATTTTCGAAGATCGGCAAGATTCCGACGGTGAAGTCATTAAATACTATATTAAACTCTTCACAGACGGAAGCACATTGCAAGTGATCGAATCAAGAAAATATCCATACGAAGAAGAACGCAGATATCAAACCGACTACAAAAAGCAGCAATAGTCTGTAAAACCGCGAACCGCTCGGCACATCGTCGAGCGGTCACAACCAGCGGCGCAAAATTCGCGTCGTTGGTGCGGCGCATGTAAAAACATCGTGCATTTTCCACGCCGCTTTTCATCACAATCACTGCACAACTACGCGCCGCCTTGTATTTTCAAGCGTTTCGTTTTGTTCGCGTGTTTGGCTTATCGAAGGCTCGCATTTTTCTCGGTCACATATTCATCGTAAAGCGCGGCGAGCGACTTCGCATTCGTGGCGGATTCTTCTGTGCTGTTCAAAATGAATGGAATAATTATCTTTGATTTTATGTAAGACCAATCCGACATGAAAATCTGCGGCATTTCCAAATAGTCGCTTCTCGGAACGTTCGACATAAGCGCGCGATAATAAGACGGAAAAACATTTTGATTCACGCTTTGCATTGAAGAAAATCCGCCCGCGATTCCGAATGTTTGCGTGCGAAGTTTCATCGCGAATTTTCGCTCAAGCATTTTTTTCTGCGAATCTTCGTTCATAAACCAAAGCATGAATTTTTTCGCGGCGGCTTTGTTTTTGCTCGCGGAATAAATTCCCATCATTAAAGCGTCGTCTTCGATTTGAATTTTTCCGTCATTGCAAATCCAATGAAAGTCGATTTCCTTGAACTGATCTTCCGTAAGCGAAAATATTTGGTCGCTCGTGGCATACGCAAAAAGGCTTCGTCCGCTTTGCACTTGCTCGTAAAAAGGCGTGTAAAGAAAATTGAACGCGAAATCCAATTCGTTGCGAACGCCGCCGTTTATTTGTTCGCTCCATTCGCTTATTGAATTTGCGGAGTTTTGAAACGCATCTTCCGTGTATGCGAATTCGCCGTCTTGAACGACGTAGTTCACTCCGGCATTTTTTAGAAAAAGATAAAGGAAATCGGGATTCCAATGCGGCCCGAACGCCATCGCGCTGTACGCGCCCGCGCCATCCTTTTTGTTGAATTTTTCGGAAATTTCTTTGATGTCGTCGAAAGACAAAAATGCGTTTCGCACGTAACCGTAATTGTCCGTTTGGAAAACGAGCGCGGGCAAATTAAAACTCACTGGAAGCAAATATTGTTTTTCTTTATATTGCCCTGATTCCAAAATCGAAGAATAAAAAATTTCTTTTGAAAGCGCGTTTTTTCCGAAAAGCGAATCAATGCGGGAAAAATATTTTTTTTGCATTCCGTTTCGCAAAAACGCGCCCGCGATTATGTCGGGCCGCCGTTCGTTTTTTGCGGGCGGCAAAGAGCCTGTCAAGTCGTCCTTGTAAATCGCGACGATTTTTACTTTGTCCTGGCTTGAATTGAAAAGTTCCGTGTACGAAACAAAATCCACGCAATCCGTCCAAAGCACGAGACGCGGAACTTTGTTTGCGCACGAAAAGAGCAAGGTCGAAAAAATCGCCAGGAAAAAAATCCGCTTCATTCTACAATTCTTCTGCGGCCTTGTAAATCATCTCGTAGACAGAATCGATTTTTTCTTCTTCCAGTGAACTGAACGCCACGCGCAAAGTTTTTTCGTCGATTGAAACAGTTCCAATTCCGTATTCGTTCAAAAGTTTTTTCCGTAAATCTTCGGCGTTTTTTCCTTTCAGCGCAAAGCTCATAAAATAGCCGGAATTGAACGGCAAGGCTTCGAGCGCGTCCGACTTGTGCGAATCCACGAACGCGCGAACTTTTTTGTAGCGGCCTTCGAGGATTTTTCTAAATTGCAATTTCTGCGCTTCGAAATTTTCGTCGTCCATCGCGCGAAGAATCAGCGACTGGGAGGGGGTGGCCGCGCAACTCACCGACGAGCGAATCACGCCCATGAGTTTTGTTACGAGAGCCTTGTATTGTTCGTCCGAAAATTCGGGATTTCCGAAAGTCACGAATCCCGAGCGGAATCCCCACACGAAATCTTCTTTTGTCGGGCCATCAATTTTCACCGCCAAAATATTTTTGTGCAAATCGCAAGTGTAGGCGAAAAGCGATTGCTCTTCAATCGAATCTTCGTAGTTCAAGCCGAAATAAGCGTCGTCGCTGATGGCAAGAATTTTCGTTCCGCCTTCGGCCACTTCTTTGAGAATGTCGCAGATTTTTTTCGCCTCGGATTTTGAAGGCGAATATCCCGAAGGATTTTGCGGAAAGTTCAGGAGAAGCCGAACGTTTTTTTTCTCGGCTTCTTTTTTGACCGCCTTTTCGAACGAATCCAAATCGAATTTTCCGTCCTTGAACATATTGAATTGATGGAACTCCGCTCCGCGCCGCGCCTGACAAATGAGCGCGTAATTGTCCCAGCACGGATCCGCCGAAAGAAGCGGCTTCGTCTCGTCCAAGAACAAATCGGAAATGTATGAAATTCCTGCGGTGAGTCCCGGCACCAAAACTGGAAGCGAGAATTTTTTTTCTTTGAGCGAAGGATTTTTTTTCAAAATGTTTTGCTTCCAAGCCTCGCGCAATTTTGGACTTCCGGCGGTGGGCGCGTAGCCCACGAGTTCCGATGAGGAAAGTTCGGGCGCGAATTTGTGAATCGCGTCGAGCATCGCGGGCTTGCCTTCAACAATCGTCGTGCCGATTGTTCCGTTCGCGACTTTGCCCAATTCCTTCGCCTCGTTGCTTTGCGCGATGATTCCGTTGGGGAAATAAATTCGTTCGCCCAAATCCGAAAAAAGTTCTGCCGCCGCAGTTCCCTTCAAAGTGTCGTTCAGTTCTTTTGCCAATTCGTTCAACATATTATAATAGTATGCAAAAAATACGATTTTTGTCAATGAAAATTTTGCATAAATATGCAGAGGGGAATGTAAAAAAATTGTGGTGTGCTATGTTGTGGGAGCAAATCACAAAAATTGCGACGCACTTTGCGAATCTTCATCAAAATTTTTTGAAGAAAATTCGCAAAGCAATTAGCCGAGTTGCGAAAACAATTTAATTTCTAATCTTCGATAAAAATATACAAATCGCTGTTTTGTTCTTTGGGCGAACAATTATATTTTTCGCCATCGCTCGCGCTCACCGCATAGCGAGAATATTTTTGCTTTTTCAAATCCAAGTCGAAGCCTCTCACAAAACACGAATCACCTTTTTCTTTTAAATACGCTGCTCCAACCAACTGGAAACCGTTTCCATTGTCGGCGAAAATGAAGAATCCCGTATTTTTAGTTTTCTGCGATTTCGAAACAAGCCTGATATTGTTCCTTCAACTTTTTTCGAATCGAAGAAACATCAATTTCAATCGCGTTGCCTTCAAACGCCGAGTACGAAGAATCTTCTGGCAAAACATAAAAATACAAATCGCTGTTTTCGACGCGAGTTTCATAGCTGTATTTTTTGCCGTCGAGCGGAACGATGGCCGCATATTTATATTTGCCGAAATCTTTCGTAGAAGTCGCTTCCATTTTTTCACGATCATGCAAATACTTTAGATTGCCGCTTCCAAAATTTTCCCAACCTTTTTTTCCGTAAACATAGACATCAAAATCCAAGCCATTTGGATTCGCAATGTTAATCAAAATGAGATTGTCTTTTGCGCCTTTGTTCGCCTTGATGTCAACAAGTATCGCGACATCCGCGCCTTTGCCATCGTAAACCGGAATGTCCTGCGCCACGGCAAGAAATTCCGCACAAATGAGCACAAACGCTCCAAAGAGAAATTTTTTCATAATTTCCTCCATTCGATTAAATTCTTCTTTTTTCTGAAGCCCCTACGGAAGCGAAAATTTCCGTTCCGCAACGTGAATTCTGTTTAGATTATAAACGATAATTTTCGCGCTGTCAAATAAAAATAAAGAATATAACAAAAAATTTGTATGTCAATTATCCTGCGCGCGCAAGCCGAATTTTTCTTTGCGTTGATGATTGTCGCTTCCGGCAGGCTCAACATGAATCACGATGTCGTAAACTTCGGGAATCGCGGCGCGAACATTTTCTTCCACTTGCTCGGAAAGTTCGTGCGCATCAAAAACCGTAAGGGAGGGGTCAACCTCGATGTCCAAATCAATGTCAAAAAACGAAGCCATTTTTCTGATGCGCGCGCGATGCGGATTCGTAACGCCCGGAACTTTCGCGGCAGCTTCAAAAAGTTTTTTGTAAAGCGAATTGTCAACATTGCCGTCCATCAATTCCAAATTGATTTGCCGAAAAATTTCGATGGCATTTTTCACCACCCAGCATCCCACGCAAAGCGCGATGATTGGATCAAGCAAAGGCTGGCGAAAAACAAACGCCGCTCCAAGCCCGAGCAAAATTCCTGCCGAAAGAATTATGTCGCTTTTCATATTTTGCGCGTTCGCTTTTACAATTTCGCTGTCGGAAATTTTTCCATAATAAAATTGAATCGCCGCCAAAATTGATTTTCCACCAACTGAAATCAGCGCGGCGTAAATTGCGAGGCGAGAAGTTTCTTTTGACTGAATCGGATTTTTTATAAACGAAAAAATTTCCGCCACGGATTTTATCGCAATTTGTGCGCCTGCATAAAAAATCACGAAAGAAAGAATCAGCGTCGCAGTTGTTTCGGCGCGTTCGTGTCCCCACGGATGATCGTCGTCGCCAGGCCGCGAAATTATTCCGCTTATAATTATCGTGACGAGCGCGATCAAAACATCGGTGGAACTGTCGATGGCATCGCCCATCACGGCGAGCGAAGAAGCGAGGTAACCCAAAATCAATTTTGTTGCGGCGAGCGCGGCGTTTCCCAAAAGCGCGATGATTCCAGCGACTCGAATGTAATGCGATTTTAAATCCTGCGAAAACATATTCAAAGTATAACATTGCCTTGGAAAAAAATCCAGTGAGAAAAATGTGTTGTTGAAAACGCGCCGATTTTTGCAAACAAAAAATTTAAACTTCCACAAAGTTGACGCGCAAATTTGGAATGTCGATTGATTTCACTTTTACGCGGCGAGTTTCATTCAATGCAATTTTTTCGCGCGGAATAAAACTTGTTTGCTGCGCCAATTCAGGAATCAAAAAAACCGCTTCCTTGCCTTTGAAATCCACGCAAACTGCTTCGCCAGTCCAGTCGGGATTTTGCGAAAGATAAACGAGCGTCCAATGCAATTCGCTTTTGCGCGAAGCCTTCCTGCAAGCTATGGAAGCCTCGTCGCCCGCGCTCATTCGTTCGAGCATCGCATCTTTGTCGATTAAATCGCGTCCGTCCAAAAAAGCGCGAAGCTGTTCGTGGCAAAGCAAATCTCCGTAACGACGAAGCGGGCTTGTAACTTGGCTGTACATTCCCAAGCCGAGTCCGGCATGTGAGGAGGGGGTAAGCCCGACACTTCTTCTGCGCATGCATTTTATCGTGGCGAAATCTCCGGCCAAACCTTCGGGAATGTTCGAAGGAATTTCAGGCTTTTCCTGACTCACATAAACAAACGGAATTTTATTCGCAAACGCAAATCGCGCCGCGCCTTCTCCGGCGAGTAACATCATTTCGCGCACCAAGTCCGCGCTTTTTGCACGAATCTCTGGTTCGATAAAAACTTTTTTTTCTTCGGAAAGCCAAATGTGCACTTCCGGCATATTGATGTCAACGCTGCCATTTTTTTTGCGGCGTTCAATGTTGCGTTCGGCGATTTTCATCAGCGCATTCAAATCGGCAGAAATTTTTTCGCGCTCACTTTGAGTTTCATTTTCCAGCGAAGAAAAATTTTCTGCCAAAATCAAATCGGCATTTTTGTAAGTGAGGCGTTTTACTTTTATGAGCGTTTTGAAAATTTTGCATTCTTCGATTGCGCCGTCATCGTCCAACAAAATTCTAAACGAAAGCGCGTTGCTTTTTTCTTTGAGACCAAGCGCGTAATCTTCAAGGCAATCTTCGCAAAGCATGCGCGACGCGCCTTCGGGAATATAAAGCGTTCCTCCGCGATTCATCGCCGCCTTGTCGATTGAGCTTTGAGGCATCACGCTGCTCGCGGGATCTGCGATGTGCACCCACAAATATTTTCCGTCGAATGCCACGGCATCATCAGGATCGTGCGAATGCTCGCTGTCGATGGCATAGGAAATTTCCGGGATTTCAAGCCGTTCTTCTTGCGGCGGAGAAGCGAGCGAAAGTTGCGCCGACTGCGTGGAAAGCCCCCAACGCACTGGATGCGGATTTCGCATGGAATCCCAAATTTTTGTTTCGAGCAAAAGGCGGTGCGCATTTTCAGGCGTTGGCGCAATTTTCATTTCCGCCATCACTTTTGACTTTTCGGTTTTTCCGAGCGCGACCGCTTCCACCTCGCCCATAAATTTCGAATCATTCGGCAAATCAAGCGAGCGAGATTTTAGCCGCGCGATAAACTCCGAAAAATATTTCGCTCCGTTTTCTTTTTCGTCAGCCTTTTTTTTGAGCAAAGAAATTTCTTCCTGCGAGCGCGGCGTGAAAAATATTTTTCCCGTTTTAAAATTTTCTTCATCAAGCGCGAATTCAAAACCTTCGCACAATTTTGTAAAATAGAAAAAACTTCCTTCCGCGCGCGCCGCGCCGTCAATCAAATCGAGCAATTCTTCAAAAGAAATTTTTTTGTCCGCGCCTTCTTCGTCGGAAATCAAAAGTTCATACGCTTCAAGAATTTTTTCTTTTGCCGAATCATCGCCAAAACTCAAAATTTTTTCGAGCGAAACATTTTCGCCCTGCAATGGCACAACATCTTTTTCGCGCACTTTTTGGTTTTCGTATTTGGCGGGCTTTCCGCCAGGCGTTGCGGGAGAGACGCAATATTTTATGACGAATTTTTCGTCCTCGATTTCAGTTACGACTGCGGCCGACTTTTTATAAATCACGGCCTGATTTTTTTTAAGCATAATATAATAATAGAATTATTTTTTGAGTACGTCAACTAAGTGCGAGCCTGCGCCGAGCAAATCAGGACGCGCGGAAATGCAAAGCGCGTATTTTTTGAAAAGCTCGAAAGTTTCTTCGTCAAAAGAATTCAATTCGCGCCGCATATAATCGGAAGGTCCATCTGGAGAAAAAATCGCCGCGCGTTCCAAGCGCGATTCTTTTGCAAGAAAATCAATTTCCTCGCGCCGTGAATACGAATACAAATCGTCTTCGCCGCAAATGGTTTGGAAATTTTCGGAAACTTGCCGCTTTAAAAAATTTTCTTTGATTTTATTTTTTCCAAAACAATACGTGAGAATCGCGTACTCGTTCATCACGTATCCCGCAAAAATCACGCCGCCTTTTTTCGTAACGCGCCGCGCTTCCAAAAGCGTCTGCAATTTTTCTTCCTGCGCATGCAAATGATAAAGCGGCCCCAAAAGCAAAGTTATGTCGAAAGTTTTATCGGCGAGAAAATTCAAATCGCGCGCGTCAGCGTTCCAGCATTTTATGTTTTCATGCTTCGCGCGAAGAATGTCAAAATTTGTTTTCGTGAGTTCGACCGCCGTAACGTCAAAACCTTCGCGGCAAAGCGGAATTGAATACGCGCCAGTGGCCGCGCCCACATCGAGAATTTTTATTTTTTCGTTTTCAGATTGCGCGGCGATTTGCGAAAGAAATTTTTTGATGTAATGCATCGTGACAAAAAATTCGACTTGCCCGTGCCGCGTTTTCAGGCGATGATCTTCGTTGAATTTTTTGTAATATGATTCAAGCTTTTGCATAAAAAATTTTCCTGCCGTAACGCGAGAAAAAAACTTGCGTGCGATATTAGCGACAATTTTTAATTATTTACTAAAATCGCGTTCGCTAAAATTACCGCATCCGCAATTTGCGAAGCAAGTTCAATTTGCAAATCCGGTTTTTGCGCGAGCATTTTTTCGCGGTCGCCCATTCCGCCCAAAACGGCGGCGGTGAGCGTTACAGCCGCGTGACCCGCGCCAATGTCCGTGTAACTGTCGCCGACCATAATCGTTTCTTCCGGCGCAATCGGGATAAATTCCGCATCGCATTCGTCCGAATCTTTTTGGGATTTGCGTTTGATTTCATTTTGAATTTTTTGATTGATTTTTTCAAGCGCGGCAAAAATTCCGTCCGGCGCGGGCTTGAGATTTTTCACTTGTTCAGGACCGATGAGCGCGTCAAAATATTTTTCGATTTTAAAATGCTTTAAGATTTGCAACAAAATTTTCGAAGGCTTGTTCGTAACAATTCCCATTCGGATTCCAACCGCTTTCAATTTAGCAAGCATTTTTTCAAAATCCGGATAAAGCTTTGTTTTTATTATCGCATGCGAATAATAATATTGCAAATATTCCGCGTGAATTTTTTTGAACTGCGCCTGCGGAATTGGGAGGGGACTTCCGATGTCGAGCCTTTTGGAATTTTTAATCGCGCGTTCAACCAAAGCAACCGAGCCATTCCCGACAAACGTGCGCATTTTCGCGTAAGAAACCGTTCGCATTCCGTGCGCCTTGAGCGTCGCGTTCACGGCATCGGCAATGTCAGCAGCCGAATTGATTATCACGCCGTCGCAGTCGAAAAGCACCGCGCGGATTTGTTTTTGTTCCATAATTTATTTTCCCCTAAATTAAAAATATTTCAATGCTTCAAGTTCGCATCAAAAACTGCCGCAAAGTTTAATTTCGAATTTTATTGCAAAACAAGTCCGAGCGCGGAAAGAATTTTTTCCATGTTGGCTTCTTTCGATTCATTTTTCATCTGCACGATCACATCGGCGATTTCTTTGTAGCGATTATCGCGCCGCATAAAAAAGTCGTGAAAAATTTCGCGCGCTTCTTTTTCCGTGCGTGGATTTTTGTCCGCGATGTACGCCGGCAAATTCCGAACTGGATTCGTGGAAAAATCTGCTTCGCGCACAATGCGATCGGCGGCGGTTTTTTCTTCGGCTTGCAAAAAAATTATTGTGCCAAAAGATTTTAAGATTTCCAAAGCGTTTTTGTTTTCGCAAATTCCGCCGCCAGTCGCCACGACGAACGAAGGCTTTTCGCACGATTCGAATTGCGCGGCATTGTCGCAATTTTTTTTCAATGATTTTTGTTTTTGCGATTCAAAAAATTCAGCGAGTTTTTGGCAAGCGTTTTTTTCCGCTTCCATAAACTTTTCTTTTCCGAATTTCGCGTAAATTTCCCGAGGCGAAATTCCTTCGTACTTTAAAATCAAATCGTCAGTGTCAAAAAAATCCAATCCGAGATGCGATGCAATTCTTTTTCCTTGCGTGCTTTTTCCGCAATGCTTGATTCCGACAAAAACTAACGCGCGTCCGCAAATTTGCTTTTCCATTTTTTCGATTTTAAATTATATCGATTTTTATTGCAAAAGTCCACAGTTTGCGTTATCCTATGAATATGAATTTGAATGTCTACGCGCCGATGCTTTTGTGCCTTGTTCCGCTCGTCACGACTTTTCTTTTGCTTGCGATTCTTGTTCCGGGAATTTCAGTTTTGCGCGAATTTCTTGCCGTGCTCGCAGGACTTCTCGCGTTCGTTCCGATTGTGATTTTGCAATTTTTATTTTTGAACTTGCGAATTGAAATGCTAATGCGGGCGAATCTTTTTTTGAGCATAATTCATTCGCTCGTTTTTTTCGGGCTGATTGAAGAAGGCGTAAAAGCCGCTTCGCTTTTAGTTTTGAAATCGCGCGGCGAAAATTTGAGAAATTTTTTCGCGTATTCGATTTTGGCTGGAATGGCTTTGGGCTGCTTTGAATCCGTCGTTTATCTTCTGACGGCGGTGGGAACGCGGCCGCAAGTTTCGGCGGAATTTTTGCAAATGATTTTTTTGCGAATGGCGACCGCGCTCGTAATTCACGCGCTTTGCGCAGGACTCGGCGGACTTTGCATTTTCTATAGCAAAAATATTCGGCGCAATTTTTCTCCGCTTGTTTTCGCGATTGTGATTCACGGCATTTATGATTTTTTTGCGGCGAACGCTTATCCTTTGAAATATTTTTCGGTGGCGGTGATTTTGCTTGCCGTTTTGGAATGCAGGATTTTTTATTTGCGCACGCGCGAAAATCTCGCTTCGGAAAAATCGTCCGCGTCGGGATTTGTTGATTCGGAAAAAACAATCGAAATTCCGAAAAGTCCTGCGTTGGTGATTTCGGTAAAAGGCGAGCGAAAAAATTCGCAGGAGAAAATTCAAAATGCGCAAATGGAGGAAAAAATGTTCTTTAGGAAAAATGTCGAAGAAGGCGCGGAAGATTTTGAAAAAATTCAGGCAGAAGCAGAAGCGGCAATCAAAGCGGAAGAAAGCAAAAATTCTTTTTCGAAAAAATCCGCAAAGCCGAAAAAAGATTCGGAAAAAACTGTCGTGAAAAAT
>CAMWWZ010000046.1 GCA_947178095.1 uncultured Treponema sp.
GCTTTGAGCGGTTCACATTTCAAGCCACCACCTTTGGTGGTGGTTAATGACTTTCCGCCGAAAGATTTTGCGCCACGCACATTCCGTCGAACAAATTTTTTTCGCCAAGTTCCGATGAAAATTTTCGCGCCGAATGTTCGATAATTTTTGCGATTTCCATTTCGGCGAAAAGCGGAATCTGCATCGCAAGAACGCCGCCTTCGTTCAAAAGTTCTTTCGTGTGCGCCACGAATTCATCCTGATTTTCAAGCCATTGCAAAAATGCGTTTGAAAAAACAATGTCGAATTTTCCCAAGTCGGAAAGCGGCTTCGAACAGTCGCGCAAAACGAATTGCGTGTCGGGCAAAAGCGCGCGGGCTTTGAAAAGCATTTCTTCCGAAAAATCCGCGCCGAGAATTTCCGCGCTAGGAAAACGACGCTTGAGGCAAAGCGTGCTCATTCCCGAACCGCATCCCACGTCGAGCGCGCGCCGGCAATTTTTTATTTCGATTCGCGCAGCCAAATCCAAAGAAGGCTGCATCCGTTCTTTTTCAAAACGATTGTACAAATCCGCGTTCCACATTTTTTCTCCTCATTAAATTAAAGCGATTAAAAATTCAAACAGCGTAAAAAAAGCCGCCCACGAAATGCGGGCGGCTTATGCAATCTCTGCTTGGGATTTAATTTGAATTAATATCCCATTTCAGGATTTGGCATAGGAGCTGCCGGCTTTGGCTCGGGAATGTCCGTAATGGCGCATTCCGTGGTGAGCATTGTTCCAGCGATTGACGCGGCGTTCTGCAACGCGCTGCAAGTGACTTTCGCAGGGTCGATGATTCCCGCTTCGAGCATGTTCACCCATTCGCCGGTGTAGGCATTGTAGCCCACGCCCTTCTTTTCGTTTTTCGCGCGGTCTGCCACGACTGCTCCGTCCACTCCGGCATTATCCGCGATTTGTCGAATTGGCTCTTCAAGCGCGCGCTTTACGATTTTGTATCCGACTTTTTCATCTTCGGTCAAATTGGAAGGAACATTTTCCAAAACTTTGGAAGCGTCGATGAGCGCGATTCCGCCGCCGGAAACGATTCCTTCTTCGAGTGCGGCTCGGGTTGCGGCGATCGTGTCTTCCACGCGGAATTTCTTTTCCTTCATCTCAGTTTCGGTGGTCGCGCCAACATTGATTACGGCAACTCCGCCGGCAAGTTTCGCGAGACGCTTCTGCAATTGTTCCTTGTCGTAAGAAGAAGTCGTCTTTTCGATTTGGCTCTTGATTTCGCCAACGCGCTCGCTGATGGCTTTTTTCGTGCCCGCGCCTCCGACAATCGTCGTGTTGTCTTTGTCGATTTTCACGGACTTCGCTTTTCCGAGCATCGAAACATCGGCGTTCTCAAGTTTGATTCCGACTTCTTCAGAAATCACTTGTCCGCCCGTAAGAATCGCTATGTCCTGAAGCATGTCCTTTCGGCGGTCGCCAAATCCAGGAGCCTTCACCGCGCAAACTTTGATTGTTCCGCGAATTGAGTTGAGGACGAGCGTTGTCAAAGCCTCGCCGTCAACGTCTTCAGCAATGATTACGAGCGAGCGGCCTTCGTTCACGACTTTTTCCAAAATCGGCATCAAGTCTTTCATCGTGGAAATTTTCTTGTCGTGAATGAGAATGTACGGCTCTTCGAAATTTGATTCCATGCGCTCGCGATCGTTCACGAAATATGAAGAAACATAGCCGCGGTCGAACTGCATTCCTTCAACAGTGTCAACAGTCGTGTCCATGTTCTTGGATTCTTCGACAGTGATTACGCCGTCTTTGCCGACTTTTTCAATCGCGTCGGCGAGCATTTTTCCGATTTCCGCGTCGTTGTTGGCGGAAATTGTGGCGATGTGCGTGATGTCATCCGCGCCTTTTACCGGCTTGGCGTTCTTTTTGATTTCTTCGATTGTGGCTTTTACGGCCTTGTCCATTCCGCGCTTGATTTCAATTGGAGTCATTCCAGCCGCGACTGATTTCAAACCTTCGCGAACAAGCGCGTACGCCAAAACTGTGGCAGTGGTCGTGCCGTCGCCAGCATCGTCGTTTGTCTTTGAAGCGACTTCGCGAACAAACTGCGCGCCCATGTTTTCATAAGGATCGGCAAGCTCGACTTCCTTCGCAACGGAAACGCCGTCTTTCGTAATTGTGGGCGAACCGTATTTTTTGTCGAGCATGACCATGCGTCCGCAAGGTCCGAGCGTAACTTTTACGGCCTTTGCGATTTGCTCTGCGCCAGAAAGCAGCTTCCTGCGCGCGTCTTCACTGAACAACAATTGTTTTGCCATTTTTTTCTCCTTCGATTATTCCTTAATTTATTTGTTAAGAAAAATTGCTTTTCTATAATATTAAAGATAATGAAAAAACGCGGATTCGGCAAGAGCATATTTGAAAAAAAATTTAAAAAGTTGCGTAGCGGGCACGCCAAAGAATTCTCGCAATGCGCTTCTTTTTTCAACTATTGCAAAATGTTTGTTTTTTTGATAAAATTATTTTATGAATTTTATTTTTGTTTCTCCGAATTTTCCTCACACTTATTGGAATTTTTGCGATCGCCTCAAAAAAAATGGCGTGAACGTTTTGGGCATCGGAGACGCGCCTTATTACACTTTGGAACCTCAGCTGCAAGAATGTCTCACCGAATATTATTTTGTGAACGATATGGAAGATTACGACAAAATGTATCGCGCGGTGGCTTTTTTTGCGTTCAAATATGGCAAGATTGATTGGCTTGAATCGAACAACGAATATTGGCTTGAGCAGGACGCGCGGCTGCGCAGCGATTTTAACATTGCGACGGGAATTGGCGCGGACGGAATCGCGGATTGGAAGCACAAATTCAATATGAAGAAATTTTATGCGGCGGCGAAAATTCCGAGCGCGCGTTGCCACAAAATTTCCACAAAATCCGAGGCGAAAAAATTTCTTGAGGAAGTGGGATTTCCTGTCATCGTCAAGCCGGACAATGGAGTGGGCGCGCTGGACACTTGGAAAATTTCCTGCGACGAGGATTTCGAAAAATTTTTTGAAAATCCGCCCGAAGTTCAATATGTGATGGAAGAATTTATCACTGGCGAAATTTATTCTTACGACGTGATTGCGGACAGCAAATGCGAGCCGCTTTTTGAATCTTCGAGCGTCTTTCCGCCTTCTGTGATGGACGTTGTGAACGAAAAATTGGACTTATCGTATTTTACGATTCCCGAAGTTCCGGAACAATTGCGGAAATTCGGACGCGCCGCGCTAAAATCTTTTGGTGTAAAAAGCCGTTTCGCGCACATGGAATTTTTCCGTCTCACCAAGGCAAAAAAGGGAATCGGAAATGTCGGCGATTTTGCGGGGCTGGAAGTGAACATGCGTCCGGCCGGCGGCTACACTCCCGACATGATGGATTTCGCGCATTCCACCGACGTTTACCAAATTTGGGCGGATATGGTCGTGCATGACAAGCGCATTTTGCCGGACAGCGGCGAGCACAATTTTTGCGTTTATGCCGCGCGACGCGATTGCCACGAATACGTTCATTCTCACGAAGAAGTCGTTCAAAAATACGGCGATTCGCTTGTGATGTGCGAGCGCATGCCCGAAGGAATTTCCGCGACGATGGGAAATCAAATGTACACAATCAAGGCGAAAACCGAATTGGAAAAAAATGCATTTTTGGAATTCGCTTTGGCGAAGAAATGAAGCGGGATTTTGCTTGATGAATTGCGCTTTGCGAACCATGCAATCCCGTGACAAGCCGCTCATCGCTCTATTGAAAATCCCATTTCCAAAAGCATCGCTTTGTCATTTTCGATTTTGTTTCCGCTCGTCGTGAGAAAGTCGCCAGTTATCGTGGCGTTCGCGCCTGAATGAAATGCTTTCCATCCGCATGATTCCAAAAGGTCTCTTCCTGCCGCCATGCGTATTTGCGCGGTGGGATTTATGAATCTGAACATCGCCACCGTTCGAAGAATTTCATCTTCCGTGATGGCTTTGAGTTTTTCGTAGCGCGTTCCTTTTATCGGGATAAGCGAATTGATTGGAATTGATTCAACCGAAAGTTCTGCGAGCGTGAGAGCCATGTCGATTCTGTCGGCGAACGTTTCTCCCATTCCGATGATTCCGCCCGAGCAAATTGAAAATCCCATTTCACGCGCCAGTCGTATGCAATCAAGCTTGTCGTCAAAACTGTGCGTCGTGCAGACGTTCGGAAAATTTCTTCGTGAAGTTTCGATGTTCGCGTGATACCTTCTCACGCCGCTTTCATAAAGGGCGGCGAATTCTTTTTGCGAAAGAAGTCCGTTTGACGCGCAAAGTTTGATTTCGCATTTTTCGGAAAGAAGCTTGTATGCGTCGCATTCTTTTTTCAAATCGCCGCCAATGGTTTTTCCGGCAGTGACTATCGAATATCTGTGCACGCCTTTTGCTTCGTGCCGCTTGCAATCTTCCAATATGATTTCTTTTTCAAGAAATTCGCGCTTTTCAACGCCCGCGCTGTTGTGTGAACTTTGTGCGCAGAATTTGCAATTTTCGCCGCATGCGCCTGCGCGTCCGTTTATTATCGAACAAAGTTCCACTAAATCTCCGCACAACGCTTTTCTGATTTTGTCGGCTCCGGCGCAAAGTTCTTCCAAATCCGCTTCGGCAAAAAAATTCAAATCGTCGTTTTTTGAAAGCCTTTTGCCGCGTATTATTTCGTCAGCCAGTTCAAGCGGTTTCATTTGCCCCTCCATTTTTTCAGAAGCCTTTTGTGGAAGCGAAAATTTCCATTACAAATTCGTCGGGAAATCCAAGAAAATTCCTTCCACGCCTTTTTCTTCGAAAAGACGTTCGCGGAGCGAATTCACGCCGAATGTTTCCGTGTTGTAATGTCCGCCGGCAATCACGTTCATTCCTTCTTCCTTGATCGGATTGAAATCGCTGTGCCCCAATTCGCCGGTGATGTAGCAATCCAAGCCTTCGCGCCACGCCCAATAATGGTCGCCGCCCGCGCCGCCGGAAACGATTCCCACCGTGGAAATTTTCTTTTTTCCGAACGCGAGAATTTGATTCGGCTTTGCGTTTGGACTTAGGCGGCGAACGTTCGACAAAATTTTTTCCGACAATTCTTCCACGCTCATCGGCTTTGGAAGCTTTCCTTTTACGCCGATTTCCATTCCGCGCCACGGACAAAATTTTTTCAAAGATTTCATTCCGCAAGCGCGCGCGATCGAAAAATTGTTTCCAACTTCTTCGTTCGCGTCAAGCGGAATGTGGTAGCCGATAAGCGCGATGTCGTTTTTGATGAACGCGGCAATTCGCGCATAATGAATGTAAGTGGGCGTTTCCACATTGTCCCAAAAAAGTCCATGATGAACGAACAAGACATCCGCGCCGCATTCGGCCGCCGCCGTCACGGTGTCCAACGTCGCGTCAACGGCAAACGCAACTTTTTTTATCTGCTTTTTTTCGGGCGCGGAATTTTGAATTTGAATTCCATTGCGCGAAGGATCGGCAGGATAATTTTCCTTTTTCAAAATCGAATTGAAATAAAAATCAAGTTCATTTAAAGTCAATTTTTTTTCTCCTGATAAAAAGACAATCAAAAGTTTCAAGTTTCGATGAAATTTCAATTTTCCATTTTTTGCCTTGTCGCGTAAACGCAATAACTCGGCGCGAATGAAGTTTTGTCGCGCGCAACGTCCAAAAATATTTTCGCAAAAATCGGATCTGTTTGAGCCACAAATCCAAAACCCGGCGTCGTGTAATCGGCAATGTCCGCAAGATTCAAACTTCGCGGAAAAGCGCGCGCGTCTGGCGCGGAAAAATATTTTCCAAAAATCGAATCGAGTTTTTCCGTGGACAACGCGCTGCTCGAATCGCAGACGATAAAAACGCCTTTTTCCGCGTAATGATTTTTTGCGATGAAAGCGAGCGCGTTGTAAATACCTTCGTAAATTTTCGAAAATTCTTGCGCGCGGTTTTTCATTGATTTTTCGCGAAATTCGATTTTTCCGATTTCATTCAAAGCGGATTTTTCGCCTTGAAAAAAATTCGTCAAAAGAAAAGCTCTCCGAAAAGTTTTCGTGTTCCGCAAGTTGGAAAAATCATCGTCGTACAAATCCGCGGCAAGAACAGTGTAGCCCGCGCGGGCAAGCAAAATCAAATATGGCTCGTAATTCAAAGTTTCGGCGAAAACATCGCCCACAAACAAGACAATTGTATTTTTTTGCGTCGAAACATTTTTGTTCGAAAAAGTGTAGAGCGTGAAATTTCGCTTGTCGGAAATTTCATTCGCTTCGTTAAAATTTGATTCCGAAAATTCGGAAGAAGTCGCGCATGAAAAATATTCGCGCTCAACTTGGACATTGTATTTTTCAGTTTGCAGGCGAACAGGACGCATGACGATTGCGACGACCAAAACGAAAATCGAAACGAGCAAAAGCAAGATTGACGCGACGAAAAATTTCACGCTGTAAGAATCCACGAACAAATCTTGCGAAAGCCGCACGATGCTGCGATAGTTTAAAATCGCCGTGACAAGCGCGAGCGCGAAAATCACGATTTCCGTAAAACGAATTTCCCACGCTAGCATTTGCAAAATCATCACGATGACGCTGAGCGGAGCTAAAATCGCAAGCGCGTCGTGCCGAGTGCGCCGCGTAAAAAGAATGCGCGCGTTCAAAAAAACGAGCATCACAAGAACGAGCATTTCTCCGGCGAACGGCGTCAAAATTTGCATACTTCATTTTACCGAAAAAAACGGAACTTTGCAATATATCATTAAATTGAAAATATTCAAATTTTGCGGCACAAGGCTTCCACCCATTTTTGCATTAGGATTCCGAAAGCCACGCCCACGTTCAGCGAGGCTTTCAAGCCAACCATCGGAATTGTTACACGACCGTAAGTCGCGCGTTTCAAGGCTTCGGGACTCGCGCCCAATTCTTCCGAGCCGATTATGCAGATTCCGTGCGCAGGAAATTCGAATTGTTCGATGGGAGTGCCGCCCGTTTCCAAAACAAAAACATTTTCGTCCGCAGGAAGTTCGTCGAGCGGAACGCGCTCAAAGCCCAAAGTTTCGATGCAGCCCATCGCGCTGCGGATTGCGCGAGGATGCGTCGCTTCGGCGCACAAAGGCGAAAGAAAAATTTTTTCCGCGCCCATTCCTTCGGCCGTGCGAAAAATCGATCCCAAGTTGAACGGCGAGCGAATGTCTTCGGCATAAACGCAAACGCCCGGAAAAAAATTCCGCTTTTGCACGAGCGGCGCACATTCGCAAGATTTTTCTTCGTTTTGAATTTGCGTTGCATGCGGCGCAATCACCAAATCCCATTCGGCGGGAAAAGTTCCCAAAATTTCAAGCAGCGCGTTCCGCGCAACGTTGCAAAGCCTGCGTTCGTCCAAAGGATTTTGCGAAAGCAGTTCGCGAATTTTTTGCGCCGAGGCAGAATTGAGTTTGGAATCTTTCAGAAGAATTTCGCAAAGAGCCTTTTCGTATTCTGCGCGGCTCATCGAAGAAAAATTGTATTCCGCGCCGGCTTCGGCAATGCCCGCGATGTCGCGTTCAAGCGCGCCAAAACTCAAAGCGAGTTTCCGTCTTTTTTGTCCCGGCGAAAGTTGGAAAAGTTTGTTCGGATCAATCACGGTGAAAACCTCGGCGACAAAATTTTATTTTGCATGCAAAATTCATTTGGTTTGAATTTTTTGAAAAAAAGGTCGCATGATTTTTGCGCGGCAAATTCGAACATTTCAATATGCCAATTTCATCAAATCAAACAAATCATCGCTCGTCATGCTTCGTGGCAAGAAATTCATAATTTCAAGTTGCCCGGCATCTTCTACGGCAATCGAAAGCTGTTCGATGGAAACCTGCAAATCTTTCAAACGCGCCGGCAAATTCGACTTTGCGATTTTTTTCCTCACATAATCGGCGTAGGCGGCGCACGCTTCTTCATCGCTTGCTTCGTTCGGTGCGGCGCGGAGAATTTTCGCAAGACGCGCGATTCGATCGCCTTTGAATTTCGCATAGTCTTCGATAATGTACGGAAACAAAATCGACGTTACAAGCGATTGCGAAATTCCGAATTTTGTGTATGTGCTCAAAGCCAAAAGCGTCGCCGCGCCCTGCGAACTTGTCGAAGACGCAAGCCCTGCCATGCATCCGCCCTGCGAAAGCAAGATTTCGCTCGGCGTTGTCACCATGAGCGAGGGCGCACCGTCAAGCGCGTAGCCCGTAAGTTCGATTGCCTTTTCCGCAACCATGTCGGAAAAAAACGAAGCCTTCGGCGAAAGATACGCCTCGGTCGCCAAGCACAAAACTTCAAGGCTCATTGAAGAAAGCTGATTTTCGCTCAACGAAACCGTCAAGTTCGGATCGAACAAAGCCAGTTTGCAAATCGCGTTTTTGTTTTTGATGATTTTCGTGGAATTTGAGCGCGAATCAACAATCGGCGTAAAATTGGAAAAAACATAAGGATTGCGAATCGTGCTTGGAACGCATATCAGCGGAAGCGGATTTGCGGACGGAACTGCGCCATCGACAAATTCATAAAAATCGTGGTTTTCATTATAAACTTCGCAGACAATTTTGGCAAGATTCAAAGCCTGAGTTCCGCCCACGCCAATCACGCCGTTAATATGTGCGCCTCGGGCGAGTTCCAAAGCCTGTTCCACCATCTGCGTGTTCGCAATTCCTGCGACGGAATCGAAAATGAAATAATCTATTTTTCCGTCGTCGAGAGGCTTTGTGACTTTTTCGGAAATTCCCACTTGCTTTAAAATCGGGTCAAGCACAACCATGAATTTCGAACCAATTTCATTCGTGAACTGTCCGATCCTGCTTACCGTGTACGAGCCCAAAACAATGTTGGGAGAAACTCTAAAAACAAAATCCGCCATATTTCCTCAACGTAAAAAACAAAAAAGGCGGAAATATAAATTCCGCCCTTTACCAAAATATGAATTTTTATTACGAAAATTAGATTCCGTAAGCCTGCATAATTCTTTCGGCAGTGGCGCTTATAGTCTGCGGATTAAGGTAGTTCGCGTCCTTGATTTTTTCCTTGATTTGTGCAATCAAATCCGTGCGCACGTCAGGAGTTTCGTCGGCAATTCCCTTGAGATAATATGCTTCCGCCATTTCCCGGGCTTCCGCCGAAACAGAAATCGAATCAGGCGAACCTTTTACGTTTCCGGCATTTTGAGCGCGTTTTGTATTTTGCACATTGTTGAGCGGATTGATTCCGCCAATTTGGTCTATTTTCATAATTACACCTGCCTTATGCCTATATTATCGGCACAAATCTGCTTTAAGTTTAACGTTTTTTAGAACAAATTTCAACAGCGTGCAGCGAAATTTTCCGTTCCGCAATGAAATTCACATTTTGTTACTCGGCATTAAAATTGACGACAACATTCTGCCAACAATTTTAATTGTTCCAAAAATCCGCTAAAATCCCGCCACGAAAACCGCGATTTCGCCCTTGATGGACTGCCTCTGCGCGTATTCGTCGCGAACTTGAACGGCCGTGCCGTCCGTAATTTCTTCGTGAATTTTCGTCAATTCACGCCCGACAACAATTCTCCGTTCGCTTTCAATATCGGCAATGTCCGAAAGCAACTTTACAATTCTGAACGGCGATTCGTACAAAATGAACGCTTTTTTCATTTCAAGCAATTCGCGAAGTCGCTTGCGGCGTTTGCCGGGGCTTGGCGAAAGAAATCCTTCAAAAACAAGCGTCTTTCCGCCAGGTCCTGCCACGCTCACCAAAGTGGCGAACGCGCTTGGACCTGGAATCGGCGTTACGGTGAAACCCGCATCGCGCACTTTTTTCGCCAAAATCGCGCCGGGATCACTTATGCCGGGCATTCCGGCATCGCTCGCATAAGCCACATTTTTTCCGTCTTTCAAAAGCGCGATGATTTTTTCGGCAGCCGAATCCTCGTTTTGGGCGTGACACGAAATCATTGGCTTTCTAATTTCAAAATGCGTCAACAATTCGAGCGTGTGGCGCGTGTCTTCGGCCGCCACGACATCAGCATTTTTCAACGTTTCAAGCGCGCGAAAAGTGATGTCGCCCAAATTCCCGATTGGCGTTCCAACAATATACAAAACCGACACTTTTTATTGTAGCATATTTCATAAAAAAAAGCAAGAAATATATTTTTGTTTCGTGCGGATTGCCCGTGCCAAATCACTTTGCGAAAATCGCGCCGGTCGCGCCAAAAACGCCGAGGCTCGCCAGCATCATAATTATGCCGGCCATCACAACGCCGCACATCACAGCCGCAACGGTTTTTTTAAAGCTCATTCCCAAAAGGCTCGCCGCGAGCGTTCCTGTCCATGCGCCAGTTCCGGGGAGGGGAATTCCGACAAAAAGCATCAGCGCGACGAAAAGTCCATTGCCCGCCTTGGCTTCGAGCCTTTCCCGCGCGCCCGCGCCCTTGGTCAAAAAAAAGCGGCAGATTCCGCCGATGAATTTTTTGTCCTGCCCCCATTCCAAAAAACGCCGCGCAAAAAGATAAATCACGGGCACAGGAAGCATGTTGCCAACAATGCAAATAATGTAAGAAGGGACGAGCGGCAAATTCCAAAATTGTGAGACGGGAATCGCGCCGCGCAATTCAACGAGCGGCACCATCGAGATAAAAAAAATCGCCAAATATTTTGAAAGCATAATCCATTCTAGCATTTCGCATTTCTTTTTGCAATGCACAAGTCGCGTGAGCGGCGAGTTCAATAATTTCCACATCATGCAAACGGTGCGAATTTATGAAGCCGCCGACATTATGCATCCGCGTTCTTCTTAAAATATTCTGTCAAAAAATTATAGAATTTTTCCACGCGGGCATTGTCCGCCTTGTTCCTCCTGTACGTGATGAGAATGTCTCGGCTGCAATTCGGCTCCGTGATTTCCAAAAGGCGGACATTTTTTGCGTCAAGCGGACCCCAACTAAAATGCGGCCAAAATCCAATTCCAATGTTCGCGCCAATCATTTTTTTCACCGCCTCGGGACTGTCGCTTTCAAAAATTATGTTCGGCGTGATTCCTGCCGCATGGCAATATTTGTCGCAAATCGCCCGCAGCTGTTTCGAGCCCAAAAGCGAAATGAAATTTTCGTGCGCAACTTCATTCAATGTAATAGAAGTCCGTCCTTTGAATTTGGCGACATTCGGAACGGCAAGAAAAATTTTTTCCGTTGTGACAGAAGTGCCATCATTTTCATTTTCGTGCTGATAAAAAAGGCGCGTGGTTATGCAGATGTCGAAAAGTTCGGGCTTCTCATTTTGCGTGAATTCGATTTTCAGATTTTTGTCTCGCCGCTGATATTTGATGACGGCTTCTGTTACCAGGCGTGAAGCGGCAAGCACATTCAGATGAATTGTGGATTGTTCCAATTTCGCCATCTTTCGAAGTTCCTCGGGAAGTGCGTATAAATTTTCCACGAGCGGCTTTAACTTTTTGTAAAAGTATTGCCCATAAGGATTCAAAATTATTCCGCGCCCTTTTTGTGCGAAAAGCGGAAGCCCGAGTTCGTCTTCAAGCCGCTTTATCGATTGCGTCAAGGCAGGCTGCGCAATATGGAGCTTTTCCGCGCTCTTCGTGACATGCTGATTTTGCGCCACTTCCAAAAAATACTTTAATTGCGTAAGTTCCAAATCATAACTCCTGTATTATGAATTATTGTAAAAATCGTAAATATAGTTATTGATTTTTACAATTCAATAATTTTAAGATTATTATTTTGATATAAATTATATATTAGACATTATAAAAAATCAAGTATATAATGAGGCTCAGAGGTGAAAAAATGACAGAGTTTTTTGAAGCTACAATGCTAATCTGTTTCGGAATTTCGTGGCCGATTTCGGTTATGAAAAATTACAAGTCGGGCACGACAAAGAATATGAGCCTGCGTTTTACGTTTTTAATTATCGCGGGCTACATTTTCGGAATCGCGGCGAAACTCATGAACGGGGTGCACAACTTTGTGCTTGTGGTCTATGTTCTGAATCTTGCCGTTGTGATGCTGAACATTTTTGTTTACGTGCGGAACAAAAAACTTGATGAATGCGCCCGCGCGTCTTGCACAATGACAATCGGCATGACAAAGGAGATGGATAAGGACATCGCATAAATTGTGCGATGCTTTTTCTTGCTTAATTTTCGGAAGTAAAGGAAATGCTTGCTTTCGAATAACTGAAAATGCGATTTCGAAAAATCGCTCTTGATTTTTTTATAGGAGTTGTATGATGAAAAACAATGGTATAGTTTGCATAGGTTCAAATTATTTTTCCGCTTTGAACATAAGCGAAGCCGCGCAGGAAGAAAACTTCCAGCAAATAATTTACGATCGCAGTGTCGCAAACTTGAAGATTTCTGACTTGGACGCGCATCTTGAAAAAACTGTGTTTGATGTCGTGCCCGCCAAAATTTTTTTGAACATCGGAGACGCGGATATCGAATGCGATTCGTTCAGCGTGGGCGAATTCATTTCAAAATATGAATGGACACTTTTCAATTTGCACCGCAAATGCAAAGGATGCCGCATTTATATTTTGAGCGTGGTTTCTGACGCGCCTTGTTCAAAAGAATTGAATGCGAATTTGAAAAATGTCGCGGAAAATTTCGGATGCGATTTTATCGACATTGCGTCTTGCAAAAACGAAAATAGCGGCCATGAAATTTTCCGCGCGCTTAAGAATTATATGCGCGAGTTTCCGATAGACTTTTGCGAAGCAATGCGCTGCGCGTGAGGGATGCCCAAGCCGCGAAAGCGGCGGGCACGCACAAAATTTTTGTGCAATGCGCAAAAATTTTGTGTGTCATCAATTTTAGCTGTTCTCATAATACGTGCCGGGAGGAATTGATTTTACAATCCACGTATTTCCGCCGATTGTGCAGCCTTTGCCGATTATGGTTTCGCCGCCCAAAATCGTCGCGCCGGAATAAATTGTCACGTCGTCTTGAATTGTGGGATGGCGTTTTTTGTTTTGCAAATCTTTTTTCAGGCAAAGCGCGCCGAGCGTTACGCCTTGGTAGATGCGAACATTTTTTCCGATGACGGCAGTCTCGCCGATTACGATTCCAGTTCCGTGGTCGATGAAAAAACTTTCGCCGATTTCGGCTCCCGGATGAATGTCGATTCCCGTTTTCCCGTGAGCATGTTCGGTCATGATTCGCGGAATGAGCGGAATTCCATTTTTGTAAAGGAAGTGTGCTATTCGATAAATTAAAATTGCTTCAAGCCCCGGGTACGACAAAATCACTTCGCCGAGCGAACGCGCCGCAGGATCGCCTTGAACAATTGCGTTCGCATCCATTTGTATTTTTTTGCGAAGCGTGGGAATTTCCGCGATCAAAGTTTCCACGGCTTTTTGCGCAAGTTTGAAGCAATGCGAATTTTTGAATTGCCTTTCGTGCAACTCGCTGTCCGAATTTTCATTTTGACGAGCGACAATTACCACGCGTAAAAGTGCTTTTTGGATTTCCGTCGTAAGAATCGAAATTATTCTATTGATGTGCCGCCCGGTGATGTAGCGCAAATTTTCTTCGGTGATTTGCTCTTCGTATTTGAAGCCCGGAAAAATCAAAGCCTGCAAGTCGCTGAGCGCGGCCACGACATTCGCGCGGTTCGGCAAATTTTCCGCGCCCGCGCGGTTCACGCCGCCATTTTCCTTGTAGGAATCCATTATGTTTTGCACGAGAAATTCGAAATCCATAAAAAAAGTATATCAGATTTTCGCAAGAAATGAAAGTTGGGGAGTGGGATTTTTTTTTGCGTTGCGAAATTAAATTGCAAGCGAGATTTAAAAATTGCACTAGCCAAATTGTGCGAAGCGACATATAATTAATTTATGGAATATATTTTTGCAGGAATCGGACTTTTCGTAATCATAATCGCGCTTTTTTATTTGGCGTTTTTTTCGCGGAAAAAAAATGTCAAGCAGGAAGCTCTGAAAAAAACTGCGCACGTAAATTGTCCGATTTGCGGCTCGCCGCTTTTTAAAGGCGAAAACATTGTGAGCAAAGTTTATCGTCCGATGAATGTTCCTGACCAACGTTGCACGGTGAGCGGATGTCCGCATTGTTATCCTGTCTGCGAGGCGGGGGTACACAGAGTTTGTCCTGTGTGCGGAAAAAATATTCCGCAAGACGGATATTTGGTTTCGCGACTTTTCAACAAAACTCAAGGCAAAAAACATGTGATGATTGTCGGTTGCAATCAATGTCTGCATAACGAAGCGCAATAATTTTTCCTTGAATAATTTGAAAAAATCAGTATAATGCAAATGAATATTTTATGGGAGTTTGCGATGAAAAAAAATTTTGCGTTTTGTTTGATAATTTTTATTGCGATGACTTTTGCGTTTGCCGATAAGTCCGCCGAAAAATACCTTTCGAATTTTGAAGCGCTCGTTGTCAAGATTGAATCTTATGTGGAAGAAAACGACTATTGGAAAATTTCTTCCGTGGAAGCGCAAAAAGAAAAATTGGATTCGGAAAAAGAAAATTTAAAACTTTCATTCACACAGCGTCTGAAAAATTCTGACTATGAAAAGCGCTACAATGCCGCGTATGAAAAATTAAAAAATCTTTATGACGAGGCTGCCGCGAAACGTCGGGTGGACACGACGGCGTTGAAGGGCTCTTTGGAAAATTTGAAAAACGCTGCGGAAAATGCGCTTGAATCCGCTGGAAATGTCATAAATGAAAAGGCCGGCTCGACCATTGAAAAAGTTGGGAGTGCCGTTACCGAAGCGATTCAAAAGGGCGCCGATAAAACTGCGGATTTTTTAAATGGACTTTTTCAAGAGGACGAAGATTCAAGCGAAAAATAATTTTTGTTTTGCAAAATTAAAATCGAGGAAAAAATGAAATGCACAAAAAAGCATTAGGAAATTTTTTGACTACATATTGCGGACTTGAATGCACGGATTGCGAATGGAAAGAATCTTGTAATTGCAAAGGCTGCGTGGCAACTCGCGGAATGCCGTTTCATGCGAAAAACGCGCCGTGTGCCATCGCCGTCTGCGCTATGTCAAAGAAAGTTTCATTTTGTGGAGTGTGCCGGCAATTTCCATGCAAATTGCTGAACGATTATTCTTTTGACAAAGAGCACGGCGATAATCCGCCTGGACAAAGAATTGAAAATTGCAAATTAAAAAGAAAGTTAATTGGCGAATGATTCGTGGCGCGGCTTTGAAAATTTTGTGAAAATTTAAATTTATAAAAACTGGAATTTTTTGTGGAACAGAATTTGATTTCCGACAAGGCGGCGCTTGTAAAGCGCGCGTCATATTTGAGAATTGCCACTGCCTCACTTGCGAGCGCGATGCAAAGCGGCGCGTTCCGTTCTTTGTACCGAGGACGCGGAGTGGAATTTTCAGGCGTGCGCGAATATTTGCGTGGTGACGACGTTCGCGCGATCGATTGGAACGTTACGGCTCGAAACGCGAAACCTTTCGTGAAAATTTTCGATGAAGAGCGCGAACTTCAAATTCTTCTAATCGTTGACCGCTCGCTTTCAATGCAGACTTTTTCTTCGGCGCGAACTCGGCTTGAAGCCGCATCCGAAATCGCGGCTCTTTTGGCTTTGAGCGCGGAACACAATTCAAATCCAGTCGGCGCGGTTTTGTTTTCCGGCGAAGTGGAATTTGTAATCGCGCCGAAAACTGGGCAGGAACACACGATGCTATTGCTTTCGCATTTGGACTCGTTCCCAAAAAAATCGCGTGGCTCGGTTTTGGAAAACGCGCTGCAAGGCGCGTGCAAGATTTTGAAAAAACGTTCGCTTGTTTTTGTCATTTCGGATTTTCGTGTGGGCGGCTGGGAAAATCCATTCGCGATTTTGGCTTCCAAGCACGATGTGGTCGCGCTGAAAATTTCCGACGCGCTTGATTCGGCTTTGCCTGAAATGGGAACGATTTTTTTCAGGGATGCCGAAAGTGGCGCGAAAAAACTCTTTCCGACTTTTTCGAAAATTTTTCAAAACAGTTGGCGCGAAGATTCTGCGATGCGCGAAAAACGCTGGCGCACTTCCGTCACTCGGCGCGGCGGAATTCCGCTTTCCGTTTCTACGGCGGACGATTCGCTTGCGATTCTTTCGGAATTTTTTTCAAGGAAAAAGGAAGCGTGATGCGAAGAAAATTTTTTGTTATGTTTTTTTTAATAGGAATTTTTTTCTGCACGAATTTTGCTTTTTCGCAAAACGCCTCGGACATTTCACAAACGCTCGTTCCTCTTGAAGTTTATATTGGCGATGTTGCGGAAATTCGCTACAGTTTCAAATTGGATTTGGAATTTCCTTTTGAAGAAAATTTTGAAAAAGAAATCAATGTCGAAAAAATTCCGTTTGAAAATATTTCGGATTCGCTCGTTATAAAAGACGCGCGTTTTTTTCGGCGCGGCGATGATTTTACTTTCGCCATGAAATTCATTCCGTGGCGCACTGGCACGATTTCTTTTCCTTCGTTCAATTTGTTCTCAGCTTTGGAAATTGACGATGCGAACATTGATGAAAATTATTCTTTTAATATTTCGCTTTCGCCGATTGAAATAAAATCCGTCGTGGAAAAAACTGGCCGCGCGGAAATTCAAGGGCCGCTTCCGCCGCTGATGGTGCCCGGAACAAGTTACGTGGTTTTTGCGTTCGTCGTTGTGGCGGTGATTTTTCTTGCGGCGATTTTTCGCGCGCTCGTGAAATTCCATGATTTGAAGAAATGGTTTTCGCAGATGAAAATTCGCAGGATGCGCCGCCGCAATTCAATCATAACTTTGCGAAAATTGAAAAAAAATCTGCGCGATGAAAATTTGTCCGACATCGAATTTTGCGCAAAATTGCAAAACATAGTTCGCGCATATCTTTCGTTTCGTTTTGATTTTCCGTTTGAATCTGAATCTGCGCGTGGAATGCCAATTGCGTTCCAAAAAATTTTTCTCGGCGAAATTCCTGATTTCGTTTTTCCCGTTCTCGATGATTTGACTTCGGCATTTATTCGAACTGACTACATTCGTTATGCGCATGGTTCGCTTGAAGAGAATCGCGAGCCGAAAATCGAGCACGAAGCGCATCTCTCCCCGGGCGAAAGAAAATCGTTGACTGCGACGTTTGCGAAAGCCGTGAAAATTTTCGAAGGCGAAATGCCAGATTAAAAAAGTTTGGAGAAAAAATGAGTTTTAGTTTTATGAATCCTGCCGCGTTTTTGTTTTTGCTCGTTCTGCCTTTTTTTTATGCGTTGAAAAAAATGGCACTTTTTTCGCACATAAATTTTCCGCTTACTTTCGCCGATTGGAATGGATTTGAATTTTCTTGGAACAATAAATTTTTTCGTTTTATTTCGACGGCTTCGAGCGCATTGATTTTTTGCGCGTTCGTGTTTTGCGTGCTGGCTTTGGCAGAGCCGACCTTGCATCGCGAAGAGCGCGTCTACACGACTCGCGGCGCGGACATTCTTTTCGTGCTTGACACAAGTCCTTCGATGGCGGCTCGCGACATCAATGGAATGAGGCGGATCGAGGCGGCGAAAAACGCGATTGAAATTTTGGCGCAAAGCAATTCGGGCGCGTCTTACGGACTTGTTTCAATGGGAAGTGAGGCCGCGCTTGTTGTGCCGAGCACGATTGATTATGAATATTTTAAAAGCCGAGTTGCTTCGATTTCGCTCGGCGAAATGGGAGACGGCACTGCGATTGGCATGGGAATTTCGCTTGCCGTTTTTCATTTGAAAAAATCAATCGCACTTCGAAAATGCATCGTGCTTTTGACCGACGGCGAAAACAATGCCGGCGAAATTCATCCTGAAACTGCGGCGCGTCTTGCCGCAAAAAATGGAATCACGCTTTACGCGGTGGGAATCGGCACGCGCGGTTCTGTTCCGCTCGACTACCAAGATCCGCGAAGCGGAAAATCTTATTCAGGATATTTTGATTCTTCGTTCGACAGCGCGCCGCTTGAAAAATTGGCGGCGGATTTGGGCGGACGATATTATGGCGTAGAATCCGTGGCGGCGTTGTCGTCCGCGCTTTCTTCGATCGCCAAGCGGCAGGAAGTCGCGCAAAGTTATTACATCCGAAGCATCGACACTTTTTATTACGACAAATTTTTGCTCGGCGCGATTCTTTGTTTTGCTGCGGCATGGTTTGTGCGTCGATTTTTATTGAAGGAATTATATTAAAAAGGTTTGTTGGAGTTTGTATGAATTTTTCAATTGAGCGTCCGTGGGCATTGTACGCGATTCTGGTATTAATACCAGTTTTGATTTATTTTGCCGTCGTTTATAAAAAAACTTTTTCCGCGCTTTCAAATTCCTACGATAAAAATTCTTTGCTTGATTTTCGGAAAATAAAAATTCGCGTTGTCACAAGAATTTTTTTAAGGTGCGTCGCGTGGTTCGCGCTCGTTTTGGCGTACTCGGGAATTTCTTGGGGAACAATTTCAACGCCTGTTCAAAAAAATGGATGCGCGATTTCGTTCGTGTTCGACATTTCGTACAGCATGACCGCGCGCGACATGCCGGGAAATGTTTCCCGCCTCGAAGCGTCGCAGTCATACGCGCGAAAAATTTTGGAGCGTCTCGAAGGTTCGGCTGTGAGCGCGGTTTTGGCAAAAGGAAGCGGAGTGATTGTGATTCCTTTGACCGAAGATTTGAATGCCGTTTTCAATTTGATTGAAACGCTTTCGCCTGCAATGATTTCTTCGGCGGGAAGCGATTTGGGCGAAGGCGTGAACGTCGCGCTGAAATCCTTTCCGAGCAACATTTCAAAAAACCCTGTGATTTGGCTTTTCACCGACGGCGAGGAAACTGCGTCTTCGCTTGCCGCTGCGCTGAATTCATCTTTGCGCCATGGCGTGAGCGTCGTGATAATCGGATTCGGAAGCGAGCGCGAAAGTGAAATACTTTCCGGCGACGGCGAAACTTATGTAAAAACTGCGATGCGTTCGGAAAGAATTCGAAGAATCGTTGACGAAGCCAACAAGAAAAATTTCGGTGAACAAGGCTTTGCTTTTTTCAAAGGCGCGTACGCGAAATTTGTAGATGCTTCAAAGTCTGGCTCCGCCATCGCGCTTCTTTCTTCTGCGAACGATTTTTTTGCAAAAAATAATTTTGGTGAGTCGCAAGAAAATTTTTCGCTTGCATACGAGACACGCCCGCATTCGCGCCACGGATTTTTTATTTTGATTGCGATAATTTTCTTTTGCGCAAGTTTTTTTGTGAGCGAATTCAATTTGACTTCATTTAAAGAAGCGCTCGCGATTTCAATTTTGGTTTTTCCATTTTTCTCGTGTTCCGCGAAATTCGACGAGTCCAAAAAAATTCTCGAGGCGACTTGGGCGTGGCATCAAAAAGATTATGACGAAGCCGTCGCGAAATTTTCGCAAAGCCTTTCGGATGCGCAAAAAAATGGCGACGATTTGATTTCGCAATACGCGCTCTACGGAATTTCTGCGACATATCTTGCACAAAATGAAAACGTCGCCGCGCTCGAAAAAATCAGCGCGATTTCGTCCGACGCACCCGAGCAAATTCGTTTCGCGGCTTTTTACAACGCGGGAATCATCGCGCATCGAAACGGCGAGCATGAAAAAGCGGAAGAACTTTTCAAAAACGCTTTGCTTGTCGATGCAAGGAATTTGAACGCGAAAATAAATTTGGAACTTTCACAAAAACGCAATTCGAGCCGCGCCAAAGAAGCCGAGCAAAATTTTGCAGGTGCGCAAGAAGGAAGCGAAGCGGATTCGCTTTTGGAAGATTCTGTTTTCAATATGATTAAGGAGAACGAAAAAAATCAATGGAAAAATTTGCAAAGCGAGCAAAAAAAATTGCAAAGTTTGGATTATTAGTTTTTGTTTTGATTTTATTTTCTCAAAAAAATTTCGCACAAATTTCTCGTCGTGCAAAAACTGTCTCTAGTGAAAATTTTTTATTTGTTACGGATGAAAAAAAATTTTTTGTAAATCAGGACGCGACTTTAAAATTGTTCATTCCGCAAGTTAAATCTTCCAACGTACAAATAATTCTTCCAAATTTTCCTGAAAACGTGGTTTTCGTTTCGTCTCGAATTGAAAACTCTTCATCGTGGATTTTCGGATATGGCACGCAAATTGAATTGAATTTGAATTTTAAAGATGGCGGAATTTTTTCTTTGCCGCCGATTTCGCTTTTTATAAATGGCAGAAAAGAAATTGTGAACTTTCCTGATGTTGAAGTTTTGCAAAATCCAGAGGCTGTTTTGCCGCGCGCGATTTTGGTTTTTGACGAAGACAATGACAATGTTTGGAACAATGCTTTTTTCAGCAGCGATGAGTCTTTTTATCCGAATCATCCGCTTAAGAAAGGAATTGCTTTGCGCTTTACGGTTTATGTTCAGTATGCGAAGGCTTTGGGGCAGATTTCATGGTCGCTTCCAAAGGACGCGATTTTCAAAGAATTGCAGCGTTTTGAAATTCCTTCCGATTTGAAATTTTCAAAACGAATTCCTGTCGCGCAATTTGAATGGACTCCGCTTTCGGAAGGTAATGTTTCTTTGCCGAAAATTCAAATTGCCGTCGAATCATATTCGGGAGAAAAAATTTTTATTGAAACTCCTGATCGCGCCGTAAAAATAATTTCGCAAAAACAAAGCGCGAAAGAAAATGTTCAAGAAAATTCTTTTGCGAACGCAGAAAAAATTTTCGAACATGCGTTCGATTTCGAAGACGGCGAACATGACGCGGACTTTGAAAATGCCGCGCCCGAATATGACGCGCTTTTAAAAATCGCGCAATTGCGTTCGCAGGAACGGCATTCTTTTTTTCAAAACAAAATCCGTTCCGAGCGCGCCGCCGCAGAAAAATCTTTCGGAATAGGAAACGCTCCGACTGAAGAAAGTTTTCCGTTTTTTGTTTTGCTTTTTTCGGCAGCGATTTTTTTTGCTGCAAGTTCTTTGATTTTGTTTTTATTGCGCAAGAAAAATTTCGCTTTTGTTTCCGCCGCGCTCGCGATTTCATTTTCGATTTTTGCGTTCGCGCATTCGTCAAAAATTTTCGAGCGGCATGGAATTGTTCTTGGCGGCGAAATTTATCCAGTGCCGGAAAATTCCGCAGTTTCGAAAACAGCCGCCATCGTCGCAAGTCGCGTTTTGATTCGGCAGGAAATTGACAGTTGGTATTTTATTGAATATAATGAAGGCGGCGGTTGGATCAAAAAAGAGAATTTGATTTTGATAAAATGAATTTCGATTCGTGCGGAGGGTTTCATACCCCGACGCTTGCGTCGTAATAAAGGGGATGAA
>CAMWWZ010000047.1 GCA_947178095.1 uncultured Treponema sp.
GTTCCAGAGCCTTCCGCCGAAGGCGAGGGCGGAAAAAATGCTTCGGAAGAAAATTCCGCGCAAGTGAAGCTCGGCGAAATAAAGGGAAAACGCGCCGGCTCTTTCGGAATCTATTCGATTTGCGCGCTTGAAGAACACGACGTGATCACGGCCGGCGGCGGCGCGTTGCTTTTCGCGCACGGAAGGCGCGATTGGCCTGTCTTGAAATCCGTCGTGGAAAACATTCTTCCTGTCGAAATGCTTCCCGACATAAACGCGGCTCTCGCGCTCATTCAAATAAAAGAATTTTACAGGAACGAGCAAAAGCGCAAGGAAATCCACGCGCTCTTTTCGCGCTCGGTGATGTCGGGGAAAAACCGGACTTTCGCGCGAGACATCGAAAACCTTTCTACGGTTTGGTCGTTTCCGCTCGTGCTGAATTCTGGCTTCAAGGACGTGAAGCAGTACGCGCAAAAAAAGGAAATCGAGATTCGCGCGGCGTTTGAGGACTGCGTTTTTTCGCGCAGGCTCGAAGAATTCGACAAGACTTGCAAGAACGCAAAGACGCTTTTTTTGCGCACGGCGGTCTTTCCGCTTTATCCTCGCTTGAGCCGAACTCAGGTCGAAAAAATTTCGAAGGTTCTGCTGACGCTTCCATAAATTTGGGGAAAAATGAAAAAGTGCCTTATCGTCGTGAACACGGACAAGACGCAGTCTGAAATCCTCGGAATCGACATCGCGAATTTCTTGAAGGAGCGAGGCATTGAATACGAATTTCTTGATTTCAACGGGCGCGAGCAAAACGCCGAATTTTCGCACTTTGATTTTGTCGTGACGCTTGGAGGCGACGGCACTGTCCTTTTCGCTTCTCGTGGATGCGCTCCGTGCGGAATTCCTGTCTTTCCTGTGAATCTCGGAGAATTCGGCTTTATCGCGGGAATAAGGCCTTGCGACTGGCGCGCGGAACTTGAAAAATTTTTGGCAGGAAAAATGCCGATTACGCGCCGCGCGATGCTTTTTGCGAGCGTCGTCCGTGCGGGAAAAGTCGCGCACGAATTTTTGGCTTTGAACGACATCGTTGTGAGCGCGAAAAGCGCGGCGAAGACGATTTCGCTTGACATTAGCGCGAATTCGTCTCCGCTCGGGCATTTCAAGGCGGACGGCGTGATTGTTGCAAGTTCCACGGGTTCTACGGCGTATTCGGCTTCGGCAGGAGGCCCGATTGTCGATCCCGAACTCAACGCGCTTGTCCTTACGCCACTCAATCCATTTTCGCTTTCGGCGCGGCCGATTGTTTTTGGCGAGCGGGCGACGCTTCGGATTCGGATCGTTCCTTCGAGAAACCACAGCGCGATCATAACGGTGGACGGGCAAGAGCCTTTCGCGTTGGAAGATGATGACGAAATCGAAATTAAAAAATCCGGTCACGACGCGCTTTTGGCCGGCGCATCCGTGGAAAAATTCTATGACGCGCTTCGCTTCAAACTAAACTGGTCGGGCGGACCTGCCGGAGGAAAGCATGCTTGAAGATTTGCGGATAAAAGACTTCGCGCTGATTGACTCGTCGTACATTGAATTCTCGCGCGGCTTTACGGTGCTTTCGGGCGAGACTGGCGCGGGAAAGTCGATTTTGATTGGCGCGCTTTCGTTCTTGCTCGGAGGAAGGGCGGGCGCAGAATCGATTCGCGCGGGGCAGAACGAGGCTTCTGTCACGGGAACTTTTTTGCTTCCTCCCGCTTCGCCTTCCGACCGCGACCTTTCGGACGACTTGGAAGAAGAGCCGCTTTCGGCGCGGGAATGGCTTTCGCAGCGCGGCATCGAAGACGAGGACGGGCGCATAATTTTGCGCCGTGTGATTCGCGCGAACGGAAAAAGCGGAGCGTGGATTGGAGGAACTGCGATTCCTCGCGCGGATTTGGCGGCGTTCTCGCAATTTCTCGTTGACATCCACGGGCAGCACGAGCATCAGTCGCTGATGCGGGGCGCGGAGCACAGGAAATTCCTCGACGGCCATTGCGGAATCACGGAAGAAGTTTCGGAATTTACGCGACTTTACGCAAGGCTCGTTGCAAAACGCGAGGAGTTGCATTCGCTTGAAACGGACGAGGGCGAACGCAGGCGGCGCGCGGAATACCTTTCCTATTCCATCGAAGAAATCGAAGGCGCGAACTTAAAGCCCAATGAGGACGAGTCGCTTTCCGCCGAAGAATCGCGGCTTTCGTCGTTCGAAAAATTGTATTCGGAAATAAATTCGATAAACGCGCTTTTTTCTTCGGAAGACGGCGGCGGAATTGAAACGCTCGCAAAGCAGGCGCGGAGCGCGAGCGGAAGGGCGGCCGCGCTCGACAAAAGCCTTGAGCCTTTGGATTCGCGCGTGGAAAATCTTTTTTACGAAATCTCGGATCTTGCCGGTGAATTCAAAAGTTACGAAAATTCTCTCGTGTTTGATCCTGCGCATTTGGAAGAAGTGCAGTCGCGGCTCGAGCTGATTTTCAAGCTCAAAAAAAAATACGCTTCCGGAATTGATTCTCCGATTTCAGAGCTTTTCGAATACGTGGAAAAAAGCCGCGCGGAATTGGAACGTCTCGAATCTTCCGACCAAAGCAGGGATGCGCTTTCAAAGGAAATTTCCGCGCTTGAAAAGGAAGTCTACGAGCGGGCGAAAAAAATCTCGCAGAAACGCTCCGCCGCGTCGCAGTCGATGTCCGCGCAAGTGGAAAAAATCTTGCAGACGCTCGGAATGGCAGGAACAAAATTCAGCGTGAGCATAAGGCAAAAGGCGGGCGACGCGCTCGAGCAAAAATGCGGCCCTTACGGAATGGACGACATCGAATTCCTGATTTCCGCGAATCCAGGAAGTCCGCTTGGCTCGCTTTCAAAAATCGCGTCGGGAGGAGAACTTTCCCGCGTGATGCTCGCGCTCAAGACCGTGCTCGCGCAAAGCGACAAAGTGCAGACTTTGATTTTTGACGAAATCGACACGGGAATCGGCGGGGAAGTGGCGGTGGCAGTCGGCGAGCACCTCAAGTCGCTTTCACTCGACAGGCAGATTTTGTGCATAACGCACCTAGCGAGCATCGCAGTTTATGCCGATAATCATATAAGGATACGAAAGTCCGCCGAGAACGGAAGCACCAAGACCGCCGCGCAAGTGGTTTGCGGACAGGAGCGTGTGGCGGAAATCGCGCGAATGCTTTCGGGCGACAGCCAAAGCGGAGAATCTTTGGAGCACGCGGCGGCTATGCTCAAAAAATTCGGCGCGAGAATTTCGTAGACAGGAGATATGATAAAAGCACCGCACAAATGGTGCGGCACTTTTATCATGTCAAGTTTCCGTTGGAAACTTGCATATTTAATGCACATTCTCACTGCGTTGCGAATGTGCGTAAAAAGTCAAGAATAAAGTTGCAACTTTCTTCTTGACTTTTTATTGGAGGATGTATGGGCAAGGTTTCAAATGAAGACAGGGAAATATTCAAGAATTCCTCGAAGCAATATACGGAAGTCATAAATTCCGAGCTGAAAAAAGAAAAGGAATCGCTTGCGGCCATAAAAAAAGATCCGTCCTGCGCGGTGCGCAAGAGGTTCGAACTCGCCGAGCAAATGTGCTACATCGCCTCGCTTTACAACGCCATCAATACGGCTAGTGTGAAAATGCTTGAAGTGAAGAACAACGACGCTTTGAACGACGCGCGAAAAATACTTTACAAGGCGATAATCTATCTTGAAGAAATGGTTACGAACGTCATCAATGCCGTGCCGAGCGATTTGACCGAAAAAATGGAAGCTATTGCCGAGGTCTCGATTGAAAAGCGATATTTTCTCGTGCGAAAATTGGGTTTGATAATCCAAATGATAATCGATGCGTTCGGCGACAATTCCAAGTGGAAATGGTCGTTCGTGGAGCTCGAAGGAAGATTCGCGGTGGTGACAAAAAACTTGTTCGACTTCAAGAATTACATCAAAGTGTATTTTGACCCGAGCGCGCCTGATTATGAAAATACGGTTCTCTATATCCGCCTGATGAAAATGTTGCTCGACAAATCCGCCACCGCCTACCGCGACAAGTACGAGCTTTCGAGCCGCCGCATCGACGACATGCAGGATGCCATAAACATGGTTTTCGCCCAACGCCAGGTCTGCCTTTCATTGAACGAAGCCGAAGACGCGGAAGAGCTGAAAAGAAAGGCTGGCTCTTGGAAAGAAAAGATGAAGGCGGACCGCAAGTCAGGCAAGAACAGTTAGTTTTTCGCCGCCAAAAATTAACTTGCAATTTTTTCTGTTTTGTGCTATATTTTCTCAAGTTTGCGTTTGCAAATTTAAATTACGGAGGAATTAAATGAAAAAGTTGCTTTTGATTTGCGCGGCGTTGTGCGTCGTCGCGCTTTCGTCCTGCGCCAAAAAGGGCGGCAAGGTAAAATTGCCGCTCGGATCAAATGATTCGCGCCCCACGATTCGTCTTGTTACGGACGCTACAGGCATCGACGACAAGTCTTTCAACGCGGCGGCTTGGCGCGGAATCCTTGAGTTTTATGGCGACACGTTGGAAAATCCTTCGGGCCGCGGAACGCTCTATGATGTCGTTACCTGCCAAACTCAGGATCAATACATTCCCACGCTCAAACAGCTTTCCGACGAAGGATACAGCATCATCTGCGCCACTGGCTTTACGTTCGCGGATGCGATTGGCGAAGTGGCGGACGAATATCCGAATCAGAAATACGTTATAATCGACGTTGACTGGGTGAACAGGCCGAACGTAAAGGAATTCGTTTTCCGCGAGGAAGAAGGCTCTTACCTTGTCGGGCTTGCGGCGGCGTATCAGGCAAAAAAAGACGGAATCCAAAATCCGAAATTCGGCTTCATTGGCGGAGTGCCCGGAGCGACAATTACGAAATTTGAAATGGGCTATATCCAAGGCTTGCGCGAAGTGATTCCCGGAGCGGAAATCGTTGACTACTACGCCAACGACTGGGGAAAGCCCGAACTTGCGAAGACTCAGGCGAAGGCTTGGTACGACAACGGAGTTTACGCGATTTTCTCGGCGGCGGGCGGCACAGGAAACGGAACGATTGCGCAGGCCAAGGAAATGAGGCTTGCCGGAAAAAATGTCTGGGCGATCGGCGTGGATTCGGATCAATATGCGGACGGAATCTATGCGGAAGGACAATCCGCCGTGCTCACTTCTATGATCAAGCGCGTGGAAAAATGCGCCATGATAGCGTTGGCAGAAATGTCGTATGACGGCTTTGTGGGCGGCGTGATGAATCTTTCGCTCAAGGACGACGGCGTTGACTATTCCAAGGCGAATGCCGCGCTGGATTCTTCGGTGGCGGCTTCCGTGGACGATATGAAAAATTCGATTTCCGTCGGCAACATCAAAGTTATCGGAAAATACAAGGACGCTTTGGCCGCTGGAGTAGTTCCGGCTGGACTTGGCGCGATCGATGACTAGCGACATAAATGGGCTTTCGTTTTGGAAGCCCGCCGGTTTTTAGGAGGCCGATGTTATGCCCGAGAACTATGCCATTGAGATGATTGGCATAACGAAGCGTTTTCCTGGAGTCCTCGCGAACGACGGCATCACTCTCCGTGTGCGGGAAAACGAAGTTCTCGCGCTTTTGGGCGAAAACGGCGCGGGAAAGTCCACGCTGATGTCGATTCTCTTCGGCTCTTATGATGCGGATTCGGGAACTATCAGAATCCGCTCGAAGGAAGTGCGCATAAAAAATCCGAATGTCGCAACCGACCTTGGAATCGGCATGGTTCACCAGCATTTCAAGTTGGTGGAAAACTATACCGTCGCCGAAAACATAGTCTTGGGGCGCGAGCCTAGGACGAAATTCGGCACGTTCGACCTTGCCGCCGCGCGGAAGGAAGTCCTCGAATTGAGCGAACGCTACGGGCTTAAGGTGAATCCCGACGACAAAATCGAGGACATAACTGTTGGAATGCAGCAGCGCGTGGAAATCCTCAAGGTTTTGTATCGCCGCGCGGACATCATCATTTTTGACGAGCCGACGGCGGTTCTCACTCCGCAGGAAATCGACGAGCTTTTGGAAACAATCCGTCTCCTCAAGGCGCAGGGAAAGACGATTGTCCTCATCACTCACAAACTCAAAGAAATTAAAGCGGTGGCGGATCGTTGCGCGGTTTTGCGCCACGGAAAACTTATCGACACTGTGAATGTCGCCGATACGGACGAAGGGCGTTTGGCGGAACTCATGGTGGGACGCGCCGTCAATTTTGAAATCGAAAAAAAGCCCGCGAAAATCGGAAGCGTCGTCCTCAAAGTGGAAAATCTCTGCGTGAAAAACGCGCGTGGAATTCTTGCCGTCAACAATTTGAACATGGAAGTGCGCTCGGGCGAAATCCTCGGAATCGCGGGCGTGGACGGAAACGGGCAGAGCGAGCTTTTGTATGCGCTGACTGGACTTTCCAAAGTTCAAAGCGGAAAAATTTTCCTTAATGGCGAGGACATCACGAATTCTTCGATTCGGCATCGCATTGAACGCGGAATCTGTTGCGTTCCTGAAGATCGCAAGCGATTCGCGCTCGTGAGCGAATTCGATGTGGGCGAAAATTCCGCGCTGAAAAATTACTATGACGCGCGCTACACGCGAAACAAAATCTTTTTGAACAAAGCCGCCATGCACGAAAATGGCGAAAAAATGATTTCGGCGTTCGACATACGCGCGGGGCAGGGAGCTGCGACGCTCGCCGGAAGCATGTCGGGCGGAAACCAGCAGAAAGTCATCATCGCGCGCGAAATTGAATTGAACGGCCCGTTTTTGATTTTCGCGCAGCCGACTCGCGGGCTTGACGTGGGCGCGATTGAATACATACGCCGCAGAATCGTTGCCGAGCGCGACGCTGGCAAGGCCGTGCTTTTGGTGAGCTTTGAACTTGACGAGATTATGAATCTTTGCGACAGGATCGCGACGATTTCAAAAGGCGCGATTGTCGGCACGCACAATGCGGGCGAAGTGAGCGAACGGGAAATCGGCTTGATGATGGGCAGCTAGAATTCGGCGTTATTTGGGAGATGTGGTTTTGGTTCAGAAAAAAAAATATTCTTCGCTTTACGAATTTCTCATAAAGTCCGATGGCGCGATTTCCGTGCTTGTAATCGTGCTTGGATTTCTCTTCGCTACGGCTTTGATCGCGCTCGTCGGAAGGAATCCTGTCGGAATGTACAAGGCGATTTTTCAGTCGTGCACAGGATTCAATTTGAACAACGGAAAATGGAACATCCGCTATGTGGGCGAATGGCTCAACTATTCGATTCCGTTCGTGCTTTGCGGCTACGCGATGGCGTTCGCTTCGCGCACAGGGCTTTTCAACGTGGGAGGCGAGGGGCAGTACATCGTCGGAATGACCGTGGCGCAATTGGTCGCGCTTTTCTTTCCGCGAATTCCGTTCGTGCATCCTGCGGCGGCGTTGTTGCTCGCACTTCTTTGCGGCGCGGCGTGGGGCGGAATAGTCGGCTTTCTCAAGGCTCGCTTCGAAGTTTCGGAAGTCGTTTCCACGATCATGCTGAATTACATCGCGCTTTATCTTTCGCGGATCGTCACGCTTGCGATTCCCGGAAGCAACACTTACAAGACGCCGAATTTTCCCGAGACCGCGAGCCTCAAGATTCCTTTCCTTTCGAAGCTTTTCAACAATTCGAATTTGAACGCGGGAATTTTCATTTGCATCGCCGCGATTTTCGCATATTGGATTATAATGGAAAAAACGACGCTCGGCTTTTCTATGCGCGCGACTGGCTTCAACAAGGACGCGGCGCGGGCTTCGGGAATTCCCGTCGTTGCGAGCGTCGTTGCGAGCATGGCGATTTCGGGCGCGTTCGCGGCTTTGGGCGGAAGCATTGTCGCGCTCGGCTCGTTCAGGTACGGCCGCGTCATCACGGGAATGGACAACTACGGATTTACCGGAATGGCTGTGGCTTTGGTCGGAAATTGCACCGCGCTCGGCACGGCTTTGGCTGGGCTTCTTTTCGGGCTTTTGCAAGCGTCGCAGGCTTTGATGCAGTCGAACAACATTCCGAAGGAAATCGTTTTCATAATCCAAGGGCTTGTCGTGGTTTTCATCGCGCTTAAGACTGGATTGCGGATTTTCCTTTCATGGAGACTTCGCCGAACCGGAGAAAAAAATGCTGAGTAGTTTGCCTTCGATTTTTATGATTGTCGCGCCGATTCTCATTACTGCCGTCGGCGGAATGATTTGCGAGCGGAGCGGCGTGGTGAATATCGCGCTCGAAGGATTGATGGGAATTGGCGCGTTCACGGCGGCCACCGTCCATGTTTTGATGGAGGCGGCGGGATTCGGCAGATGGGATTTGTGCGTGGCGCTTTTGGCTGGCGCGATCCTTGCTGCGGTTTTCACGCTGATTCACGCCTACGCTTCGATTTCTCTCAACGCGGATCAGACGATTTCCGGCACTGGAATAAATTTGCTTTCGAGCGGAGTGACGATTTTTTTCTGCCAGATAATTTTCCGTGCGGACAGGACGCGGCCTTTCCAAATCGGAATGATGCCTGATGCGAGCGGATTTTATCCTACGCTTTGGATTGCGCTCGCCATTTTGATTGTCGCATGGTTCGTACTTTATCGCACGGCGTTCGGATTGCGCCTTCGCGCTTGCGGCGAGCATCCCGATGCGGCTGCGAGTGTCGGCGTGAACGTGCTCGGAATGAGATATTTCGCCACGCTCGTCTCGGGATTTTTGGCGGGACTTTCGGGCGGATGCATGGTGCTCACGCAGTCAATCCAATTTACGAGCAACACCGTGAACGGCGCGGGATTCATCGCGCTCGCGGCGGTGGCGTTCGGGCGGTGGAAACCGCTCGGAATCGCAGGCTCGACGTTCCTTTTCGGGCTTGCAAGCGCGCTCGCCGTCCTTTCAAGGAATTTCTTTCCGAAAATTTCGCAGGCGCTTCCTTCCGAAGTTTTCAACATTCTGCCGTATTTCATAACGCTGCTCGCGCTCATGATTTTCAGCGGAAAGAACTATGCGCCGGCCGCGGACGGAAAGCCCTATGTCAAGGGCGCGTCGTGATTTCTGATTTTGCGAGGCGACATGGATCTTGAAAAAAACTGCGTTCCGATGATTCTCAAAATGTTCGAGGCTTTTTCCATCGAACGCTGGAACGACCTTATCCGTCCGTTCGATCTCATCGAAATGGACAAGGCCGCGGAAAAAATGGTGCTCGCCTACATCATCGGAAAGTTCGAGGAAAACGCAGGAAAAAAAGTCAACTGGCAATGGATGATAAACGCCTCGCTTTTCGACCTTTTGAAAAAAATCGCGCTATGCGACATCAAGGCTCCAGTCCAGGATTTGATAAAAAGCGAATATCCTTCCGAATATTTAAGGCTCAATGAATGGGTGCTGAACCAATATCGCCCGTTCATGGACGACGATTTTTTCGCGAAGTTCACGATTTACATCGGGCAAAAAGCGTCGTCGATTCCGATTCCCAAAGGCGACGTTCTTACGAGCAGAATTTATGCCGCCGCGCACAAGTATTCCACGATGCGCGAATTGCAGATGATTTTCCCTGTGAACGAAAGCGTGCGGCTCGGAAAAATCGAGCGCGAACTGAACGAGACGCTTTCGGCTTTTATGGACTTGCGCGGCTTGCAACTTCTTATGACGAAGCAGCGTCCGTTCGAATTCCTTCTCAAAATCGAGCAACTTCGTTTCCAACGCCGCTGGAATCAAACTCCGCGCGTTCCGCACACGAGCGTCCTCGGGCACTGCTATTTTGTCGCGATGATCACGATGCTTTTGCAGAACGCTTCGGGCGAAAAAATGTGCGCCCGCCGCGCCTACAACAATTTTTTTAGCGCGCTTTTCCACGATTTGCCCGAAGCCGTGACGCGCGACATCATTTCTCCCGTGAAGCAGGCGACGGACGCTCTTCCCGAAATCGTAAAGCGAATCGAGGACGAAATCGTGGCGAAGGAACTTGTTCCGCTCATGGAAAATTTCTACGCGCCCGAGCTTTTGTATTTTACGAACGATGAATTTGAAAATCGCATCTTGCACGAGGGAAGCGCGCGCTCGGCGACTTTTGAAGAACTGAGCTCTCGCTACAATTCCGACGGTTTTTCGCCTGTGGACGGAAAGCTCGTCCGCCTCGCAGACCATTTGAGCGCGCTTTTGGAAGCGGACATTTCGATAAAGCACGGAATCACTTCGCCGCATCTTGAAAGCGGGCGCAAGAACATGCTTTCCTCCCATCCGCGCGGAAAAATGATAAACGGAATCGATTCCGGGCTTTTGTTCGAAAAATGCACAGAAGTAGCAAATTGAATGCGAAAGGATTTCGATGAAAGGGCAGTCGAAATTTTTTTTATTTTTTTTTTCAATTTATTTGCGACTAGCACTTGACACAATTTGCGAAAATTTGATATAATAAATATACACTTTTAGAAAAAGTGCCGCTGTGAATCAGCCGGGCTATTAGCTCAGTAGGTAGAGCAACGCCCTTTTAAGGCGTGGGTCGATGGTTCGAATCCATCATAGCTCAAAGTTTTTTCCTTATCTTGCTTCTGCTATTTTTTTATCTTTTTTCAATCGACATTATTTGTATGGAAGGTTTTATATCCCGACGCTTGCGTCAAGGTATGATTATTGGAATTCGCCGAGTGCTTCCCATTCTTGTCCGGCGATTATTTTTTCCGTCTGCGCTCCGATTATTTTCACGCGCACGCATTCTCCCTCCTTTGGGGCGGCTTCCTTTTCGTCAAGCAGAATTTCAGTATGGATGAAATTGTCGGTCAAGGCGCGAGCAATCTTTTTTCCTGCGGGAATCGCCGCGAACGAAGACTGCGCGTTGTGAACGTTTTCGGCGATTGCAGACCGCACGCTTCCTGCGAACGCTTCTATGTATTTGATTTTTTGCGCTGCCGAAAATTCATTTAGGATTTTAACGCGCTCGTCTTTTACGCGCTCTGGAATTTTCGGCGTAAAGGAAAACGCGGCCGTTCCCTTGCGCGGAGAAAAGGCGAAGGCGTGCACGTTCGCAAAGCCGCATGTTTTGAGCATGTCCATCGTCTCAAGGAAATCTTTTTCGGTTTCGCCCGGAAATCCCGCGATTATGTCGCATGCCAAAAACGGATTTTTCTTTGCCTCCCGCAAACGGCGGCACGATTCTATCACGTCTTGGCTCGTATAATTGCGGTTCATCCTTTTTAAAACCGCGTCGCTTCCGCTTTGCACCGAAAGATGGAAATGCGGCCGCACGCGCTCGTCCTTTATCAATTCGCAGAATTTTTCGCTTGCGGTTTCGGGATAAATGCTCGAAAATCGCAGCGCGATTTTTTTCGTGCGCGACAAAATCAATTCAAGCAAGTCTGCGATGTCGAGCGTTTTTCCTTCGAATGTTCCCGAATACTGCGCGACGTTCACGCCCGTCAAAACCACTTCGCCATGCCCCTGATTTTCCAAAGCCGAGATTCGCTCGAGCACAAGCGCGGCATCCAAGCTGACGCTTTTTCCACGAGCCAAATGAATCGCGCAGTACGAACAGGCATTGTCGCAGCCGTCCTGGATTTTCAAGGAAGCGCGGGAATGAGAAAAAAAAGTTTTCGGCAAAAGCTCGAACGGCGCGAGCGCGACCTTGCCTTTTTGCGGCGGTTCAAAAATGAAGTCTCTTTTGAGAATGTCTTTCGCGCCGAGCGGATTTGTTTTGAACGCCTTGATTTTTTGTGGAACGCCGCAAAGCGCGCTTTTTGCGAGTCCCGGCAAGACGCAAATTCTTTCGTCGATTTGGGAAATTTCTTTTATGGAAAGCTGCGCGTAGCATCCTGTGACAATAAGAATCGCGTTCGGGAATTTTTTCAAGAGAAGCCGAATGACGCGCCGCGCCTTTTGTTCGGCCTTTGTGGTAACGGCGCAAGTGTTCAGAACGCAGACGCAAACATCTTGTCGCGCGTCATCTTTCGCTGCAATAGGATTCATGTCGATTTGAAAGCCGGCATCGGAAAACACTTCTGCCGCGCCTTCGCTTTCGATTTGGTTCAGACGGCATCCGAGAGTCTCGAAATGTGCGAAAACTTCTTTACCTGAGGCGGTCGGAAACACGCTTCTTTCCGTTTATCGCGTCTGTCCTTTGGGGATCAAGTTCCAAAGCCTTTTCGTAAGCCGCTATCGCCTCGTAATAGTTGCCTGCCATCTCGCGCGCGTAACCGAGCCTCGTCCACCAGCCGTCCGCGCCAGTGCGTTTTCTTGTGGCCGCGCTCAACGCGATGTCGGCGTGCTGGAATTTCGTCTGCCGGATATAGATTTCGCCCATAAAATAATACGCTGTGTCTATGCGCGCGCCGGTTCTGTCCGGAGTGTTCGCGATGTATTCTTGGAACTGCTTCAAAGCCTCGCTGTTTTTTCCCAAATAATATTTCGCTTCGCCGAGAATTTCTATGAGACGAATGTCGTAGCGGCTGATTTTTTGTCCTTCGTAAGCCATCTGCTCTGCGCGCGCGTATTCTCGATTCGCAATCAACGCCCAGCACATAACGACATAGGAATCCAAATTTGAAGGCCTCGACTTTATTTCATCTTCGCAAACGCGAATCGACTCGACATAATTTCCCGCCCTGTACAAGGCGAGCGCGTCAGGTCCTCGTTGCGCGAAAGCGCAGAATGCGACAACCGAAAAAATCGCAGAAATAAAAATGCGTCTCATCTTTCCTCCATCGTGCAGCGGCCGGTGAATGTTCCGCCTTGTTCCAAAACGACTTGCGCCGAAGAAATGTCGCCGTTCACCGAGCCGGTGGAAGTCAGAAAAACAAGCGAAGTGGCGTTTATGTTCCCGTTCACCGAGCCGCGCACCAAGACCCGATCCGCCTGTATGTCGGCGTTCACGACCGCGCCCGAATCCACTACCAAATCGCTTTGCGCCGTAATCTTTCCGCTCACTTTGCCTTTCACCAAAAAAGGCTTGCTAAAGGCAATTTTTCCGTCGAAAGAAATGTCCGGCGCGATTATGGTGTTAAAATCCGCGTCATCGTAATCAAGTAAATCTGTTCCCTTGTTTTCCATATCCTATCAATCATATCAAACATTCGCAATTGTTTCAAGTGCTATGTTTATCATGTCGTTGAAAGTTTTCTGCCGCTCTTCCGCCGTGGTGATTTCATTCGTAATAAGATGATCGCTGACGGTGAGAATGCAAAGAGCCTTCCTTCCGAATTTCGCGGCGAGCGTGTACAATTCAGCGGCTTCCATTTCAAGGCCGAGCACGCCGTATTTCGCCCAAATCTTCCAATTTTCGTTTTCGTCATAAAAAGCGTCGCTCGAAGCGCACGGACCGACATGGAACGGAACGCCGAGCTTTTTCGCAGCCTCGTGCGCGCGCAAGAGAAGCTCGAAATCCGCGGCGGGCGCGTAGTGCAGCGAGCCGAACCTTCCGTTTTGCATTGCCGATTCGCTCGAAGCCGCGTTCACGATTATCGTGTCGCGCACTTTCGTTTTTTCGGAAAGTCCTCCGCACGTGCCAACGCGAATCGCAGTCTGCACGCCGTAGGACGAAAAAAGCTCGTTCGCGTAAATCGAAATCGAAGGCTGTCCCATTCCAGTTCCCTGCACGGAAACAGGAATTCCCTTGTATTTTCCAGTGAAGCCGAACATTCCGCGAACTTCATTGTAGCATTTTGCGTTTTCCAAAAAATTCTCCGCAATGTATTTCGCGCGGAGCGGGTCGCCCGGCAAAAGCACCGCAGGAGCGATTGCGCCATCGGGCGCGTTTATGTGTATGCTCATTTTTTCATTGTATCACGAAAAACAAAATTTGACAAGATTGAAATTCGAGCTTTTGTAAAAGTCGGAAAATTTTAATTGCTTGCTTCGAGTTTCGAAAGCTCTGCTGCGGCGATTTTATCGTCCGGGTCGAATTCAAGCGCGCTCGCAAAATATTTTCGCGCTTCGTCCGTATCGCCCTGGCGCAGCGCGACATAGCCCAAATTCGAGATGATTTTCGTGCTTTCGGGAGCGAGGGAAAGCGCGCGCAGAAGGTTTTCTTTCGCGCCTGAAAAATCCCCTTTTGCCATAAGGCACAGCGCGATTTCGTTGTAAGTTTCGCTGTTCGCATCCGCTCCGAATTCCAACGCCTTTTCGAACGCCTTCTCAGCCTCGTCGTAGCGTTCAAGGCGGCGCAGTCCCCAGCCCAGCATGAACCATGCGTTCCAGACATTCGGATTGTGCTGCAAAAATATTCGAATCTCGGCAAGGCCTTTTTCTTCCTGCCCCGAGGAAATGAACTCATACGCGCTTTTGAAACGCTCGTCGTCCATATTTTGATTTTTTATGTTGTCGAGAATTTCCTGGGCGCGCTCTTTTTTGTAAGCGTCGTTTTCGCTCTCTTCTTTCGCATCGCAGGTGAGCGCGAGGTACGATTCGAAGCATTCGCGCGCGGCGCGGAAATTGCGCTGCTTCAAATGAAAGAAACCCGCGTTGAAATATGCGTCGGGAACGGGCGGCTCGGACTGCATCGCGCTTTCATAGTATTCAAGGGCGAGCGCGTCGTATGCGTTCGCGTCGTCGTTCAAAAGATTGCGGCGATAGTTGTCCGCGCGCTGGTCGAAAAAAAGGGCTGTGTTGAGTGTTATGGCGGCATCGTCAGGATCAAGTCCTTTTAACGCCATGAAAATTTCTTCTGCCAGCTCGAAGTCGCCGTTTTTTGTCTTGAGAATCGCCGCTTCGGAAAGCTCCTGCTTTATGTTCGGACGCGCCTTGCGCAATACGCTTCGGTAGTAGTCCAAATGCTCGTTTTGCCTGTCGTATGCCAATACGGTCAAAATGCCCGAAAGAATTTGCTCCGCGGAAAGCTCGTTTATGTTGAAATTGCCGGGAGAGTCGTCCTGCTTTTTTTGCACGGGCAGGGGAATCGTCTTGTCGATGTGCATCGCCTTGGAAGAAAATTCGATTTCATCTCCCAACGTGATGTAATAGATGGAATCAAGTGCGCTCGCAGGACTCATTTCCGCCGCCTAAATTGGCAAATCCGCTTGCGCCACTTTTGCCGCGCCGGAATTTTGCGCCGCCGTGCTTTGCGGATTCGTGAGAATGTTTTTCCTTGCCGTTACGATGTAATTGTTTATCCTTATCTTGTATTGAATCGGAACATTCTTTTCATCGAATTTGATGGAAGCCACGAGAATGTCCTTTCGTCCTTGTATGGAACTTGTGCCGACAATCACGCCCATTATCTGAATCACTTCGCCGGGGTCTTGGAAACTTACTTGCAATATGACTGGCTTGTCCATGATGAATTTTGGGATTCCCATCATGATTATTTTCGCGCCGGAAAACGAAAGGTCTCGCAAAACGCAGTTCCGTGGAACGCCTTGCAAATGAATCACAGTCTCTTCTTTTTCCAAGCCCAATTTTCGCTTCACGTCGGGATTCAATACTATGCGCTCTTCTTTGCGGCGCATTGCGTTTTCGTTCGCGTCGAAGACAGTGCCAAATTTTTCAATTAAGTCGTCCGGCGGCCTTTGCGTGAACATTATTGTTACTACGGCGAGCTCCGCAGAATTCATATATGGCTTTATTTCTTCGACATGGCCGTTCACGAAAAGCGCCACGGGCTGCCTGTCGGAATTGATAAAGCAAAATCGGACGCTCACGATGCCGGTATCCTTGTTCGAAAGCATGGCATACGCGCCGCCTTTTACGCCCACGATGATTCGGCACAATTGAAAAGACGTTGAATTTATTATGCATGGCCATTGGTTGCCGTTGCACTTTACATATATTTCGCGGGGATTTATGCTTAAAAGCTGTATCATCTCCTTCGTGAACGTAATTTCGTTTTCACGGTAATGATTGTAATAATCCGTCAATTGTTGGGTCGTCACTAATGCCATATTTATTGATTATATACGAAAATCCTAAATCCGTCAACATTTTTTTTTCAAAAAGATTGCGCGGGAAATTCAAAATGAAAAGCCGAGCATGGCAGGAACTTTCACTTTGTTTTTGTATGTAAGGATTGAATTTCCGCCTACGATGATTTGCGTGGATGCGCCGCCGTCAAATTGCATCGCGTTTTCAAGTCCGATGGCTTTTATGAATTCCGCGCATTCCATGTATGAAAGGCCTTCGACGGCGAAAAGAAAAAGCGTCGTGCCTTCAGCGTCCAACGCGCAGAACGCCCTCGTATCGTGGAATTTTTTGAACAGGATTATTTCTCCGTCCCGCAAGATTTGCCAATAGCCGCCCGCTGCGAAAGACGCGCCTTTTAATTCCGCGTCCGCTTGCGATGCGAAAATCTTCGCTCGAAAGCCATTACCTTCGCTTTGAAAGAATGCGAGCGCGCAATATCGCGAAATGGGGGCGGATATTTCCTTGCCGTCGTTTATGCAGATTCCCAAAGGCGTTTGTCCGCGATTTTTGAAAATGCCTTTCGCGGAAAACGGAGTCGTGTTGAACGCCACATCGAGGTTGTTTTTCCGCGCGAATTCTTTTACGAACGCGCTTTTTTCCTGCGCGATTTGAGGAAGCATTTTTATTTTTATTTCAGGCGCATTCAATTTTATTTTTACGCAGTGAATCAAAAGCCTTTCTTCGCAATATTCTGCGGTAAAGACATTTTGCTTTTCGGAAGTCGAATTCCATTCAAGGCGCACGGAAGAAAAATCGTGCTCGCTTTCTTGAACGAAATTCGCGCTTTTGCAGCCGAACGCCGCACACGAAAACGCAATCGCGAGGAATGAATAAAGGCGCGCTTTTTTTTGAAAAATCATTTTTTGGCTTTTCCCAATTCTTGCAGCACGGGCGCGAAATATCCGCTCGAAGAAATGCGCTGGCGGCCGTCGTGCAAGTGCGCCGTGTCGCCGAGGCGTTCTATGCGGAACGCGGCTTTTCCTGCCACGCGCTCTTCGCTGTTCAAAACAGTAATTGAAGTGGGCGCGACATAAAATCCCTGCCACAGCACGAGCGGCGAACAGTTCACCAAATGGCTTATCATCGCGAACATCACTCCGAGGTGGCAAAAGAAAACCGCCGTGCGCTCGTCGTATTCCGTCTTGTTTGAAAGAAGATGATAGTTTTTTACGAAGGTCGCGCTGTCGAAATTCGGATTTGGAATTTTTCCGCTTGTCTTGTAAAAAAGTCCTTCGCGCTCGAAATCGTATCGGCGCAAAATCGAATCGATTCCGTCGCAAACTTCGCGATAGTTTTTTTCGACTTCGCCGCTTTTCATCAAATCCGTGTCGAGCCATTTTTTCCTGTCAAGAAATTTTTCTTCCGAATAAAAATATTCGGGAAGCAAATCCCACGGAATGCGCTCGTGTCCGTCCGTTGGATCTTTCACTGGAACATAAAATTCTTTGAGCCATTCATGTGTTTCGGCTGCGCGGCGCATTTTCTTCAAACTGAGCGAGGCCGTGTCCTGCGCGCGTCCCAAAGGCGAGACGTAAAAATCCGTGACGTTCCATTTTGAAACGCGCTTTGCCAAAAGCCGCGCCTCCTTCCAGCCCTGCGCGGTGAGCGAATCCTTTTCGTAGTCGGGATCTCCATGGCGAATAAAAATCAATCTCATTGCGACATTGTATCACATTGCGAAGAAAATGAAAAGCGCGAATTGAGTTGCGAAAAAACGAAATGGAATGGAATCCTCTTGACTTATGCGCATAAATGATGTACCTTTAATTTATAGTCGAAAATGTCTGCGCAAAAAAAAACTGTAAAAAGAAAATCGCTGCAAAAACGCCGCGCCTCAAAAAAAACTCGCGTCGCGCTTGACTCAAAAAAAGTCGCCATCGCATCCGCGTGCGTCTGCGCGTTTTGCGTTTTGCTTTTGGCGGTGAGCGCGCTTTTTTCGTCGCGTCGGCAGGAAGCCGAACGCCCTTTGCTAGTTGAACGCGAAGTTCCGCAGACGAATTCCGAAATCGTAGAAACTCCGCAGTCGAAGTCCAAGGAAGATTTTAAAGTGCCGCCGCAACCTGAGCGCGCGGAAACGCCTTTGGCAAAAATTGAAAAAGAAGTCAATAGAAATGATGACGCGAAAAAAAATTCTACTTCAAAAAAAATAGAAGAAAATTCGCAAAACGAAAGTTCCAAGCAAGTTGCAAAAAATTCTTTGCCGCCGCAGAATAAATCCGAAAAAAAGTCGTACGAAAAAAACGCGGCTTCGAAAAATCAATCTTCTGCCGCGCCGCAAGATTTCGGATTTCCGCCCGCTTCGAAAAACGCCGTGCTTTGCGTCGTGTTCGATGACGGCGGGCAGAATGTGGCGCAGCTGAAAAAATGCATCGCGCTTCCTTTTCCCGTGACGGTGGCGGTTTTGCCGCGCCTTTCGCATTCGAAGGAATGCGCCGCGCTCGTTCGGCAAAGCGGCAACGAAGTGATTTTGCATCAGCCGATGCAGGCGATAAATCTCGGCGTGAATCCGGGGGAGGGTGCGATTCTTCCGCAAATGTCGGGCGGCGAAATTGCTGCGACGCTTTCGCAGAACATTGCGGAACTCGCGCCGATTTCCGGCATCAACAATCACGAAGGCTCGCTCATCACCGAGGACGAAGTGAAGGTGGGCTTTGTGCTTGAAACCGTTCATCAAAAAGGAATTTATTTTTTGGATTCGCGCACGTCGTCCGCCACGAAAATTCCGAGCGTCGCGATGGAAATGGGATTTTCGTATTTTCAGCGCGACATTTTTTTGGACAACGAAAAATCGCGCGAGAATATTTTGAGCGAATTGAAGCGTGGAGTGGAAATCGCGAATCGGCAAGGCTTCGTCATTATGATCGGGCACGTTTGGTCGGCGGAAATTCTTCCGTCCGTTTTGGAGGAAGTTTATCCGGAATTGAAAAAGAAAGGCTATAGATTTTCAACGGTTTCGAATTCGGGAGCGCAAAGAAAATGAAAATTTTGGGAATTGAATCCTCGTGCGACGAGACTGCCGCCGCCGTCGTCGAGGACGGAAAAATAATTTTGAGCAATGTCGTCGCGACGCAAATTCCGTTTCATGAAATTTACAAGGGCGTTGTTCCTGAAATCGCGAGCCGAAAGCATGCCGAATGGATTTTGCCCGTCGTGAGCCAAGCCTTGCGCGAAGCGAATTTGCAGCCAAGCGAAATCGACGCTGTAGCCGCCACAAACCGCCCCGGACTTATGGGCGCGCTTTTGGTTGGCCTCACATTCGGAAAGACTTTTGCATGGAGTTTGCGAAAGCCTTTCATCGCGGTGAATCACATGCTCGGGCATTTGTACGCTTCGCAGCTTTGCGAAAAAGGCGCGGCGCAAAATCATGCCGCGCAATATCCGTTTTTGGGATTGCTCGTTTCGGGCGGGCACACGATTATTTGCAAGGTGAACGCTTTTGATGACATCGAAATTTTGGGCACGACTGTTGACGATTCGATTGGCGAAGCGTTCGACAAGGTGGCGAAATTTTACGGGCTTGGATATCCGGGTGGAGTTGTGATTGATTCGCTTTCGAAAAAAGGCTGCGCGCGCGCGTTCGATTTTCCCGTTCCCTCTCTTGATGAAAAGGAGCACAGGTACGACGTTTCGTTCAGCGGCCTTAAAACTGCGGTGATTCATCAGCGCGATTTGTTTTGGAATAAAAATTATGAGGTGACGAACGAAAATCTTTGCGCGGCGTTTCAGGAAACCGCCTGCCGGACAATCGTCTCGCGCTTGTTCAAGGCATGCGACGACACGAGCATAAAGACCGTGGTGGCAGGGGGAGGAGTGGCCGCTAATTCCCGCTTGCGCGAAATGCTCGGCGAACGCGCGGACATAAAATGCATTTTTCCTCCGCTGAAACTTTGCGGCGACAATGGCGCGATGATTGCGGGCGTGGCGTATCATTTTTTGCTTCGAGGCGAACGCAGCGGACTTGACACCACGGCGAAAGCGCGGGTGGAGCAATTCAAGCGCGGACTGAAATAGAAATTCGCTCCATAAATGGCGATGCGCTTTTTCAACGCGGCTGCAAAATTCTTTTTCCGCCAAAAGCGTGAATCGTTCGCGTGCCTTTGGCGACTCTTCCATGATGGGGCGTGCCTTTCGGTATCAAAAGCTCGTCTCCAGAATGCAGCACATGTTCCTTGCCGTCGAATATTTCCACGTACTCCCCGGAAACGCAAAAAACGTATTCGTCAAATTCGTGGACGTTTTCTTTTGAATCCCTGTCGGAAAAATATGTCCAAAAACATATTTGGCTTCCGTCCGCGCCTTCGTAATAATAGCCGTCAATGTCGGGCGTGTTTTGCTGGGAACTGTCAATCTGATTCAATTTGTTTTTCATAAAATCCGGAAAATCTTTCATCGCAATTTCTCCTATGCACTCGGAAATGAATTGAAGAACGCGCGTTCGCCGAACGGCTTTTTCTTTGGAATTGTGGGATTTGCTTCCGCAATTCCTATCGGCAAAAAACACACCAATTCGTATTCATCCGGCACTCCCAAAATTTGCGCCATTTTATAGCCGATCCTGTCCTCGTCTGTGATGTGCCCTTCGTACCAGCAGCTTTGATATCCAAGCTCGATTGCGGCGAGCAGCATGTTCTCTATTGCCGACGAATAATCCTGAACTGCAAAGCATTTGTCGCGATATGCATTTATTCTCTGCGTGAGAACGCAAATCATGGCGGGCGCACTTTCGCCGGCAGGGGGATTGATGACGCGCCGCAGTTTTTCCAAAATGGCAGGGTCGTCAACCGCGATGAGGCTTGTGGTTTGCTTGTTGCAGCCCGAAGGCGCGGCTAGCCCTGCCTGCATGATTTTCGTCAAGTCTTCCCGTGGCACGGGCAGCGATTTGTATTTTCCGCGATAACTGCGCCTGCAATTTATTGCTTCGATCGTGTTCATTCATCCTCCCGATTTTTTTTATGCAAAAAAAATTTTGATATTGAATTGCAATTTGTTCGCAATGAAAATTCATTGTCCTGCTGAAATTACAAGTCAATTTTTACTTTGGAAAATTTTTGCAAAAGCCGCTCGACATCGTTTGCCAAGATTGTCCTTGCGAAAAGCTCGGACGCTTTTTCAAAAACCAAATTCATTGCGATTGCCTCGTCGCCTGTAAAATCGCTCAAAACATAGTCGGCGATGTCTCGGTCTGCGGGCTTTGTGATGCCGAACCTGAGTCGCCAAAAATCCGCCGTTCCAAG
>CAMWWZ010000048.1 GCA_947178095.1 uncultured Treponema sp.
TTTTTATGGAATCCCGCGCGGAAAGTTGCGGCGTTATTTTTCCGTAAAAAATTTCTTCGACATTTTCAAAATCGGATTTGGATTTTTCGCCGCGTTTTTCATTTTGCTCAAGGAAAGGCCGGCGTTCCTTTTTTCGAAGGGCGGATTTGTGAGCGTTCCGCCTTGCCTTGCCGCGCGGATTTTGGGAATAAAAGTCTACACGCACGAATGCGATTTTACGCCGGGGCTTGCGACGAAAATCAACTCGCGCTTTGCGCACGAAATTTTTCTTTCTTACGAAGAGACGAAAAAATATTTTTCGCCCGCCGCGCAAAAAAAGCTCGTCGTTACGGGAAATCCCGTGCGCGAAGTTTTTTACAACGCGAATCCTGGAATCGGAAGGAAATTTATTTTTAATAGCGCGAATGAAAATTCAGAAAAGGAAAATCTTTCGGAAAGTCGAGGGGAGGAAAATTCCGCAAATCCTGAAAACGAAAAGCTCATCCTGCTTGTTACGGGCGGCTCGCTCGGCGCGGCGCAGATAAACGGCCTTGTCCGCGAAAATCTTGAATGGCTTTGCGAGAATTTTGTGCTTGTGCATCAGACCGGGCAGAAGCGCGATGCCGAAATTTCTCAAGGCGCGAGCGTCGCCGTAAAAAATAATTATCATCCTTTCGCGTTTATTTATGAAGAAATGCCGCATGTCTTTGCGGCGGCGGATGCTGTTCTTTCTCGCTCGGGCGCGAATTCGATTTGGGAAGCCGCTGTTTTGGCAAAGCCGATGATTTTGCTTCCGCTTGAAGGGGAGGGGACGCGCGGCGACCAAGTGGACAACGCAGAATTTTTTTCGCGGCAGGGAGCGGCGATCGTAATCAGAAAGGCGGACGCTTCTTCACAAAAATTGCGCGACGCGCTTTCGCTCGTTTTGAAAAAAAATGTCCGCGAGGAATTTTCTTGTGCGTGCAAAAAAATCGTCGGAAACGAAAATCCCGGCGAAAAAATTGCCGAGATTTTGTTCGCGGAAAATTTTGAAAAATGAATTTTTTATAAGAGGAAGTCAATGAACATTTTGGACTGCATTTTTTTCGCGCTGCTTTTGATTTTCGCACTGCGAGGATTCGCGCGAGGCTTCATCAACGAAGTTTTCGGAATCGGAACTTTGATTTTTTCGCTTTTCTTCGCGTTCTGTTTTTGCGACGCGCTCGGCGCAGTTTTCGCGTCTTCGATGAACGCGACGCTTGCAAAAGTCGTGGCGTTTTTCGCGATTTTCGTCGCGGCGTTCATCATAATCAAGTTGATTCAAATGCTCGTCAAATTGATTTTTTCAGGACCGATTTTAAAAAGCCTCGACAAGACGCTCGGCTTGATTTTGGGATTTTTGGAAGGCGCGGCTTTGGTCGTGCTCGTTCTTTTCGTGATGTCGGAACTGAACGGCACGATTGATTCCGAATCGCTGAGAAGAGGAAGCGCGCTTTCGAATTTCATAAACGGAATTCCTGTTTGATTCGTGCGCTGTTTTTCCGGGAGTTCGCATGCGTTCGGCATTTTTTGAAATCCTGAAATTTATGTGAAGTGTTAAAAATGTACGAAAACGTTTTGTTTCAAAATGCAGTTCCTCTTTTGGAGCGCGACATAAAGTCGGGAAGGCTTCCGCGCGCGATTTTGTTTTCGGGCGGAGAATGCTGCGGAAAACTAACGACCGCGCTTGAGACCGCGCGGGTAATTTCTTGCGCGGCGCGTTCGCAGGGAAAGCCTTTCGGACAATGGAATTGTTCCTGCCCGTCGTGCCAAAAGCACAGGGCGCTCGTGAGCCAAAATTTGATGCTGCTCGGACCTCGAGACTGCACGCTTGAAATAAAGGCGGCGAAAAAAGCGTTCGCTTCTTCATGCGCGCTCGGCGACAGCCACGTGAACGCGACGCGCTTTCTTTTTTTGCGCTCGGTTCGAAAACTCGAGGCGCGATTCAGCCCGATACTTTTTGCCGGAAGCGACAAGCTTTCGAAAATCGCCGCGCTCACAAGCGAAATCGATGAACTGATGGAAGAACTTGACGTTGAGCACGAACTTCCCGAAGCGAAAAAAGTCGATGAACTCGCCCAGAAAATTTCCGACGTTTGCCAAAAACTCGAAGGCGATTTTTTGTATGATTCGATTCCGATTTTGCAGATTCGAAATCTTTCCGAATGGGCGCACATCGGCGCGGCCGAAGGAAAAAAAGTCATCATAATCGAACGCGCCGAGCGGATGCCCGAAGGCGCGCGGAACGCGCTTTTGAAAATATTGGAAGAGCCGCCGGAAGAGACGCTTTTCATTTTGACCACGCGGGCACGAAACGCCGTAATGCCCACGATTCTTTCGCGCGTTCGCACGTATAATTTTTCTTCGCGGAATTTGGAGCAGTCCAAGGAAATCATCGACCGTGTTTTCCATGACGGCGCGGAATGCGAAATCAAAAATTATCTTGAAACTTTTTTGCCTGTGACTCCGGAAGCGGTTTCGCAAATCGCAAAAAATTTCCTTGCGGAAATTCTTTCGGGCGCGATTCCAGATGTTTCCGAGACGATAAAAAAATGCGGTAAGTTCGAGCCGAGAATCCTCTTCAAGATTTTTTTGGATTCGATTTTGAATTCGATTCGCGCTTCGTTCGAAAGCGCAGGTGGAACGCAAGCCGCGCTTGAATGCAAGGAACACGTGCAAAATTGCTACAACAATGTTTCGACATACAACCAGGGAATTCAAGCCGCGCTCGAAGAACTCGTGCGGAACATCGCGAGCACGAACAAGCGGCATGTGAATCAGTTGAAGATTGCCAAGAAAATGGCAAAGGAGTTTTAGTATGGAAAAATTGACAGAATTTGATGTCGCTGAATATCTAGATACGGAAGAACTTCGAGTGGGCTATCTTGAGCTTGTCGCAAAGGAAGGAACGCAGGAAGAACTTCTGAAGGCGATAAGCGATGTCGCGCGGGCGCGTGGAATGTCGAAAACCGCCAAAGCCGCAGGAATGTCGAGGATGGGCTTGTACAAGGCTTTGTCGCCAGAAGGAAATCCCGCGTTTTCCACGGTCTGGAACATACTTCATTCTATCGGCTACACGCTCACGCCCACACCGATTGCGAAGGTTGTGTAAAAAAGAGTTTTGCGTTCTCGAAAAAAAACGATTGCTTAATGCGAAAAAAAAACGCGCATTTTCAAACTAAAATTTTTCCTCGACATGTAATTGCGCATTGTGAAAGCAACGGGTTCCTAGGGCGGTAGCCCTAGGTCGTGCTGGGAAAAGGAAAGGGCTTGGGAGAGGGAAAACCCCGCTTCGAAAGTAGAGGGTGTTCCTTCTCCCAAATAAACGCTTCATATTTACATTTTCGCTTTTTTTGTGTAAAATGCTTCCATGCAAAGAACGTCGGTGTTCAACAAGACTGTCTCGCAAAGGCTTGACAAGCTTTCTTCCGCGCAGATTCAGCGCGTCTTTTCGAACCTTGCCGCCGAGCACGATTTGCTTCTTTCGATCATCGATTCAGTTCCCACAGGAATCGTGATCGTTGACAAGAATTTCCGCCTGCTTTTCGCGAACAAGGGCTTCAAGCGTCGCCTGCCGATTTCCACGCGCATCGAGGAAATTCGCGATGGCGGAAAAAGGCTCTATGAATACATCGCCGACTTTGAGATAAAGTCATTTTTGCGAAACTGCCACGAGAACAACCTTTCGAACGTCAGCGGAGAATTCAGCGTGAGGTCTGGCGACGACACCGTGCGCTTTATGACGATTTCTTTGAGCCCTCTTGTAAGCGCGGAAAAACTTTCAGGCTCGGTGATTTTGGTGCGCGACATCACGGAAAAGCGCAATCAGGAAATTCTTCTGCGCCAGATGGAAAATCTTTCGAGCCTCACGAACCTCGCGGCGGGCGTGGCGCATGAAATAAAAAATCCTCTCGGCGCGATAAGCATCCACATCCAGCTTTTGCAGAAAGCCGTGCGCGCGGCGCGTCAAGGCGACGGAGTTTTGCCGGATGAAAAATTCGTTGAAAAATATCTTGACGTTGTGAACGAGGAAATCGACAACTTGAACGAGATCGTCGTGAATTTCCTTTTCGCGGTGCGCCCCGTAAAGGCCAATTTGGAACTTGCGAATCCGAACGCGCTTTTGGAAAAAATCCTGGAATTTTTCACGCCTGAATTCGAAGGAAAGAAAATTCAAGTGAAGACGGAATTTTGCGAGAACGAAGTGCGTGTCCTGCTCGACCCGAAACTTTTCCGCGAAGTCGTCGTCAACATCGCGCAGAATTCCATCGCGGCGATCGAAGAAAAGGCGAACAGCGGAATTGTCTGCGACGAAAAAAATTCCGATTCGAAAGAATTTTGCGGCGTGTTCGCCGTCCGCACCGCCACAAAGAACGACAAGTTTTTCATTCTGATAAACGACGACGGAATCGGAATGAGCCAAAAAACTTTGGAGCACATTTTCGAGCCGTACTACACGACGAAGGCTTCGGGCACGGGACTTGGAATGACTACGGTCTATAAAATCATAAAGGAATTTTCAGGCGATATCCGCGTCAAGTCGCACGAGGGCGAGGGAACTGCGTTCATCATAACGCTGCCGATTCCGCAGACTCAGACGCGGCTTTTGCCTTACAATGCGAGCGGCGGGGAGGGGAAAAAATGAAATCCACGATTCTCATAATCGACGACGAAAAGAACATTCGCGAAGGATTGGGCGCGGCTTTCGAAATCGAAGGATATTCGGTGCGCCTCGCTTCGGGCGGAAAGGAAGGCCTCGAGCAAATCGCAAAGGGCGACATCGATTTGGTGATAACCGACTTGCGGATGGACGGCGTTTCGGGCGAGGAAGTTCTGCGCCAAGTCACGGCGAAAAATCCCGGCGTTCCTGTCATCGTCCTCACGGGGCACGGAAGCATAGATTCAGCCGTGGAAGCGATGCGGAACGGCGCGTATGACTTTCTTACGAAGCCGCTAAATTTGGATCAGCTTTCGATGATTGTAAAGCGCGCCTTGCAGGGAAGGGAACTCGCAATCCGCCACAATGAGCTAAAGGCCCAAGTGCAGACTTCGCGCACGCTCGAAGAAATGGTTGGAAAAAGCGCGGAAATGCAGAAAATCGCGGAGCTTATAAAAAAAGTCGCGCCGTCCAAGGCGAGCGTCCTCATTACGGGCGAAAGCGGAAGCGGAAAGGAAGTGGTGGCGGATGCGATTCACGCGCTTTCCCCGCGAGGCGCGCACGAGTGCATAAAAGTCCATTGCGCCGCATTGAGCGAGACGCTTTTGGAAAGCGAGCTTTTCGGGCATGAAAAAGGCGCGTTTACTGGTGCGGATTCGATGGTAAAAGGCCGCTTCGAGCTTGCACATGGCTCAACGATTTTCCTCGACGAAATCGGCGAGATAAATCAGGCAACGCAGATAAAACTTCTCCGCGTCTTGCAGGAAAAGAAATTCGAGCGCGTTGGAGGACAGTCCACGATCGAAGTTGACGTGCGAGTGATTGCCGCCACGAACCGCAACTTGGAGGAAGAAGTCAAGGCCGGGCGTTTTCGCGAGGATTTGTACTACCGCCTGAACGTCGTGCGGATAAACGTTCCGCCATTGCGCGAGCGAAAGGACGACATTCCGCTTTTGGTGAACCATTTTCTCAAGGAATTTGAAGGCGAGGCAAACGATTTGGGAAAGTCGATAACAGGAATCGACAACCGCGCGCGCGACGCGCTCTACAAGTACGATTGGCCGGGCAACATCCGCGAGCTTCGCAATTGCATCGAAAGCGCGGTGGTGATGTGTTCGGGAAATGAAATCACGCTGGAAGACTTGCCGCCTTCGATAAGCAACGCGGGCGCGGCGGAAAGCGTGAGCATTCCGCTTGGCTCGACTCTCGACGAGGCGGAAAGAATCATGATAACGCAGACCCTCGCTTCCGCGAAAGGAAACAAAAGCCGCGCCGCAGAAATCCTCGGCATTGGAAGGAAGACTCTCCAGCGAAAGCTGGATTCGTTTCAAGGCGGCGAATGGCAGTGAAAAATTTGCGCGGGTTTTTCACGAGTTTTGCGTGAACTTTGTCGCACGGCGTAAAAAAAGAGCGCAAGCCTTTGGCTTGCGCTCTTTCAGTTTTATGCACGATTTTTTTCAGGCAGTCATCAGATAATTGTTCCTGCCGGAATCACGGCGTTCTTCCTGATGATTATGATACCTTCCGCGCTGTAGAACAAGCCGTGGTCGCCGTCCTCGTATTTTTTGCCCGAGACGTTGATTTGGCAGTTGTCACCGATTCGCGCGTTCTTGTCGATGATCGTCTTTTCGATGTGGCAGTGTCTTCCGATTCCGATGTTCGGGATGCCCGCCTTTTGGTTGTTCGCGCGGCCTTCGTCCGACTCGTAGAAATCCGCGCCCATCAAGATCACGCCCTTTATGATTGAGCCTGATTCGATTATCGAGCGCATTCCGATTACCGATTTCGTTATCATCGAATCTTTTATGATCGAGCCTTCGCATGTGAGCGATTCGGTCACGGTCGCCTGGCTCATCTTACAAGGCGGCAGGTTGCTCGGATGCGAGAAAATCGGCTTTGCCTCGTCGAAAAGGTTGAACTGCGGATTCGACGTGGTGAGGTCGAGCGTGGCCTCGTAGAACGAGCGGATTGTTCCGATGTCTTCCCAATAGCCGCTGAAAATGTAGGAATTGACTTTTTTCGTCTTGATCGACATCGGGATGATTTCCTTTCCGAAGTCGGTCTTGTCGTTGTCGAGGATTTCTTCCATTGTCTTGGCGTTGAAAATGTAAATTCCCATCGAGGCGAGATATTCTTTTTCCGCCGGCAGGCTCGGAGAACGCGCCGCCTGAGGAATCTTCCAGTCGTCGATGTTGAGATCCGGCTTCGGCTTTTCCATGAATTCTGTGATTCGGTTTTTGTCGTCGATTTTCATGATTCCGAAACCGCTTGCGTCGCGCCTGTTCACCGCCGTGGTCGCGATCGTGACGTCCGCGCCGCTCGCCACGTGCTGGTCAAAGAACGCCTTCAAGTCCATGTGGTAGAGCTGGTCGCCCGAAAGGATTATGTAGTGGCTCGGATTCTGCGGCCTGAAGTGGACGAGATTCTTGCGAACCGCGTCGGCTGTGCCTTCGTATGAAGCCGAATGCTCGAACGTCTGCTCGGCGGCGAGAATCTGCACGAAACCGCCCGAAAAGCGGTCGAATGTGTAGGAATCGGCGATGTGGTTGTGCAGCGAAGCCGAGTTGAACTGCGTGAGAAGGTAGATTTTCTTGAAGCCCGAATTGATGCTGTTCGAAAGCGGAATGTCCACTATTCGGTATTTTCCGCCGAACGAAACTGCGGGCTTCGAGCGTTCCTGCGTGAGCGGGTAAAGGCGGGTGCCCTTGCCGCCGCCCAAAATAAGCGAAAGCACATGCGATGTGTCAGCCATAAAATCCTCCAAGGAATTGTTTTTAATTTGTCGCTTTCCAAAAAGATGGAATCATCTTATATTATAAACTTGTTTTGGCAATAACGCAAGGAAAATTTTCAAAAAATGCAAAAAAAAACGCCGACATATGCCGGCGTTTTCGGACTGCGACTTAATCGAAGTTTATAACGATGTCTTTGACCGATTCAAAGATGCTGTCCTCTTTGAATTCGTAATTACCGTATTCCATGCTGCCGCTGAGCGTTCCCCATTTGCCGTCGGATGTTCGCAGGACGCTGCCGATGAAGTTTCCGTCGTCGTCGAATGTGATGTTGCCGTTGAATGCATAATTGCTTGCATCCGACAATACGGGAGTCGGAGCTCCAAAGCGGATAATCTTGTAAAGGTTGTAACTTGAATCGCTCGACCACCTGTCTCCTTTCGTTCCTAGGAAGTAGATTTTATCACCATTGTAAAGGAACTTTTCAAGATAGCGATTTGAGTTTTCGCCAACATAATTGTAATAATTATTCCATGCTGTCGCAACGGTGTAGCCTTTTTCGCTCAAGTTGTATTTGCATTTCAGAGAGAAGTCATCCTGTATTTCGAATTTCCACAAGTCATTGGTGATAAATGTGGTGCCGAATACGTTTTCGCTGGATGTGTCAAAGTTGTAGTTGTAAACATCGCCTGAAAAATTTGCTTCCGCCACCGCTTCAGCCGTTGTGTTCGCAATGAAATCATAGTACTTTGCGACAATTACATTTGTAGAATATGTTTGGGCAGGCTTTACTGGTACTTTTTGGCCATTTATTGTCACATAATAATAAGTATCATCAACAGAATAAACTTCGTTATAAAAATATTCATTGCCATCTGCGTCTTGATAATAATTAGTATTATTACTATTACATTCGACTTTTACATATTCCCCACCTTGATAAACCCAATGAACTTCTTTGCTTTCGGAACTGTCACAATTGTTGTAGTTGTTGCCATCGGAATCTTTGTAATAACTGTAAAAGCGTTCGAGTTCAATTCTCTTGCCATCTTTGAATACATAGTATTTGCCAGATTCATATCCATCGTATGTATCATATGTATTGCCTTCGCTGTCTTTCCAACGCCAATCGCTACTATCATCGAGAAATTGTTCAACTTCAATTTTCTTGCCATCTTTTAATACATAATAATACCCACTACCACTTTCATATTTCTCATAGCTGTCATATCTGTTGCCGTCTTTGTCTTCATAATATTCAGGAACCCATGTGAGATAAATTTTATTGCCAACATCATCATAATTCCAATAAAAATTTTCCCAGCCGTAAAAAACATGCGAATCATACGACTTTCCGCTTTCATCTTTCCATGAATCGCCATCCTTTGTTACGTATATCTTTTTGCCGCCTTTGTTGGCGTAGTATGTATAGTCAGAGTAAGAACCTTCGTATGAGTTGTATTTATTGCCAGCATCGTCAACATAATAGTTGTTTTCGCCACTGCGTATATACTTGATGGAGTAGTAGAAGATGTTTTTGTCTTTTACATATACGCTTGTAGAATAGTCGTCTAGTTGTCTAACTTTTCCGTCTCGAAGTCTTATATAATAATATGACTTGTAGTTAAGACCGGAATTTTCTGTGCTGTATATTATAGCACCGTTCGGCAACACTCGCTGCAAATTGGCTTTGTCTGCAATTTTTGTCGCTGTGCCGCCGGAATATTTGTAGATGTTGCTTTGTGAAGTAGAGGAACTATAATCGGTACGTTGAAAATAGAAATTTCCGTCTCCATCAAAAGGCTCTTGGGTAGTTTGAATGTTTTGGACATTTGGAAGTCCATACCAATTGCCGTTTTGGGCGACCCGTATCAATTGATATTCCCAGCCGGTGTTTTTGCCGTTCTCATCATAAGAGGATTTGCTGAAATTGCCGAGCAAAAAGAGTTCCTTTGTGGCGGGGTTCTTTAGAATTTTGTTGAGATTAAAGTAGATGTTGTCGCCTTTAAAATCCATCGCAGGCGCAATCGTTCCGTCATCTGTTATTTTCATCAAGATGACGCTGTTGTCGTCAATCGCGCGAGAAGCCGTGGCACTGCTCGCTTTGCCGGCAAAGAAACTTTTCGCATTGGAAAGGTCGAAGCCAAGGCCATCCACCACTTGTCCAACGCCAACGCCGCTATTGCCGCCGTCGCTCGGACTGCTTGCATTGGAACAAGAAAATGACACAAAAATAATGGCGAGCATAGAAATGCCCGCCAAAGCCTTTTTCAGAGAATTCATAGTTGTCCTCCTGAATTTTTGAGAAGATGAAAATGTAAAAGATTTTTCTAAACTACGCGCAGCGGACGCTACTATCGCAGTCGATGGGGGGGGGTAACGCTAAGTTGTTTATAAATATTGTCCATGAACGATATTATAAAATGTTGTTTTAATTTTTGTCAATACTTTTTTTTCAAAAAATGCAAAAAAAACGCCAGCCGCGCTTCTTTTTTTGACGCATTTCCCAAAAATCTTTCCTTCGAAGTCTCCCGAAGAAATTTTTCCGCTAACATTTCCGCAAAAATTTCCGAAAATTAAAACATCTGCGCACTCTCGCGCAAGCCTTTTATCTAGGAGAATAATCAAAAACGTCGCACAAGGAGAAAATATGATTCGCGGATGGTACACGGGCGCGAGCGGAATGGTCGCCCAGCAGAACAGGCTCGACACGATTGCCAACAACTTGGCGAACGTCGATACTACGGGATTCAAGCGGGACGTAACCGTGAGCAAAAGCTTTTCGGAACTGCTTTTGCGGCGCAAGGATTTCGACGGAGTTTACACTGTGCCCGAAGGCTCTGCCGACGCCGCGCCGATAATCGGAAAGCTCGGAACGGGAGTCGAGACGAACGAAAACTATACGGACTTCGCAGAAGGCTCGCTCAAAAACAGCGGACTTTCCACGGATTTCGCGCTTCACGGAAAGGGATTTTTCGTGATTCAAACTCCGAACGGCGAACGCTACACGCGCAACGGAAGCTTCTTCCTCGGAAAGGAAGGAATCCTCGAAACGAAGGACGGCTATCCTGTCTTGGGCGAAAACGGAATCATTCATCTTCCTGACAGCAAGTTCAAGGTGAACGAGGACGGAATGATCGTCACTTCCGAAAACGAAGTGGTGGACAGATTCCTTGCCGTGCGATTCGACAACGAGCGTTATCTGCAAAAGGCAGGAAACAGCTTCTACATGGAAACCGAGATTTCAGGACCGGCGCACATCGCGGAGGGCGAGGAGCGGCCGGAGTTCATCCAAAGCTTCATCGAGACTTCCAACGTGAACGTAGTGAACGAGATGGTGCGAATGATTGAAGTGAACCGCGCGTATGAAGCGAACCAAAAGACAATCCAAAGCCAGGATTCCATGATGAGCACGTTGTGGAACAGAGTGGCCGCGAGGAATAGGTAATAGTTGATAGTGAATAATTAATAGTTAATATTGAAGAGTGAATAGTTGGTCGGAGTTGTGCGAAAATGCGCGGCTCCGACTTTTTTTGCTTCAAAAAAATCCTAACAAATTCTTTCAAAATTCCGAAAATAGAAGTATAACACTTTTTGGAGAAAATTATGGTAAGAAGCCTTTGGACGGCCGCCACTGGAATGAACGGACAGCAGGCCAACATCGACGCGATTTCGCACAACCTTTCGAACGTGAACACGACGGGCTACAAGCAGCAGCGCGCGGAATTCGAGGATTTGATTTACCAGAAACTGAAGCTCGCGGGAACGCCCGCCACGGAGGACACAGTGACTCCCGTGGGAATAGAGCAGGGTGCGGGCGTGAAGGTCGCCGCCACGCAGCGCATTTTCAGCCAAGGCTCGCTTCAAAATACAGGCGTTGACACGGACGTTGCGATTGTGGGCGACGGCTTTATCCGCGTTCAGCAATATGACGGAAGCTACGCATACACGCGGGACGGCGCGCTCAAGGTTGACATGACGGGACAACTTGTCACAAGCGAAGGCTTGCGCGTGATGCCGGAAATCATCCTTCCCGAAGGCTTCGCGCTCAACACTCTCACGATCAGCGACATGGGGCGCGTCACCGTAAAAGTGAACGGCGAGACGACTCCCACGGAAGTGGGACAAATCGAGCTTTACCGCTTTCCGAACGAAGTTGGTCTCAAGGCGGTGGGCGACAGCCTTTATCAGGTGACGAACGCTTCGGGAGGACCGATCGCGAACCGTCCCGGGCAAGACGGAATGGGAATCATAAAGCATAAGTTCCTCGAAATGTCGAACGTCTCCGTGGTGAACGAAATGGTGCAGATGATTGTCGCGCAACGCGCATACGAGTTCAATTCGAAGGCGGTGCAGACAAGCGATTCAATGCTTTCCACGGCCGCGAATTTGAAACGATAATTTGATATAAAAAAGCTGCGATTTGCGGCGAGGAATTTTTATGACTGGAATTGACAAACTCGGATCGATGACGCAAAGTTCCGCGATGATTCACAACGCGCTTTCGAAAGGGCAGGACAGCAAATTCGCCGACCTGCTCAAATCGGCGCAAAAAAAAGCCGCGAACACCGAGCACATTTCGTCCAGCCAAATCGCGAAGGACGGCAGGCTCAACGGCGACATCAAGACTGGATTCGACGGCGCGTTCTCGTCCGAAGCCGACAAAGCCTCCGCCGCGCGGGGAGCCGCCGCCAATTCCGCGCCGGTGCACGGAACGCAGAAAAAAATCGACAAGACTTCAAAGCTCTACGAAAAGTCGCTCGAACTTGAATCGTTTTTCGTGAAGATGATGATAAGTTCAATGCGAAAGACAGTCGGCGCGTCCAGCACGACCAGTTTCGCGAAGGAAATGTACGAGGACATGCTCTACGACGAGTACACGACCGCGCTCACGAAAAACGCGGGATTCGGAATTGCGGATCAGATTTATTTGGAACTCGCGCAGGGATGATGGAAAGCTAGAAAGTGTGATAGGGTGTAATATTTTGTATACATAATAGTGTGTGATAAAGTGCTCAGGATAAGGGTGTTTTTAGGTTGCTGTATAATAAAGTGTACAATTTTAGATGGTTTCTAGATATAAGACGTTGATGTCAAAAAAACATCAGCGTCTTTTTTTATTTTTTCCAAAAAAACTGTTGACAAAAATCAAATCAATGTTTTATAATAGTCATATGGCTATTATTGACAGACGGTTTAGGTTTTCTGCTCCTCAATTAACTGCAATAGTAGCATTTTCGGCAAGTAATAATTTAGAGAAGTCTTTTACATTTTCATCTTCAAAAAAATTCAGGGAAAAAACTGTAGGCTTTCTGAAAAAAGTTTTTGCGGTTTTTATATTCGCTATTGTTTTTGCGACATTTTCCTGCCGCAATGCCAGTGATGATGGTGGAGACGATGGCGATAGTGACAGTAATCTTGACTTGGAATCATACATTTTTTTAAGGCACCGTTTTGCGGAAGAGAACGCCGAAATCAGTTCCGGAGCCAGCGATGCCGACAAATTGGCGTGGTCGAAGAAACATTTTGCCGACGCCAAAGACTACATGGTCGAAAAGGTTGCCGACTTCAAGCACAAAGTGCGCGACTTGGAACCGGCAGGCAATTTCTTGCAACCGATTTGCGACGAAATTTGGACCGGCGTGCACGGTAATGATGTCAACGGCTATGAAAACGGCGGCAGCGGTCTTGACCCAATTATTGGTAACAATAACTACAATTATACCAAATTTTTGGGGGCGACCGCGGCAAAACTGATGATTGCTGGTGGCATGGATTATGACAGCAGCGAAAAATTCGAAGCCCACTACGCGGCTTTGGCGGTCCGCGCCTATAATGATTCCTTAGGCAGGCTGCACGATTCGGACAAATTAACATTCAATCAAGAACGCGAAAGCATCAACACTACCCTGCAAAGCGAGCCGGTGAACGCCCCTTACACGGCAACCGATTACACCTTGGTGGAACAAAACCTGCGCAGTATGTTGGAAAGTGTTTCAGCTAAAACAAGTGTCAGTGTAGAAACTCTGATTGATGCCGTTAATTTGAATTTGCTGAACGTTGGCATGTGGGGTGCTGGTGATTTGGCCGCCCTTGCGGGTTTCCAGTTAAGTAGTAGTGACAAGTTATTATACCCAAGTTCCCAAATTCATTATCTGAACCGCCGCGAGTTGCTGCACAATATGGGGACATGGAGCTATCTCAGACAATACGAAAAAGAGCAACAGAACAACCAGGAACAAGGCCGGGGCCTTTAACCACTGCCCCACAATGTAAAAAGAACGACCGGTTACGGTTGTTCTTTTTTGTGCGGGGTTAGGCTTCGGATTTGCAAGCAAGTCATGTGCGAAACAGCATCCGCGCAGGGGTTCAGCATGAAAAGAAATTTGCTTATTTTTACATATAAATTCGGTGTTTGAGCGTGTCGAAAACACCGAATTAAAAACACTTTGCTTGCTTCATGGTCATATTCAACTCGGTCGCTTGCGCGACCTGCTCAATGACCGGTTTCGGACTTTGCAATGCCTTTTGAGATACCATATTGCTTTTTCATGCTGAGGTCGTTTTCATCTCCGCCCAATCCCTTGCAATAAGCCGCCTTTTCGTGTATACTGAATCGATGTCAGAAAAAACAATCCTTGGAAATTTGAAAAGTCTGCGCGGCGCGAAAATCCACCTTGTCGGAATCAAGGGCACGGGAATGGCGGCGTTCGCGGAAATCCTTGTTCGCGCGGGCGCGGAAATCAGCGGAAGCGACGTTTCCGAGCGTTTCTATACCGACGAGATTTTGGAAAAGCTCAAAATCGCACCTCTTGAATTCGGCGAGAAGAACGTCACGCGCGAAACTCAATTGGTGATTCATTCTTCGGCGTATGACGCGGAAAAAAATCCCGACCTTGTGGCGGCTTCCCGTCTCGGCATTCCGACGATGCTTTACACCGAGGCTTTGGGCGCGTATTCCGCTGCGGCGTTCAGCGCGGGAATCTGCGGCGTTCACGGAAAGACGAGCACCACGGCCCTCGCGGGAACGATCTTGCGCGAATTGGACTTGCCGTGCCAGGTTTTGGCGGGCAGCGTAGTCGATTCGTTCGGCGCGAAATGCACTTTCACTTCGCCTTATTTTGATTCTGCGGAAAGCGGCTCTTCGCAAAAAAAATATTTCGTCGCGGAAACCTGCGAATACAAGCGGCACTTCATGTCGTTCTGCCCGAAAATCATCATGCTCACGAGTGTCGAAAGCGACCATCAGGATTGCTTTCCCACTTTGGCGGACATTCAGGAAGCCTTCGTCGAATACATGTTGAAATTGCCGAAAGGCGGAAAGCTGATTTTCTGCGCGGACGACGATGGCGCAAGGCAATGCGTCGAAATGGTTCGAAAAAAGCGGAGCGACATCGCTTTCATTCCTTACGGCGAGAACGCTCCGGGCGAATTCCGCGTCGAATTCAAAAAGGCGGAAAACCTCAAGAACAATTTTTCCATGGAATGTTTGGGCGACGCCTTTTTGCGCGTTCCGGGAAGGCACGAAATCTTGGACGCTGCGGCGGCGGTCGCGCTTTCGTTCGAGCTTTTGCGCGAGGACGGAAAGAATCCGCTTGACTATGCGCAAAAAATAAGGCTCGGCTTGGAAAAATTTTCAGGCGGAAAACGCCGCTCGGAAATCGTGGGGCGCGCGAAGAATCCGCACGGCGACGAGATAATTTTCATTGACGACTACGGCCATCATCCCACTGCGATCCGCACTACGCTCGCGGGCTACAGGGAATTCTTTTCGGGAAGAAAAATCGTCGTCGATTTTATGAGCCACACTTACACGCGCACGGCGGCTTTGCTCGATGACTTCGCGAAAAGTTTTGAAAGCGCGGACATAGTCCTGATAAACAAAATCTATGCTAGCGCGCGCGAGGCGGAAGGGGCTGCGAACGTAAGCGGAGAGATTCTTGCGAGCCTCGCTTCGAAATATCACGCCGATGTCCGCTATGAAAAGGAATTTTCGGATGCCGCGCTCGAGGCGGAAAAGATTCTTTCGCAGAAGGCGGGCGACGATTTCCCGAACGGCTACATTTTCGTGACAATGGGCGCGGGCGACAATTGGAAAGTCGGAAAGTCGGTTTTGGAAAAGATGACGAAAGCGTAAGAAAAGTTTCATAAGGAGTTATGATAAAAGCACCACACAAATGGAACGCAAGCTTTTTTTATAGGAGTGACTATGACCAGCATGACGGGATATGCGTACAACGAATGCGAGATTGACGGGGCGCAAATCAGCGTGGAATTCAAGGGCGTGAACAGCCGCTTCCTTGACCTGAACGTGAGCGTTCCGTATTTTTTGAATCCGCTTGAAATGGAAATCCGAAAGACCGTCCAAAAGAAAATTTCCCGCGGCAAGGTTGACCTTACGATTCGCGTGCGAGACAATCTTTCAAAGACGAAAATCTTCGCCGACGTGAACGCCGCGAAATCCTACCACGCCGCGTTGTGCGAGATCGCGCGCGCGGTGGGAAAGGACGAAAGCGAAATCACGCTTTCCACGATTGCGCAGCTTGAGGGCGTGTTACAGTTTTCGCGCGAATGCGACGCTGAAAGCTACCGCGAGAAGATTTCCGGAATCTTCGAAAAGACTTTGGGAGAGTTCGTGCTTTCGCGCGAGAACGAGGGCGCGAACTTGAAGCGCGACTTGCTTTCGCAGTTTTCGATTCTCGAAAAAAGCGCGGCGTTTTTCAAGGAATGGCCGCCGCAGATGGAAGGGAAATTCCGCGAGGGAATCACGGCGCGTTTCAAGGAACTTTTGCAGGACGCAGTTGACGAAAACAAGATTATGAACGAAGTCGCGTCGATGATGATTCGCTACACGATAAACGAGGAAATCGTGCGCCTCCAAAGCCACATTGAGACTTTGCGCAAGGAATTCGAAAAGACTTGTTCGGGCAAGCGAATTGATTTCATCTGCCAAGAAGCCGCCCGCGAAGTGAACACGATCGGAAGCAAGAACCAGTTCGTCGAAGTGGGACGCGAAGTGGTGAACGCGAAGGACGCGCTCGAAAACATCCGCGAGCAGGCGAAGAACGTCGAGTGAATTTGTTCTTTGAAGATTCTGAATAATAAACGGAGAGAAAAATTATGGAATACAAAATTCCTTCGGGAAAGAAACTGCGCGTCGCGATAAGCGGAAAGTCGGGCTGCGGAAACACGACCGTGAGCGCGCTCCTTTCAAGGCGGCTCGGCATCCGCATGATCAATTTCACGTTCCGCCAGCTTGCCGAGGAAAAGGGAATGACGCTCGCGCAGGTGATCGAAGCCGCAAAGACTAGCGACGAGTTCGACATCGAAGTGGACACGCGGCAGGTGGAACTTGCCCGTGAGGATTCGTGCGTACTAGGAAGCCGCCTCGCGATTTGGATGCTTAAGGAAGCCGATGCGAAAATCTATCTCGTCACGAGCGACGAAATCCGCGCTAAAAGAATCCAATCCCGCGAAGGCGGCTTGCTCGAGGAAATCGCGGCGTTCACTAGAATGCGCGACGGCGAGGATACGCGCCGTTACAAGAAGCTCTACCAAATCGACAACGACGACTTTCGCGCTGTAGCCGATCTCGTGATTGACGTGAGCGAGGTCTGCCCCGAGGAAATCGTCGAAAGGATTCTTTCGGAACTAGAAAGGCGCAACCTTGTCGAGAAAGTAGGTTAGCGAATATGCAGCAGGGCAGGGGAGGTGCACTTTCCTGCGCCTTGTTTGATTGAATTTCCGTGCAGGGCGGGAGCGTAGTTTCGGGTATCACTGGAGCGCATCTTGTACTGCACATGAGCATAATCCTGTACATCACGGGAGCGCAATCTTGTACTGCACAGTAGTGTAATCCCGCATACCACGGATGCGTAATCACACATTTCACGGAAGTGTAATCCCGTACATCACAGAAGCATAATCCTACGGTGTGCGGATGCATAGTTCCGTATAGTACGGGAGCGTAATCCTGGGTATCACTGGAGCGCAATCCTGCACTGTACAGGAGCATAATCCTGTGTATCACTGGAGCACAATCCTGCGGTGTACGGATGTATAATCCCGCACACTGCGGTAGCACAATCCATGGCTTCACGGAAGCATAATCCCGCGTAGCATTGGAACTTGTTTCCCGTCAATCTTTCCTGAAAGATATTTCAGTATTGCCTTGCGTTGTGTGGTATTTACGGGAGCGCGTGGATTTGGTGTGCATAAGCCTGTCGTGCGCTGTCGGCTATTGTGCGCCCGCTTCGATGAGGACTTCTTTCACGTCTGCGTTGTGTAGGTAATCCGCATACATCAATGCCGTCCAGTCGAAGTTGTCCATTGCGTTTACGTCCGCGCCATTTGCAATAAGCAGTTTCGCTACACCTGCATTGTTGCTCCTTGCGGCGGTAATGAGTGCCGTACAGCCATGATAGTTTTTTGCGTTCACGTCCGCACCTGCTTCAATGAGCATTTTCGCTATGTCCACATCATCCGCAAGCATCAGTGCATTAGTTCCGTCCGAGCCTACGGCGTTCACGTCCGCTCCTGCTTCAATAAGCAGTTTCGCTATGGCTTCCGAGTTGTTCCGCATTGCTCTCATTAGGGCAGTCTCACCATAAATCTCGTCTCTTGAGTTCACGTTTGCGCCGGTCTTTATGAGCATCTGCACTTTTGTGACATCGTTGGCTTCCACAGCCTGTATTCTAGTAGACCACGCAGATTTTTTCCGCTCCAATCGTTCCTCTCAAGATTCCGTTTCGCAAGACAAATTCTGTGCCGTTCGCATGGTCGATGTGCGTGCCTTCACGGAGTCCTATCCACGCCTTGATTTCCTGCGGACGATTATCCATATTTACGATCGCGATGCCTTTTTCTCCGCGCTTTATCATCAGCACTCCGGGGGTATCGCCATTTGAGAATTCCTCGCTCTCGCCTTGCATGGCGTTCCTGAATCCGTTCAAAGCCGAGACCTCCGCGCAGCAGAACTCGTCGTTTCCCGCATCCCCGATTTTGGACTCTCCGGGAAACTGCGTCGCCTCGCGTCCTCTCGGGCGGCTGAAGAAAAGAGGTGTCCCACACTTTCGCGCCGTGATTACTGCCCAGCCAGCGCGGATTTGGAAGTTGGTGAGGTCAGCCGACTCGCCCTCGTTCGCGTAGGTGTCGTGGCTTTCGACCCAAGTTACAAGGCTTCCGGCCTTGTTCTGAAAGTCGGTAAGCCTTTCCGCGTCGAGAATCCCTTTCTTGAGCGCGCTCCTAAGATGCTCTCCGTACATGCTCGCGGTAACAGGGAAAAACTTCCCGTAGGCTTCTTCGCGCGAGCATCCTTCCTGGAGGACTTCGCCGTACAGGAAAAGGCTATCCGCATTCTCAAGCCGTTTTCCTCGGACGCACTTTCTTCCAGTGAACACTTCCCAAAAGTCGTTTTGCTCGGAACGAGCGTCAAGAGGGTCGTCGGGTAGGGCGATGTGCTTTGCCGCGTCGAAGCGAAGCCCTGCCGCGCCGCAGGAGATAAGGTCGTTCGCATAGTCGAGCAGGTATTCCTGGTACAGGGGATTCTCGGTGTTCACGTCGGGAAGCCCGCACAGGTTCGCCGACACTAGCTCGCGCCTGTCGAAGAAGTCTCTTATGCGGTGCGTGGCGTTCGCGTGGTACATCCTTTCCTTTCCGCCCACGGCTCGCAGGAAGTCCTCCGCGATCTCGTCCTTATACGGAGTAGTGTGGTTCGGAACGATGTCCACGATGACCGCTATGTTCCTTTCGCGCGCCGCGGCGCACATCGATATGAATTCGTCTCGCGTCCCGAGCTGGTAGTTCCCGATTTTCCAATCGGTGGGCTGGTAGTGGTAGTACCATTTTCCGCTCGAACGGCTCATGATTTCGAGGCCGTCGCCGTCTCCGATCCGGCAGGCATTGGCAGGCGAGGTCTGGATTGCACTGAATCCCGCGCTCGCTATCTTTTCGATGTTGGCTTCAATCGTCTTGAACGACCAGCACCAGCAGTGCAGGATCGTGCCGCGCCCGACTTTTTCTTTCTCTGTAATGGAAGATGAGGGGGAGGGATTGTTCGTTGTTTGGGATGTCATGGGTTTTGCCACCTAATGCGCAAGGTTAAAACGCCCTGACTGCGCGGACATAACTATTGGAATACTTGAGGAAGTGAAATTCTTTGCCCGTTCTGAAATTCTTACTCATCGCAAAAGGTCCGAACTGATATGATGACCAATACCATCCATCGTTGGCAATCATTCCATTTTTCCAAAGGTTGGCATATATCAAGTTCAGTTCAAACATGCTTGGCAGGTACCATTCGCCTTCTTTCGTTGTTTCGGTGGAATACTTCGAGCAAGCATACGCTGCGCAGTTCGACTGGGTGAGCGGATTTTCATGTGCATAGTTTACGATGAGGGTCGTATTGAGTTTTCCCACTCCCACACCCATGTCCTCTTTTGTATCCATATTGCAGACATCATTCTCGCTGCACGGACACCATTTTATGTCCCCCAGCTCTGGCGAGCATTCCAAGTAATGGCAGATGACAGGGGTCGCGTCGTCTGAATCCTGGACGGGAAATCCCTCTTCGGAACAATAGAACACGATTCCGCCGCCCGGACCTTTGTCGCCGATTTTGTACGACAATTTCTCTGTAAACTTGCCCACGTTTGTAAGCGCGAACACCGCTTTCTCTTCTTCAGCAATCATGAGCGCAGCCTTGCCGTCATTGTTCTCCGCGTTCACGTCCGCGCCTTTTTCTATGAGCAGCCTTGCAGTTTCTGCCGCATTGCTTCGTGCCGCATACATCAGTGCCGTCCAACCTTCATTGTCCTTTGCGTTCACGTCTGCTCCTTTTTCTATGAGCAGTTTCGCCACATGCGCCACGTTATTGGATGCCGCGAACATCAGTATTGTATAGTCATCTTCGTCTTTTTCATTCACGTCCGCGCCAGCCTTTATGAGTAGTTCCGCCACGTCTGGCGCATGGAACACCGCCATTCTCAAGGCTGTATTACCTCTGTTGTTCTTTGCACTCATGTCAGCACCGGCCTCTATTAGAAGCCTTGCTACTTTTACTTTTGCCACATTGAACTCATCAAGCGTCGTAGACATCAACGCTGTATAGCCTGAATTATCCTTTGCATCTATGTCTGCGCCGGCTTTTATCAGAATCTCCGCCGCATCAGCCGCGTCGGAATATGCTGCGTAAATCAGTGCGGTTTTATCATATTGTTCCTTTGCATTTACCTCCGCCCCTGCATCTATTAATAGTTTCACCACATCCGCTGCATTTCTGTTCGCTGCAATCATGAGAGCGGTATCGCCGCTACTTGCCTTTGCGTTTACGTCCGCGCCAGCATCTATGATCATCTTCGCAATATCTGCCGAATCAGTATACATAAGTGCAGTTTTTTTGCTCCTGTCCTGTGCGTTCACATCCGCGCCGGCATCTATGAGCAGTTTTGCCACATACACCGCATCGTATCGTGCCGCATAAATCAGCGCCGTCCAGAGATATTCTCCCTTTGCGTTCACATCCGCTCCAGCCTCCAAAAGCATTTGCGCCACGTATGCCGCGTTGTTTTGCGCCGCATACATCAACGCCGTATTGTCGTCATCGTCTTTTACGTTCACATCCACGCCCGCTTCTGTGAGCCTCTGGACTTTATCGGCATCGTTGTTTTTCGCAGC
>CAMWWZ010000049.1 GCA_947178095.1 uncultured Treponema sp.
GGACATCAGAATGATTTCCGCGAAATAACTTACGGAAACGATTTTCAAATAATCCGAGCCTTTTTGAATTACGGCGGAATCGGAAGTGAAAAATTTTAGCGTGAACGATGGGAAGAAAAACGAGAGAATAAAAAATGGCACGACGCAAAAAAAGCATCCTGCAATGGAGGCTCGCATTATTTTTGAATGCTTTGCCCGATCGCCCGCGCCTTCTGCCTGGCTTGCAAAAATCGAAGCGGCCGCGCAGATTCCGCCGAGCGCGTAAATCAAAATGAAGCAAGGTCTTCCGCTCAAGCCCACCGCCGTGACGCACACTTCGCCAAGTTGCCCAATCATGATTTGGTCAACCATTCCAAGCGAATTTGCGATCAGTGCTTGAAGAGAAACTGGTATTGCGATTTGCAAAACGGTTTTCAAAAACGATTGCGGAGCGTTGCATTTGATTTTATTTTTCATGGCAAGAAGTTTATTTCAAATTATTTTAGTATGTCAATTTATACTACTATTTTTTTTGAATTTTTTTAATCGTTAAAATGTGCATTTAAAAGCGCGAATATAGCGTTTGACAAAAATTTGAATTTGATTTATTCTGTTACTGATGATAGAAACGCAGGAAAAACTTTTTTCAGACAGTTTCGATGAAATCTGTTCGATACTCGCCGCGTGTGAAAACAAAAATTCCGTGAGGGATTTTTTGGAATGCCTTTGCACGTCTCCGGAGCGGCTAGACTTTTCAAAACGATGGCTTTCCGTAAAAGAACTTTACAGCGGAACTCCGCAAAGAAAAATCGCGGAAAAATTCAATATGTCGCTTTGCAAAATCACGCGCGGCTCAAAAGAACTGAACAAGGAAGGAAGCGCATTCAAAAAAATTTTGGACGCGCGTTTTGGAAAATAAAGCGCACGACGCCAATCTCGAAGGTGCGAAAATCTGCGCTTGAAATTTTAGAATGTGCAAAAAAATGGCTTTGGATTTTCCGAAGAAAATCCAAAGCCACGGTTTTCAAATGTCAAAGCATGACATTGAATGTTTTTGTGAAGAGATTAGTAAATGTACTCAAACTCTTCTACAACCCTTTCGGCATTGCCTTCTTCATAGTCATACCATTTGGCTTCGTCTACGGTTACGATGACTTTAGCATTATAAATACCATTAATAGGTTTGTCAACACTGGAAACTGTGGCGGTAAGATTGCCATCATTTCCTTTCTTGAGATCGACGAGTTTCTCGTAAAGTTGGTCATCATAGTTCTCTTTGTAGTACGCTTTAGCCGTAACGGGCAAGTTGACACCAGAAACTGTTATCAAATAACTGTAAGTATACTTGTTAGTTTGATCGTTGTAGACTGACTCATACTTTATTGTGCCTTTCCGATTGACATAAGTGTATGTCGTATGATTAGAAGAAATGTATATTTCCCTGGTGTCGATTTCATAGAGTTTGCCGTCTGTCGTCGTTCCCTTCAAAATTGCCTTTACGGTTTTTATGTTAGTTGGCTTTGTGAGGTCGGTAATGCCAGTAAGGTCACTGAGTTTTCCAGTGGCAAGGCAATTGTAGAAATCGTCCTTTTTGATATCAGCATCAACAATTGTAGATACCTTCAAAGTGACTTCTTCGCCCTTGTTGTCGAATGCTTCAAAAGAAACTTCGTATTTGCTGTCTTTTTTGCCGCTCCAACGCACTTCATAACTGTTATCATTTGGGCTGATAGAGAACCGTGAAATCCAAACTTCGTTGTCTCTCTTCGTTGCTTTGAGGTCAAATGTTATTGAGGTGTCGGAGTTATTGAAGTATCTTTCTTCATCGGGTTGTTTAGCATAATCCTCTGGCCAATATTTTCCTATCTCAATTTCATAGTCGTGAGAGGTGTCATATTTTAACCCTTCGATTCCGCCAACGTTGTCGTTGTACCATGCATCTTTTTTGGAATCATTGGTTTTGTCATAGACATTTATCCATGTGCACGCTTCTTTTTCGTCCACATAGATAGACACAAAGTTTCCTTCCCATGTTTCGGATTTAACAATCGTGACTTGTTCCTTTGTTACGGGCGTAAGTTTTGTGCCGGCAGCAGCGATGCTTTCGAACTTAACTTTTCGCTCTACGCAGGAGTATTTCTTTTCGAGTGTGTACTCTGTTGTTCGTGCAGATGACACTTCACTTTTGTTGTAGAAGCGGTATGTGTATTCCACTCCAGCTTTGAGCAAGTTTTTATTCGTAACTCGGTCTACAAGTACAGTTTCATTTAGTCTGCTATTGTGTACCCATCCACCGATTTCCACTTCCTCTTCGCCCGGAGCCTGGCGTGTAATTACGATTTCGCCGTTCGCCACGGAATCTTTCCATTGGAAAATCGCCGCCTTGTCCGTAACGATTGGGTCTCCGACCATTTCGATTTTTGCGGATGTCATTGTGATTGTTTCCGAGTTGTCGCAAGCGGAAATGCCGCACAGCAAAGCCGCCGCCGCGACAATGCCTGCAAGATTAGAAATTTTTTTCATAAAATTTCTCCTTTGTTTTTAGCGCAATGCGCTAGAATTTTCCTAAAAATTTTAGGATTCGCCCATAACATGGACTACTTTTGCGTCGCAAAAGCGAAAAACTGTCTTTTAGACAATTTTTTATTATGACAAATATAATCTAAAAGACGCATTTTGTCAAGACTTTTTTCTTTTGCGTCTAGCAGAAAATACAAAAAAACTTCCTTTTTTTGTATTTATATATTAAGGCTATGGGCATTAGAGAAACTTTTAAACAGAACCTGAAATTCTACAGAAAGCGAATGGGGCTTACTCAGGAAAAATTGTCGGAATTGTGCGAACTCAATATAAACTATATCGCCGAAATTGAACGCGCCAGCTCGAAATTTCCCAAACCCGAAACGGTCGATAAGCTCGCCGCCGTGCTGAACATCAGCCCTTCGAGGCTTTTCGACGAGCGCGGCAGCCCCGAGAACATAAAAGAATCTTTTGTACGTGTCTATGCTTCAAGTTTGGAAAAAGAATTGAAAGAACGGATTGACAGAGAAATTGAAAATGTTTGCAGAATGTTATAATAGTGAATAATTAATGATGAATAGTGAATAGTGTGAGTTTTTCGCAGGAGAACTCGTAAGCAGGGCGAAGCAATGCGATGCAAATTTCCAATTTGCGATGTTTGCTCTCTCCAATAAAAAATCTACCGCCGTAAATACATCGAAAGTTTTTGCACGGCTTTTTTCGCGGCGTCGCCGTTGAGGTCGATGAGTCGGCGGAAAGTCGCGCCTGAAATTTCCAAGATTCGACATTCAGTGGCGGCGATGAAGTCGGCATTGTGCGCCGTGTTCAAAAGGCAGCTTTCTTCGCCGAACATCGCGCCTCGGTCGAAAAACGCGATGTTGTTTTCCGCGACGCGCTTCACGCTGCCTGAAATTATGTAATAAACGCTGTCGGCCGAAGAATCGCTTTTAACGATTGTTTCGTCCGCGCAGAATTTTTTCGACGAATTGAAATTCTTTATCAGAAAATCTGGCCTTATAAAAAGCGCGCGATTCAGCGCGTTCAAAAAATCGGTCTCGTCGTGGTCGGGAAGCAGGTAGAGTTTCGCCAAAAGCAAGTCGTCGAAAAATTGAATCACGAAAACAAATTGTGCGAAAACGAAAAAAAGGAAAAAGAAAATTTTCACTGCGAAAAGCAGAATCACGAGATTTCCCAAAATTCCGTAAATCAAATTGTAGCGTTTGAAATCCAAAAAAATGTTCAGGAAAATTACGACCGCGATGAAAATGCCCGTGCTGAAAAACGCCGCGAGCGCGCAAAGTTTCGCGCCCGGCTTTGTTCCCGTGTAAAATCTGAGCGCGAGAAAAACCAAGACGAAAATCAAAACGTAAGGCACGATGTTTATCGTCCGCGAAATCGAATCGAGCAGGCGCGGATGAAAAGAATTTTTTAGCGCGACGAACGCGGAATTGAATTGCAGCGTCTTGAACGAAATCGAAATCAAAACCAATGCCGTAGCTCCTAAAACCAAAATCAGCTCGCCGCCAAAAACCAAAAGCTGATTCAAGACAGGACGCTGCGCGGCTTCCTTGTGAAAAATCCGCGTGATGCCTTTTTGAATGTACAGGAACAAATTCCGCGCCATCCAAAAAATCCACACGCCCAAAACAATGTCAACGATTGTCATTGAATTGGAAAAATCCACCGAATCAAGAATTTCGTCCAAATTGAAAATGCCTTCGAGAAACGGAATCGCGATCGCATCGCGCAGGGCTTCTTTCGTGGCGTGCATCACTCGGATTAAAATCGAAAAGACCATCAGTACGAGCGGCAAGAACGAAAACAAAAATCCGAACGCGCACGCGCTTGCGTGGCTGTCCAAGTCGTTTTGCGAAGTGAAATCGGCGGAAATGAAAATCGCCTGCGCGAGCGAAAGAAATGAGAATTTTTGCTTTTCGCGTTTTTGTTTCATTTTGAAAAATTACGGAATCCTCAATTTTTTCGCAAGGAGACTTGAAACAAAAAACAGCGACTAAAATTAGCCGCTGTTTTCATCGAAAGCCGACTGTCGGACTTGAACCAACCACCTGCGCGTTACGAGTGCGCTGCTCTACCGGATGAGCTAAGTCGGCATATTTTTACTATATCAGATTTGCGGAATTTATGCAAGTGCTTTTCAAAAAACTTTGTTCACAATGAGCGAAAAATAGTCGAGCCACTTTTCCGCTTTTTCGAAATTAAAAGTGCGATTGCATTTTGATTTCGACGCTGTGCCGCATTTCTTCGAGGTTCGTGACGACCATGTGATTTTCGAAAATTTGCAGCTTTTTCTTTGAGACCAATTTGCTCAATTCGTCCTGAACTTTGTCCGCAGAAAGTCCAGTCCATTGAACGATGTCCTGCGCCTTGATGTTGAACGAGCGTGATTTTTCCGCGTTGCGCATGGAAAGTCCCATGTCGTCGTATATGCAAAAAACGTCGTAAATGCGAATGAGCGGATCTTTTATAGTAAGAATCCTTACCCTGCGCTTTTGGTCGTATATTCGCTTGCAGAAAAGCTTTAGAAGAATGATCGCGATTTGCGGATTTCCGGTTACGAGGACTTTGAAATTTTCCTTGTTGAATTCAAGGCATTGCACTGCGCCCGCCGCCATGCAAGTCGCCGAGCGCGGCGAATTGTCGAGGATTGCCATTTCGCCGAAAAATTCGCCCGGCTTTAAAATGTCGAGCTTGCTCATGCTTCCGTTCACGTGTTTGACGAGCTGGACTTCGCCGCTTTGAACTAAATAGAACGAATCGCCGGGTTCGAATTCGCAAATTATGACTTGCCCGCTTTCGTATTTTTTTTGAAAACGCTCGAAGGCAGGAAGCGAAAAATGCGCCAATGCTCCAGTGTCGGCCGAAATGTTTCGCGACGAGCTTTCGGTTTGGTTTCTTTTGTCCTTTCTTTCATACAGCGATTTTGCGTCTGCGTAAAGCTTCGCCACTGTTTCGATTTCGTTCGTGTTCGGAAAAAGCTTTAGATATTTTAGGCACACGTCCATGCATGCCCTGTGCTGCTCGTCCTTGTAGAACGAACGCGCCACGGAAAGCATTCCGTCTTGCTGATTTAGTTCCCTTTGATGCGCGAGAAGAGACTTCGTTTTTTTGTGATATTCGCGAAGCTGCCCTGAAAAAACGCGCAGCATTTTGTAGACGACTTTTTTATTGTTGCTGAAAATCTGTTCGAATTCCTGAACCGTCATCGAAATTACGATCGCGTCTTGAAGGACGGTGGCGGTTTCTTCGCGCGGAAAATGACCGAGCGCAGATTTCGCGCCAAAGAATTCGCCGGTGGCAAGTTGAACCGTATTCGTTCCGCCAGTTTCAATATCAATGGAAGAAAGAATCACCACGCCTTTTTGGAGAATGAAAATTCGCTCGTCAATGTCGTTTTCAAAATAAATTATCGAGCCTTTGTTGTATTGAACTGTCTTGAGCATACGAACTCCAATTCAAAAAATTTCATTTTTCAAAACAACTTGAATGTCTTGAAAATATAGCATAAAAATCAAAATTATGCTATACTGCGATTGGGATTTTTGGAAAAATTATGGTTGACTTGCACACACATTCCACGGCTTCCGACGGCGAACTTCGCCCTGCAGAATTGGTGGCGGCCGCGAAGGAAAGCGGCGTTTCGATTCTCGCGCTCACCGACCACGACACTTTTTCAGGATTGGACGAGGCTGCGGACGCGGCGAAAAACGCCGAAATCATTTTTGTGCCGGGAATCGAGCTGAACGTTGCCTGGGCGAGCGGCGAATTTCATCTTTTGGGATTGGGCTTGAAATCGATTTGCGAAGAACTCGAACAAATCACGCGGCAGCTTCAAGGCGGACGGAAATCGCGAAACCAAAAAATCCTTCAGAAAATGGCGGAGGCGGGGCACGATGTGAGTTACGAAGAATTCGTCTCGCTTTCTGGCGGCGAAGGCAGGGAATACACGCTCGGCCGTCCGCACCTCGCCTCGTATTTCGTGAAAAAAAACATCGTCCGAAAAGCCCAAGCCGCGTTCGACAGGTTTTTGGGAAAGTCCGCGCCTTTTTACATCGAGCGGCAAGGCTCGGATTTGGACGAGGCGATTTTCGCGATCAAAAAATCCGGCGGCGTTCCCGTAATCGCGCATCCGCTTTCGCTCTACGTTTCCTGGGGAAAAATCGCCGACATCCTGCGCGAGATAAAATCGCGCGGCGTTCAAGGCTTGGAAGCGTGGCATCCCGGCGCGCGCGAGGCCGATTGCCGCCGCTTGGAACGCCTTGCCCGCGAATTGGGATTTTTCGTCACTGCGGGAAGCGACTTCCACGGAAAATCCGTCCGCGCCGATCGCCGCCTCGGAATCACGGCGGGCAACATTCACATTCCCGAGCGATATTATTACGACGAACTTTTGCCCGCGCTGGAAAACCGCTGAAATTGCGCGAACTTTAAACAAAATATTTTAAACCGCCGATGCGAGTTCTGGGCTTTAAACAAAATGTTTAAACTCGCCACCACGAGTTTTGGAATTTAAACAAAATGTTTAAAGTCACCGAAGCGAATTTCGGGCTTTAAACAAAATATTTTAAGTCGCTTACACGAGTAGTGGACGAAGTAGAAAATCTATCGCGCTGCCGACACGAGTAGTGGGCGTAAAAAATGATTTTTAAGGCTGCCGATGCGCGTTCTGAGCGTTAAAAATGATTTTCAGACCTGCCACCGCGAGTTCCGGGCGTTAAAAATGATTTTCAAGGCTACCGACGCAAGTAGTGGGCGTAAAAAATGATTTTTAAGACCGCCGATACGAGTGGTGGACGAGAAAAATGATTTTCAAGGTCGCTGACATGAGTTGTGGGCGTTAAAAATCATTTTTAAGTCCGCTGATTGTTCGAGGATTAAAAAAAACAAAAAATTTGTCCCAATGCCTCAATTTTTTTCAAAAAATTCATACCTTATATTTGAGAATTGGAAAATTGCGAGGTTTTTATGCAAATCTATTCGTTTTCGCCTTTCGGCTACGAAGGAAATTTGGTCACGGTGGAAGTGGACTTGAAGCGCGGAATTCCTGCCATCGACATGGTGGGCTTGGCGGACGGCGCGGTGAAAGAAAGCCGCGAGCGGATGAAAAGCGCGATTCGGAATTCGGGGTTTGAATTTCCCGTCGAGCGCGTTTTGATAAGTCTTTCGCCCGCCGACTTGAAAAAAGAAGGCGCGGGATTCGATTTGCCGGTCGCGCTGGCGGTTTTGTGCGCTTCGAATCAAAATCAAAATGAAGATTTCGAGCAAAATTCCAAGATGCTTGATTTTCCCGTGATGACAATGGGCGAACTCGAACTTTCGGGAACGCTTCGTCCCGTGCGCGCGATTCATGCCGCGGTTTCCACGGCGCGTTCGAGCGGAATAACGCATTGCATTGTTCCTGCCGCGAACGCAAGCGAAGCGCGCGAAGTTTCGGGAATGAAGGTTTTTGGCGCGGAAAATCTGCGCGAGGCGTACTCGGCTTTGTTCAACCCGGAATTGTTCGTGCAGGCGGGCAAAAAAGGGCAGGGCGAAAGCCTTCCTGAAAATTCCGAAAAAATCGAAGGCGTTGATTTTGCGCAAGTGATTCCGGGAAGCGGCTTTGAGGAAATTTTCGGGCAGCCGAATTTGGTTCGCGCGTTGCAGATTGCGGCGGCCGGCGCGCACAATGTTTTGGCTTTCGGACCGCCCGGCTGCGGAAAAACTTTGGCGATGCAGCGGTTTTCGAGCCTGCTTCCGCTTTTGACTTTGGAAGAAGCGCAGTCCACCACGCGCATTTATTCGATTGCCGGGCTTTTGTCGCCTGCCGAGCCGCTCGTGCGAACGCCGCCTTTTCGCTTTCCGCACCAAAGTTCCACGCTCGAAGGAATTTGCGGCGGCGGAACGAATTGCCGTCCCGGAGAAATCTCTTTGGCGCACAACGGGATTTTGTTTTTGGACGAGGCGGCGGAATTCCGAACGAGCGTTTTGCAAATGCTCCGCGTTCCTTTGGAATCGGGCGCGATCACTTTGAGCCGCGCGGGGCGTTCCACGATTTTTCCCGCGAAATTCCAGCTTTTGATGGCGACGAATCCTTGTCCTTGCGGAAATTTCGGCTCGGAAAAGAAATTGTGCCTTTGCTCTTCGCGCTCAATCGAAAATTATTGGAAGAAGTTTTCCGCGCCGCTTTTGGACAGAATCGACTTGCGCATAAAAGTGGATTTGGCGGACGAAGAAAATTCCGCGCCTCGCCAAAATTATTCCACGAACGTCCTTCGCCAAAAAATCGCCGTTGCGACGAAAATCCAGCGCGAGCGGCAAGGAATGAAAAACGCTCGCCTCAAGCCAGAGCAAATTCGGGAAATCTGCGTTTGCACGGACGAAGCGCGCGAAATGCTCGAACGCGCCGCTTCTCGCCACGACTTTTCGCCTCGCGCGAGCGCGGCTTGCTATAAAATCGCGCGCACGATTGCCGACATGGAATCTTCGCAGAAAATCGCCGCCGAGCACATGGCGGAAGCGATCGACTTGCGGAAATTCGAGGGCGTTTTTTAGGAAAATCATAAAAAATGTCGTGAAAAAAGTATTTACATTTTTTATTAATAGATGTATAATATTTTTCTATGGCAGATTTATTGACGAATGAACAGTTTGACAAATTTCGCAAAACGATTTACGACGAAAGCGGAATAACTTTTTCGGCGACGAATCGTTCCATTTTGGACAGCCGTCTCAAGGAGCGGTTGCGTGATAAAAAGCTCGATTCCGTGGACGAGTATTACAAACTGGTCATTTCAAATCGCGAAGAAATGAAGGTCATGCTCGATTCGGTCACTACGAATTTGACAAGATTTTTCCGAAACCAGCCCCATTTCGACGCGCTGATAAATTACGTCATTCCGCATGTTTTGGAAGACAAGAAAAAAACTGGCAGCCACACCGTGAAAATTTGGAGCGCGGGATGTTCGACTGGCGAAGAGCCGTACACGCTTTCGATGATTCTCAAGGACATTTTGCCGCCCGGTTATGATTTCCAAATCATCGCGTCGGATTTGTCGCTCAAGTCTCTGATGGTCGGCAAGCAGGGCTTTTATCCCACGGCTCGCGTCGATGGAATTCCGCCAAAATATTTGAGCCGCTTTTTCACCAAGACGGACACGGGCTATCAGGCGAACAAAGAATTGATGAGCCCGATTCGCTTTGACTACCACAACCTCAAGAACGACAACGGCATTCGGAATATGGACATCGTTTTCTGCCGAAATGTTTTGATTTATTTTGACGAGCCGGCGCAATTCCGCGTCGTAACTCACTTTTGGAACGCGCTCGGTCCGCACGGATATTTGTACATCGGCCACTCCGAATCGCTTTTTGGAATGAACACAAAATTCAAATTCCTCAAAACGCAGTGGGCCACTTTGTACGAAAAAACGACCTGATAAACTGCGTCAAATATATCGCTAAATACAAGGGGTTCTCTTATGGATGACATATCAGTATTGATTTGTGATGATTCAGCCTTGATGCGCAATTTGATTTCTCGCATCATCGACGGAACTGAAGGAATGAAAGTGGTCGCCAAGGCGCAAAATGGCCAAATGGCGCTCGAACGCCTCGCCGACCCGAACATAAAGCCCGACGTGATGGTGCTCGACATCGAAATGCCGATTATGAACGGCATCGAATTCTTGAAGGAACGCAAGGCGCGAAAAATCGATGTGCCTGTAATCGTGCTTTCGAGCATCGCCATAAAAGGCGCGGCGGTTACGATGCAGGCGTTGGAACTCGGCGCGGTGGACTTTATCACAAAGCCGAGCGGCTCAATTTCCATTGATATTTCCGAAGTCGCCGACAGGCTCACCGATTTGATAGCCTCCTATGGGCATTCCTATGCGCGCCGCCATGGAAAAACCACTTATATTCCGGAATTTTTCCAACGCCAGCGAAAAATGCTTCAGGCCGAAAGTTCCGTGGCGAAAATCAAGTCCACGAATCTTGACGAGCCGATTCAAAAGCCAAAGCTCGATTCTGGGCAGATTCAAAGTTTTAACACGATAGAAAAAAAAGAGCCTGTCGTGGTTACGCCGTCGCGCGAAGGCGGACGAATCGATTTGATTGCGATTGGAATTTCCACGGGCGGTCCTAACGCTTTGCGCAGCGTTTTCAAAATGATTGATCCTCATCTAAAGCAGCCGATTTTGGTTGTGCAGCACATGCCGAAAGGTTTCACCAAGGCTTTTGCCGAAAGTTTGGACAAAATCTGCCCATTGAGCGTGAAGGAAGCCGAGGACGGCGACAAAATCGAAAATGGGCATGTTTACATCGCTCCGGGCGACAACCACATTGTCGTTGAAGAGAGATTCAGCGGCAACGTAATTCGACTTTCGCAAGAGGCTCTTCGCAATGGCCACCGCCCAAGTGCCGATGTCATGTTTGAGTCCGTGGCAAAAATCTACAAAAATCACGCGCTCGGCGTGATTATGACTGGAATGGGACGCGACGGCGCGGCAGAACTTGCTGAAATGCGAAAAGAAGGCGCGTGGACGCTCGGGCAGGACGAAGAATCTTGCATCGTATACGGAATGCCTCGCGCTGGCTGGGAAATGGGCGCGGTGCAAAAGCAAGTGCCGCTTATGAAAATGGCGGACGCAATCAGCAGCCTTGCCCGCGAACATTTGACGAACTAGGCGCGTTCGCGTTCGAAAATTTGATTTTCTCATTTTGAAGGAGTGGTGTTATGATACAACGAAATCCTGGATTTGCCAATTTGACGGCGGGCTATCTTTTTCCTGAAGTCTCTCGGCGCAAAAATGAATATTCGAAAAATCATCCCGACGCGAAAATAATCAGCCTCGGCGTGGGCAACACCACCGAGCCGCTCACTCCGCACATTGCCAAAGCGATGAGCGATTACGCGCTTTCGCTCGGAACGGTGCAAGGATATTCGGGCTACGGCGACGATTTCGGCTCTTCCGATTTGCGAAAAAAAATCGCCGAAGAATTTTATCCAAATGAAAATATCGAAGCAGACGAAGTTTTCATTTCCGACGGCGCAAAGTGCGACATTGCGCGAGTTCAGACGCTTTTTGGGCGCGACGTGAATCTCGCCGTGCAAGATCCGAGCTATCCGGTTTATGTGGACGGCTCTGTGATTGTGGGCGCGGCTGGCGCGAACAACGGCTCGGGCTACGATGGAATTGTCTATATGCCTTGCACTGCGGAAAACAATTTTTTCCCGGACTTGTCGCAGATAAAAAAGAATTCGCTCATTTATTTTTGCTCGCCGAACAATCCGACGGGAAAAGTAAGTTCAAAAGAAGAATTGACTCGCCTTGTGGAATTCGCGCTCAAAAATGAATGCATCATAATTTTCGACGCGGCGTACAGCGAATTCGTTTCGGATTCAGCTTTGCCGAAAAGCATTTTCCAAATCGAAGGCGCGAAAAAATGCGCCATCGAGGTCCAGTCGCTTTCAAAGCCTGCGGGATTTACGGGAGTGCGATTGGGCTGGAGCGTCGTTCCGAAGGATTTGAAATTCGCCGACGGCACTTCCGTCAACAAAGACTGGGGTCGCTTGATGACGACGCTTTTTAACGGCGCGAGCAACATCGCCCAGCAAGGCGCGCTCGCCGCTCTTGACGAAACCGGCCGCCGCGAAATGCGAAGCGTGATCGAATATTATTTGGAAAACGCGCGCATTATCGAAAAGACCGTCCGCAAATGGAAAAACGCCGAAGTTTTTTTCACGGGAAATTCGCCGTACTTGTGGATTCGGTTTGCGGGGCAGAAAAGCTGGGACATCTTCGACAAGATTCTCGACAAATGCCGCGTGGTGACGACTCCTGGCTTGGGCTTCGGGCCTGCGGGCGAAAGTTTTATCAGAATCAGCGCGTTCGGACATCGCGCGGACGTTGAAGAAGCGTGCCGCCGTATGGAAAATTTTTCAATGTAAGTTGCGCGTCGGGGTAGGGATGCCTCGCTGTTTGTGCCGAGATATGTTGATTCAATAAAAAACCGCGCATATAGCGCGGCTTTTTTTTCGAGATTTGTGCGGCAAATGCTTTGAAATCCTAGAATACTTTTCTGTAGCCCGCCACAATTTTGAAATTGAGCGCGCGCGAGCTATTGATGACATCGAGCATTCCGACTTGCAGCATCGTCTCGAAATTTGAGCTTTTGCTGAAAGAAATCTCGATGTAAGGCGTGAGAAATACGTTGAATTTTATTCCGTCCAAATTTTCGCCGCCGAACAAATCCGTGATTCCCATGTCGGCTATCGAGCCTATGAGATGCACTCCCAACAATATCGGAAAACGCTTTGTTTCTATGTCGTCGAAATAAAGCGTCGCGGCCGCGCCCACTCTGTCCGTGAGATAAAGCAAGTCATCTACGCTTTCTTGGCTCAAAGCATAGGCGGATACGTTTACGCCAAGACGCTTTGCCCTGATGCGCGGCTCGACGAAAAATGATATGTCGCTTTCGTCGATTTTAAGCGAATTTTTTCCATTGAGGACGAGATTGTTAAGTCCTGCTTGTAAAAGCAATCCATGAGTGTATTTGTTGCCGAGGAACATATTTATCCCGGTGTGCAAAGTGAGCGTTTTTATTGCGATTATGTACTCGTCGTCGTGCTCGCCTTTGTCGCGAACCATCGAGCTCAATCCCGCGATAAAATCCATCGTGAAAATGTCCGTGGCCACCGCAAGCCTGTAGTCAAGATTCAATGCCAGTTTTCCGCCGTTTTGATTGTTAAGGTAAATATAGCATCCGTTTGCCACGGGAGCCTTGTCAAGCCGCGCTATATAGGAAATGCCGCCGCCGGTCGAAGAGTACAAGGGAACGCCTGAAATGTTCGTGACGCTTTTTGCGAGTGGAGAACTGATTTGGTCAATTCCGAATTGTCTCATCAAAAAAGTGTCCGTTCCCAAAGCCTCGTATGAGCCAAAATATATCGAAAAATAATGCGTGGAAGTGATGGCTCGGCGGCTGAAAATCGCGGAAAGCTCGTGCACTTTGAAAACGGCTTCGTTGCCGCTGAAAATATCCTGAAGCGGAAAATCCTTCGCGCGGATTTCGATTTCCGCGTGCGTCGTGAACCATTCTGTGAAATCCGCTTGAAACGCGCCGAACAAAGCTATGGGCAAACTCCAATCGGAGTCGCCGTTGTCAAGGCGGATTTTTCCGTCTACGCCGATGCTTCCCGCCGCCACTCCGCTGAACGATGGAGTCGCATGCAAGAGGCTCGCGCCGAAAATCGCAGAGGCGAGGACAAATGCCTTTTTGAAATTGCCAGTGTTAAATTTTGAACAAAACATCATTATATAGTATCGGCAGAAGATTTTCTTTCTTCAGTCGATTTTTAATTGTAACATAAAATTTGTAAAGTATCAACAGCAAAAAAAATTGAAAAAAAATGCGTTTTTTACTTGACTTATAATGAATAAAGTATAAAATAATAAGATATGAGTGATTATCTTGATATTAACAATGAGGAATTGCTTAAGGACTTTTTCACCGAAGCCGAACAGCAGGTCGAGACTTTGGAAAGCAATGTCCTTGTGATAGAAAGCGATCCGACAAATCATGAAGCGATTGATGAAATATTCAGGGCGGCTCATACATTGAAAGGCGGATCTGCCACCGTGGAAATGACGGAACTTACGACGTTTACACATACGGTGGAAGATGTGCTTGATGAAGTGCGTTCCGATCATATCAGCGTGACGGAAGATGTCGTCGATGTGCTCTTGAATTCGATCGACGTAATAAAGGCGATGCTGGATTCTCGCGCCAATGGTTCTGTATATCAGGAAGATGTCAGCGACATCTTGAACAAACTGCGCTCTTTCATTCCGGAAAAAGGCGCGGAAAAAAAGAAGAGTTCTCCGCCGCCTCAGCAAGTCGCGCCGAAGCCTGTCGCTCCGCCGCCGCCCGCGCCGAAGTCATCTTCTGCGCACGCATTGTCGGTAGACGAATATCAGGAATTGAAGCGCAGTTTGCAGGGCTCTCAAAAGCTTTATTGCGTGGACGTGCGCTTCGACGAAAACAATCCTATGAACTCCGTGGGCGGAATTCAAGTGTTCGCGGCTTTGAAGGCTTGCGGCGCAGTCTTGAAAACCGTTCCTGATTTCGACGCGCTTTACGAAGATGAATTCTATCCGCAGGTTTTGTATTATGTTGCGAGCGACAAAGAGGCTTCCGCTATAGAAGATGTTTCGTTCTTGAGTGATGTCACTTTGAGCACGGATTGTCAGCCTGTCACGCAGCCGACGGAAGATGCGGCATCTCATTCTCCGCAGCCAGCGCAAAAAGCGCCCGAGCCTGCGCCTCAGGTTGCCGAGCCGCCTGCTCCAAAGGCGGAAGAAAAGGCTCCTGCGCCGGCAAAGCCCGCTCCCGCAAAGGACGGCGCGCCAGCAAAAGCTGCTTCGGGAACGCACATTCAGCAGGGAACGGTTTTGCGCGTGGATTCAAAGCGCATCGACTACCTTTTGAATTTGGTTTCGGAAACGGTCATCACCAAGGCGACGTTCAACCAATATGCGATTCAGCTCAACGACATGCAGCTGCGTTTGCAGACTATTTCCGCCGTCTCAAAAGACAAATTCCGCAAGCTTTTCGACCAGTTGCCCGACTATTTCGAGCAAGTCAAAAACGGCGCGGTGGTAAAAGAAGTGGTGGACAAAGTTCGCCAGGATTATTCCGACATACTCACGACGCTTGATCCTTTCGGACAGGAAATAAAAGATTTGAACGTGAAATTCCGTTCTTCCACGCAGAGTCTCGGACAAGTCGTCAGCGACATGCAGGAAGGCGTTATGAAAATCCGAATGGTTTCAATCGGGCAGATTTTCAACCGCTTCCCGCGAGTTGTCCGCGATTTGCAGCGCGATCTCAAGAAAAAAGTCAACCTCGTCATCGAAGGTGAAGACACTGAATTGGACAAGACAGTCGTCGATGACTTGCTTGATCCTGTAATGCACTGCGTGCGAAATTCGGTGGATCACGGAATTGAAGCGCCGGATGTCCGCGCTGCAAACGGCAAGGACGAAACTGGAACGCTTCTTTTGAAGGCTTCCAACGAAGGAAACCAAATCGTCATTCAGATTGTGGATGACGGCGCGGGAATCAACGTCGAAAAAATCCGCAACAAGGCTATTTCCAAAGGCTTGATTCACCCGAACAAGATTCTCACCGATCAAGAAGCGTACAATTTGATTTTCGCGCCAGGATTTTCCACGGCGGACAAAATTTCGAACGTTTCGGGACGCGGCGTAGGTCTCGATGTCGTAAAAACGATGATCGAAAAGTTGAAAGGCACGGTTTCCGTCACTTCGGGATTGGGAACTGGCACGACGTTTACAATCAAATTGCCGCTCACGCTCGCCATCATTCAGGGACTTTTGGTGCGAGTCGGCCGCCAAGTTTACTCGATTCCGATTACTTCGGTTATCGAAAGCCAGCGCGTCTTGCAGGAAGAAATCAAGACCATCGACAACTACGAGGTTATGAACGTGCGCAACGAAGTAATCAGCGTCTTGCGCCTTAGCCGCCTTTTCCACATAAAAAGCACGAACAACGACAGATATTGCTTTGTCGTCATCGTGGGAACGCAGGAAAAGAAGATCGGCGTGATGGTGGATTCGCTTATCGGCGAAGAAGATGTCGTAATCAAGCCTTTGAACGACCAATTCACGAATTCTCCGGGAATTGCTGGCGCGTCGATTTTGGGCGATGGTTCGGTTTCTTTGATTATCGACGTGAGCCAGCTTTTGGAATTGGGTGTCCAGCAGGAACTCAGTGCGCAGCAGCTTAACGTAAAGAGGGCATAGAATATGGAAGAGGTAGCGGTAAAAGACCAAAACGCTGAATATTTGGTTGGTGAGCTCGATGAAGAAAATGCGAATGTAGTTGTCGCCGATTTTCGGATGGTAACGTTTTCGCTTGCGGGCAAGGACTACGCCATCGACATTATGTATGTAAAGGAAATTGCCAAGGCGAATCGCTTTACGTATGTGCCGAACACTATGCCTTTTGTGATTGGCGTGTACAACCTGCGCGGCGACATCATTCCAATCATCGATTTGCGGAAATTCTTTGGAATCGATGTTCCTCCTCGCGCGGAAGACCAAGTGGAAAATATGTTGATTGTAATCGTCGAAGACCATACGTTCGGCGTCGTCGTTGACAAGATTGACCGAGTGGTGGGCATTCAAAAAAGCACGATTCAGCCGCCGCATCCGATTTTCGGTGACATCAACATCAAATTCATCTATGGCATTGTCGAATATGAAAGGCAGCTTTTCGTTTTGCTCGACATCGCGCGAATCTTTAACCAAAAGATAACTGACGACGAGCGGGCGGCGGCGGACATGGATGCCATGGAAAGGGAATATGTGAACGCCGAAGTTCCTGCCCAAATCGCGGAAAGCCAGCCGGCTGAGCCTGCGGAAAGTGCCGCTCCTGCCGAAGCAAAGGCAGAGCCCGCGCCGCAAAACAATTTTGACACCGAAAAGAAATTCATAATCGACGCATTGATCGACTTGAAGAAATTCTATATTTCTGACGTGAACAGAGAGTGGTTCAACAGTCGATTCGAAGATTGGCGTTCGGCTCGTGGAACGGAAAGCACGCAGCTTCAAAGTGCCGCTGATGCCGATGAATTCCTCAAGCCTTTTTGGTCGAAAGATACTGGAATGTTTTGGACAAAGGAATTTGCCGACGCCGTGTTCAATATTTTGCCGGACAACAACGCGAAGCAGATTCTCGTTTGGAATCCGGGTTGCGGCAAAGGATACGAGTCGTTCAGCCTCGCGTGCGTCTTGAAAAAACGCTATCCGATGTCTAAAATCAGGATTTACGCGCACGAAACGGACTTGCTCAGCATTTCGAACGCGCCGCTTTTGACCGTGCCGTCTGCCGACGCGCAAGGCTGGCTCTCTCCGTATGTGCAAAAGGGCGTTACGGGCGAATATGCTTTCAAGCAAGATGTAAAGGACATTGTTATGTTCGAGTATCACGACATCAACAATTCCAACGCCATGCCCATGGTCGATATAATTTTCGCGCGCGATGTCGCCTCGTTCTTGCCGGTGGAGTCGCAAAAGACTGTGCTTGGCGATTTTGAGGAAAAGCTCAAAGGCAATGGAATTTTGTTCCTTGGCGAAAACGAGCATGTTTTAGGTGGTATGAACTGGGGTGAAAAAACTGAAGGTTCTCTAACATATTTTAATAAACAATAAGGAGTAGGCTATGAGAGTTGAGTATATCAATCCGTTTGTTGAGACTTCGTACAGAGTTTTGAAAGAAGTTTTGGGCGGCATTGACGTAAAGAGAGGTGAATTGTCGCTCAAATCGGTGGCGATGCCAGTTATGGGCGTGGCCGCTTTGGTCGGTTTGGCGGGCGATGTCGAAGGGCGCGTGCTTTTCGACATGACCTTTGAGACCGCGTTGAATGTGGCTTCAAAAATGAACGGCGAAACTCTTACGAAATTCGATGATTTGGCAAAAGCCACTATCAGCGAGCTTGCGAATTTGATTACAGCCCAGGCGGTGACGAAGCTTCACGAGTTGGGATTTAAATTCGACTTGACTCCGCCGACTTTGTTCGCCGGCGAAAAGATGGAAATTGCGGCTTTGCCGGGTTCCGCCCAGAACGTAGAGGCGCTCATCGTTCCTCTTATTTCTGAATGCGGCGAAATAGAATTGAACGTTGCTATTCGCGAACGCGCTGAATAAAAAAGGAGGATATAAAAAATGAAAACAGTTAGTGATTTTCCTTCAATTAACGACCGTCCGCCAGAAGGACTCAAGGATGATGGCTCAAAATTCCGCGTCCTTGTAGTTGATGATTCGATGTTTGTTGCAAAACAAATCGGACAAATCCTTACGAGCGAGGGCTACGAAGTCGTGGCTACTGCGGTCGATGGAAAAGACGGCGTGGACAAATACAAGGAATTGTGTCCAAATGTTGATCTCGTTACGATGGACATAACGATGCCTCGCATGGATGGAATCACCGCCCTCGAGCAGATTATGGCGTTTGACAAAAATGCGCGCGTCGTTATGGTCAGTGCTTTGGGAAAAGAGGAATTGGTAAAAAAATCGCTCCTTTTGGGCGCGAAAAACTACATCATCAAGCCTCTCGACCGCAAAAAGGTTTTGGAAAGAATCAGCGCGTCTCTCAAATAGTTTGTCGCCGGAACTTCGAGCCTTTCGCTCAAGTTCCGGGCATAAAAGTCTTTTTTCTCACAAAACAAGCGCGATGAGCCTTTTCGTTGCGCTTATTTGTGTTTTGTCTTTGGCATTGGGTGGAGAAAAATCCCGATGCTTTTTTTCGTAATAATATGAAAAATTCAGGCGGTTTTCGCTTGACTAATAGGAATATTTTTTGTAGAATGAAGTTTCACATCATTGTGTGTGAAGATTTTACAAGGAGGAAAATGTGGTCAAGATTAGACTTAAGCGTTTCGGCGCGAAAAAGAGGCCTTGTTACCGCATCGTTGTGATGGACGCTCGTTCGCCGCGTGACGGAAAATGCATCGAGGAAATCGGCATTTACCAGCCCATCGAGGCGGAAGGCAAGCAAGTCGCTTTCAAGGCGGATCGCGCAAAGTATTGGTTGAGCGTTGGCGCACAGCCCACGGAAACTGTACGGAGCATCTTCAGAAAGAGTGGCCTTTCTAAAGCAAGTCAAACGAACTAGTTACGGAGCGCGCTGGAATGGAAAAAGACCTGATTGAATACATTGCGAAATCATTGGTCGATGAGCCGGATGCCGTTTCTGTGACGGAAGCCGTTGGCGAACGCGGGCCGGTTTTGGAGCTCAAGGTTGCCGAAGGCGACATCGGAAAAGTAATTGGCAAGTATGGTCGAATTGCGAAGGCTTTGCGCACGGTTTTGAGCGCGTCGGCTGGCAAGGACGGCAAACGTTACGGCCTTGAAATTCTGGACTGATTGTTGATGGACTTGACTGTTGGTTTTGTCCGCGGCTCTCACGGGCTTACGGGCGAAGTTCGAGTCGAAAGCGCTTCCGGGCGTTACGAGCATATCGCCGTGCTGAAGGAAGTTACGCTTGTGCAAAAAGGAATTTCCGCAAAATACGCCGTGGAAAATGCGCGCGTCGCTGGAAATGTTTTGTACGTGAAATTTGCGGGAGTGGATTCTCCTGAAGCGGCAAAGAAACTCAATGGAGCTGCGCTTCAAACTTCCCGCGAAAATGCCTGCCCTTTGAAAGAAGGCGAATGGTATGTGGAGGATCTGAAAAAATGTTCCCTGGTTTATTTCGGGGAAGAAAACGGATTGGGAAATGATGTCGCGCCCACGGATGACATTCGCTCGCGAAGCGTTGTGGGTTCAATCACAGACGTATTGGAAGGCGGAGCCGGCGAACTTTTGGAAGTTTTGCTCTCCGAGGATTGCGACGTTCTTAAAGAGGAAGTCAAATTGAATGCCAACAAAAAGCCGAGGACGGTTTATGTTCCGTTCAACGAGACTCATGTTGGAAAAGTTGACATTCCGAACAAGAGCGTCCAGCTGATGCACCTCTGGATCCTGGAGTAGTCCAGTGAAATTTACTGTGCTGACCTTGTTCCCGGAAATCGTGCGCGTTTATTTCGAAAGCTCAATCATGGCGCGCGCAGTTCAAAAGGGAATTGTTGCCTACGATTTGGTGAATATCAGGGATTTTGCCTTGGATAAGCACCGCACTTGTGATGACAGTCCGTATGGCGGAGGGGCGGGGCAACTCATGCTGCCCGAAGTCCTTGGTGCCGCGCTCGAAAGCGTGAAGGCCTACAAAAAGGAAAAGCGCGTGATTTACGTTACGCCTTCCGGAAAGCCTTTTACGCAGAAATTCGCGGCCGAATTGAGCAAAGAAGAAGAGCTTGTGATGATTTGCGGTCGTTACGAAGGAATCGACCAGCGGATTATCGACCGTTACGTGGACGACGAAATATGCATCGGCGACTACGTTATGTCGAGCGGCGAAGTGGCGGCGCAAGTCGTGATTGATACCGTTTATCGGCTGATTGACGGCGTGATTTCAAGCGAGTCGCTCGCGGAAGAAAGTTTTTCCGATTTGCTTTTGGAGTACCCGCAGTACACAAGGCCGCCCGTGTACAAGGGCATGGAAGTGCCGGAAGTTCTGATTTCCGGAAACCATGAGAACATCCGAAAATGGAGGCTGAAAAAGCGCATCCAAAAAACATTTTTGAATCGGCCCGATTTGATTGCCGAGGCGAGAATGAGCGGAACGCTTTCTTCGGAAGCCGAAAAAATGATTGAGGAATTGACGGAAGCAGTTTTCATAAAGCATTCCGCAAAAAAATAAGCGAAGGATTTGCCTTGCGCTTTGAATGCGGCATTGCTTGTGTTTAACAGGAGGAAAAAAATGGACATTATAAAGACAATCGAAGAGCAGCAAAAACGCCCGAACGCGCAGCCGTTCAATGTCGGCGACACGGTTAAAGTTTTCTTTAAAATCGTGGAAGGCAAGACTGAGCGCGTTCAGGTTTTTGAAGGGCTTGTAATCGCGATGAAAAACGAAGGCGCGCGT
>CAMWWZ010000050.1 GCA_947178095.1 uncultured Treponema sp.
GCAAAAGCAATGGTGGGATAACTAAAATGCAAAACACGCGTGTTTTGCATTTTAGCCGGCGTGTCATTGAGCATGGGAATGCAGGAAGGGTGAATGACTTTTGAATGGGACGAGAAGAAAAACAAAAGCAACAAGAAAAAGCATGGCGTGTCATTTGAAATGGCAGTCAGAGTTTTTCTTGATGAAAAGCGAATAGAGAGGCTCGACTTGGAACATTCAACGCTTGAAGAAGAACGGATGAACATAATTGGTCGGGTATCCGACTTTTTGATTCTGTTTGTTATATCAACAGACCGAAACGGAAATAAAAGGATTATTTCCGCGCGGATGGCTGAACCTGACGAGGAGGCGGAATACTATGAAAACTATGACGCTCGATGATGTAAAGCGACTTCCCCCGCTTACTGCCGAGGAAGTTGCGGAAGTCAAGAATTTCAAGAATACGGATTTTGAAGATTGCCCGAGACTCACGAAAGAGCAGCTTGCGGAATTTCGTCCCGCGCACCCTGAAAACTTCGTCAAAGAAAAACGGCAGAAAATAACGGTCTACGTTGATTCCGACGCGCTCGAAAAATTCAACGCGACGGGGCTTGACCTTGAGTCGTACATCAATTCGTCGGTGCGCACGGCGGTGGCGGAATACGGCGCGTAATTGGCGACAGTTGTCAGCGATGACGGGAAGCATTGGAGGCGAGAAATGAGATACTATGACAAAGAGCATTTGAAGGGTACGATTTACGACCCTGAGAGTTTGGCGTACAGAATTGCCAACACGCCAAAATCGGATCACACGGAATTGAACAGAATTTGTGAAGAGGTTGAGGCAGCATTAAAAATTGAACGCGAAAAAGAACGACAACTTATTCGGGAGGCACGTGAGAGAGGTGAAATTTGACGAGTTCAATTTGGAAACGGAAAGGTTTTCCTTGGAACATTTGCTTGATTCCGAAGAAAACTTGGCATTGATTGAAAAGTTCTCCGCTCCGAACAATGCAATGGGACTTGAGAACTATCTGAAATACAGTGCATTTGACGACGAAAAAAGAAACTATGGAAGGACATATCTTGTAAAAGACAAGTCCACAGGAGAAATTGTCTGCTATTTTTCATTGCGTACTGGACTTATTACCATGCAGGTTTCAGATTCTCCTGAAAGGTTTGAAACGATTCCCGCGATTGAGCTTTCAAATTTTGCTGTTGACACAAGATATAGGGAAAGGCATGCAATCGCAAAGAAAATAGGGTTCCTTATGTTTAACTATTTTATAATGCCGCTTGTTCGGGAACTTGCAAAATATGTTGGCGTGAACGCGCTTTATATTTACGCGCTGCCCAACGAACGTCTGATAGGGCATTACAAAACGATGGGATTCAGCCGCCTTTCGCCCGAAGACGAAATGTTCGTGCAAAAACACGTGAAGCCCGAATACGACGAAGGATGCATTTTTATGTACCAGACAGTGTGAGTTGCGGCGGCAATAGTTGCGGTTTGTAATTGCGCATGCTATAATTTGTTTTGAGGGCGGCGGTGTGTGACGCGCGCGTTATAATGGGGTGTGAAATGGTTTATGAAACATTGCTCGAAAGTGCGCGCTGTTTGGCTTTCTCAATGAATCCGGTTTGTTGAAAGGAAAGGGCGTATGCTGTATACTAACGATATGGCTATCAGAAAACTGCCGATTGGAATACAAAACTTCGAGAAACTCATTGAGGGAAGCTATCTCTACGTTGACAAGACGGAATATATCTGGAAACTTGCAAACGAAAGTACGGTCTACTTTCTCAGCCGGCCGCGCCGCTTCGGGAAGAGCCTTCTGCTCTCCACGATGAAAGCGTACTTTGAGGGCAAAAAGGCGTTGTTCACAGGGCTTAAGATTGCGGAACTTGAGCGGGAGTGGACGGCATATCCTGTGTTCCATTTTGACTTCAACGGCGCAAACTATAAGAATTCAGATTCGCTTTCCGATGTCATAGACTATCATTTGACACGGTGGGAGGAGTTGTACGGCGCGGAAAAGCAGGGTGAGTCGCTGCCGATTCGCTTCAAATATCTACTTGAGAACGTCCACAGGAAGACAGGGCTTCAAGTCGTGGTGCTTGTGGACGAGTACGACAAGTCGCTTTTGGAAAGCGAGAGCAAGACGCTCGAAAAGAACCGCGCCCTGTTCAAGGGCTTCTTCGGCAACTTGAAAAGTTCCGACGAGCATCTGAAATTCGTATTCATTACCGGCGTGACGAAGTTCAGCAAAGTGTCGATTTTCAGCGACCTGAACCAGCTGCGCGACATCTCGCTTTCGGAGGACTACGCCGCAATCTGCGGAATTTCGCAAGTCGAGATGGAAGCGCACTTCAAGCCCGAAATTGAGGCGATGGCGGAAAAACATGGACTTTCGTACCCTGAATGCATCGAAAAACTCCGCAATATGTATGACGGCTACCATTTTTTTCAGAACGCCGCCGGAATGTACAATCCGTTCAGCCTGATAAGCGCGCTGGGCGACAAGAATTTCCGCTCATACTGGTTTGAGACCGGCACGCCGACTTTCCTCATCGAAAGGCTCAAGGCTGCGAACTACAATCCGCAGAATTTCACCGACGGCGTAATTGCCGACGCCGCGAGCCTATCAAACTATCGGATAGAGAATCCGAACATCATTCCGCTATTCTATCAAACGGGATACCTTACGATAAAGGACTGCGACGAGGACGGCTTCTATACGCTCAAGTATCCGAACAATGAGGTCGAGCATGCGTTCATAAACGCGCTTGCTCCCGAGTATCTGAACATCGGGATGGAGGAGACACCCGTAAATATCCATAAATTCTTGTACGACCTGCGCGCGGGCAACATCGATGAGGTTATGTCGCGATTCAAGTCGCTGTTCGCACGGCTTCCCTATTCTACACGGACGGACGATGCCGTCATCGAGCAGAATTTCCAGAACGTCGTCTATATTGTGTTCATGCTGCTCGGGCAGTTCGTCGGCGTGGAGGAGCATTATTCGCACGGCCGCGCCGACTGCGTTGTCCAGACGAAGGACTTCGTCTATCTGTTCGAGTTCAAGCGCGACAAGTCCGCCGACGAAGCGCTGGCGCAGATTGAGGAGAAGCACTACGCCGCCCCGTTCGCCGCCGACAGCCGGAAAATGCTGAAAGTGGGTATAAGCTTTTCAAGCGAAGAGAAGAATATCGTTGCATGGAAGGTGGCATGAGCACAAGTTGCCGCCTTCTGCTATGTGGGAGATGTTTAGAAAATTGCGATAAAAATCGCAGATAATGCTTGTTTTTTATAACTATTCGTGCTATTGTTTGTTTTAAGGGTGGCAAATGGCGACGGTTGTCAGCGATGACGGAAGATTCGAGTGGGATTCGGAAAAAGAATTGAAGGAGGTATATAATGACAGCATCAGAAAAATTAACGCCTGAGCGCATTGCTGAGATTATGGCGTTCCCGATAACGTATGACGAAGATTGCCCGAAGCTCTCGAAAGAACAAATCGCGCGTTTGCGTCCCGCGCACCCCGAAAACTTCGTCAAGGAAAAACGGCAGAAAATAACGGTCTATGTTGATTCCGACGCGCTCGAAAAATTCAACGCGACGGGACTTGACCTTGAATCGTACATCAATTCGTCGATGCGCACGGCAGTGGCGGAATACGGCGCGTGAATGGCAATGGCCGCCAATGGATTTGATAGAAATTATGTTCAATGAAGAGCGTTTGACAAAAAATTCGATTTTCTCAAAAAAGACTCGCGCGGCGAATTTTCTTTTGAAATTCGCTTTGGTTGGCTTGTGCTTGGCTTTTGTGTCTTGCGCGAATGCGTTTCAAGACAAGATTTCAGTATCTAACAGCGGAAACACCAGCACGCTTGGCGATGTTTTTGTGAGCGCGGAAGTCGCAGGAAAATTGGACACGCCTTCGGAAATTCATGTGAGCCTTTATGAATTCAAGGACAAAATCCGCGTTTCATGGTCGCCGGTAAAGCACGCCGCCTATTATACTTTGGAACGTCTCGTCGTTACCGAAAGAAGCGAAAGCGGCGAATGGGTCATTCCTGAAGACGCTGAATTCAGCGTGCTTGAACACACGCAGCAATTGTACAGCACTTCATATACGGACACGATAATCAAAGACGGCATGAACGATCCTTTGGACTACACCAACGAAAAATACGGCTACGCTTATTTTTATCGTGTGCGCGCGGCAAATCCGAGGCTTGGCTATGAAGAAAGCGATGATCGGGTTTCATCTTGCGGCTCGCTTTTGCCTCCTCCTTCGAACACGAATGCTACTGCGGGCGAGGCTACGGATTTCATAGCGATTACTTGGAATAGAAGTCCTGGCGCAATTCGTTACGAAATTTATCGAAGCGAACGTGAGGACGGAACGAATTCCACGAAAGTTGGAACGGTAACTGCGGATACTATTTCCTATAAGGACGAAAAAGTCTCCTCTTTCAATGGTGGCGATTTGTTTTATACGGTTTCGGCTGTCAGCATGACGGGTGAAAAAAGCGTGGTGGGACCTGTGGCATTGGGCTACACGCTGCTTCCTGGTGCGCCAAAAGCCGTGTCCGAAGTGCGCGTAAAAAAAGGGCACGGCGAAAATGCGAAAAGCATTGAAATTGAATGGGATTCACTTGAGAATACTGGGGACGATGAAATTACCTATACTGTTTATCGTTCAAGTTCTGAAAGTTCCACGATGACAAAATTGGGCGCGCAAAATTCTCCCTATACAGATTCAAAAAGTCTTAAGCCCAATGTATATTATTACTATTATGTGCAAACTTCCAAGATAGAAAAAAAGAGTGAAGAGGATAAAGATGGAACTCTCCTAAAAGGTCCTATGTCAAAATCAGGTCCTGAAAGTGCAAAGCCCGCCGAAGGATTTATTTTGAGCGCGCCTTCGACTGTGGAAGTGCAAAAAATTTCAGGCGATTCCAGCAAATGCCGCATCGACTTTACTCCGGTCATTGGCGACAAGAATTTTCCGAACAATACGCGAAACTACGATAACAAATATAAATATGTTGTTTATGGCGACAATGCGCAAGGCGGAAGTTTCGGAAGTAAAGCAGGAGATTCTTCCGAGCCGAATTTCACAAACGGAAAATATTCAATAGAAGTGGCTTCATACGCTTTCTATAAAGTGGGCGTTGAATTCAACGGAGAGAAGAGTTCGCTGACTGATGTGTACGCGCCCGCACCATACGCGGCTCGGGATGTTTACGTTACGCGCGCGCAAATGGTTGAAGACTACAGCCAATATGTGCCCGCGTCCACTACTTCCACCACCGAGCCTGGCACGAATTCCAATGGCGTTCATGCCGTGAAGATAACATGGAAAGCCCCCGAAGGCGGCGCGGTTTCATACAATATTTATCGCAGCGAAAAACTGGACAGCGGCTTTAAGAAAATTACGAACTCTCCGATTCCTAATACTGCTGGCAACGAGAACTATGAATACATCGACAGAAACGATGCGGCAAAGGCGGGCACAATATATTATTACTACGTCCTTTCGCTCAATTCTTTGGAGCAGGGCGCGAACAAATCCGAAATCGATGCGCCTACGCTCGAAAACGGCATAATAAAGACGAAAAACGCCGACGGCACTCTTTACGGTCGCGGTTGGGGATATGGCGCGCTTTCGGCGTGGCAATACATGCGCGAGCAGCGCAAGACGGTCGAATCTTCGCAGAAAAAATTGACGCTCATGCACAAGCCGAATGATTTGGATAAAGTTGGAAGCGAGACTATAAACGGCGACATTTCTGGAAGTTTGAGTTATACGGCGAAAGTTGAAGGTCTTGGCGCGCGCATCGTGATGCCATATACGAATTATGCGGATTCTTACATCAGCAATAATAAGGATTTGGGCATTTACTTTTTGTTTGACGGCAACACGAACACTACATCTAATATGAGCGCGAACGGCAAGATGGACGGCGTGGTCACTTGCCGGGGAATGTATCCGGGAAAAGTTCGCTACGATAATGTGGAAATAAAAAGCGGCAATGCGGGCGGCGGATATTACGGCGTGATTCGTGATGGCATCGATTCGAATGAAGTGAATGTTGACTATAAGGCGGGAAATAAATAATATGATGAATATGAAAAGAAATTTTGCAGAAAAGATTTGTAGGACGTTTTTTTCTCTATGCGGACTTGCTTTGCTTGCCGCGTTTTTTTCATGCTACAACCCTTCGCCGCTTTACGGCACTTGGAGCGACAATCTTGGAAACAAGCTTACTTTTCTCGCCGACAATTCTTACACTTCGGTTATTTCTATTGAATCTGTTTATGATGAAGATGGAAAACTTTTAAGTAATGAAGCGGAAACATACGAAGGAAGTTTTTCTGTGGTGGAAAACGTGCTTTCGCTTTCCACGGAATACGGCCTGATTGTAACGGAATGGGACATTCGCGGCTCGATTTTGTATATTGACTGGACGATGCCTTCTGAATATCAGGATAGTGGAGAAGTCAAACATTTGAAGCTGTATCATAACTAGGCGAAAGCAGGCGTCCTTGGAAATGTTAGTGCCGCGCGAGCTTTTGGCTTGCGTTGCATGTTGAAACTCGCGCGTGGAAGCGAGCGAGAATTCTTTGAAATTTTTACTTCGCTTTGAGCGTGGAAATTTCTTTTTGAGGAAGGGCTGTGCGGATTTATTTTTTGTGTGACCAAGATCTTCTGTTGCAATTTCGCCCTCTTCATTCTGAAATCAATTCCGTAGAATGGCAATTTTTTTCGAAAATCGGAGAGTTCCTCAAGGCGACTCGCTCAAAAATGCCGCACATTGTTTTCGTGGACTTTTATTTGTTCAACGATGAATTTTTTTGCCTGCAAGAATTTTTCGACGAGCAGAAAATTCTCGCGTCTTTGCTTTATCTTAACAATCCGAAAGTGCCGAATGATTCGCGCCCAAATTTTTGGCTTCATCAAATTTCTTCGAAAATCATTGAAAGCGAAAAATCAAATTGCAAGAAAGTTTTTGATGCGGTCGCAAACAAAATTTATGTTTTGGGCTGCGACGCGAAAACAATTTCCGAAGATGATTCTTTTGATTCAAATGGCGAGGCAAAAAATTTGACGGACGAAGACTTTTTGTATCGTTTCAGAAAAAAGAACAAAATTTCGAAAAAGCCGTTTTTTCTTTTGAAATGTCTTTATCGTCGCCGCGAAAAAGTCAGCGTGGAAGATTTGATTTGCGACTTTGAAAAGGAAAATATGCCAATTTCAAAATCCATGCTTTCTTTGTGCATATCTCGGCTCAGAAAATATATCAATGAGGATGTGGATTCCGAAATGGATTTGGTGAGAGAAGGAGACGGCTACAGGCTTGTCATTTTCGATTCGTGCGGAGGCTTTCATACCCCGACGCTTGCTTCGAGGTATGTCGATTCTTGAATGCTTTTGAATTTTCGGCAGCCACAAATTTTTGCGGAGTTGCGATGCAATGAAAAGATTCTTGCTTCATTTCTTTGGCGAAGTGGTTGACACGATTTTGCTTTTTTGCTAGAATAATTTTAACAAAGGCGTTTGATTTAAGGAATCATTTTCTTTAAATCGGCGTCTTTTTTTTGTGGCGATTTTGCCAATGCCTTTTTAATGGAGATTTTATGTGCGGTTTTGTCGGTGCGTTTGATTTGGAAAGCGGGTCTGTCCCTTTGGCGGATGGTTTGCGCGAAGAGCTTCGTTCGCGAGTTTTGGAAATGTCTCGGAAGATTCGGCATCGTGGCCCGGACTGGAGCGGCGTTTACACTGGCGACAACGCGATTTTGAGCCACGAGCGTTTGGCGATTGTCGATCCGCTTTCGGGAAAGCAGCCGCTTGTGAGCGATGACGGAACGATCATTCTCGCGGTGAACGGCGAAATCTACAATCAAAAAGAAATCCGCTCGCGTTTTTCCGGCAAGTACAATTTCAGAACTCAAAGCGATTGCGAAGTGATTATTCCGCTTTACAAGGAAGCGATTGAAAGTTTTGGCGAAAGCGTTCCGCAGGATTTTGAAAAGCGCATTTCGGATTTTATCGAAAGCCTGAGCGGAATTTTTGCGTTCGCGCTTTACGATTCTACGCGCGATTTGTATTTGGTTTCGCGCGACGAAATCGGCGTGATTCCGCTTTATCAAGGTTGGGATTCCGACGGGCGATATTATGTCGCTTCCGAACTCAAGGCTTTGGAAGGCAATTGCGTTTCGGTGGAAGAATTTCCGAATGGCTCGTTTTATTTGGGCGGAAAGGGCGCGCAGAAATTTTTCGCTTCGAATGGAGGGGGAAAGCCGATTCGCTGGTATTCGCGTTCTTGGGAGAAATTCGAAAATGTCAAGGACAACAAAAGCAGCGTTGACGCGCTTCGTGCCGCGCTTGAGACTTCGGTGAAAAAGCAGCTTATGAGCGATGTGCCTTATGGCGTTCTTCTGAGCGGCGGCTTGGATTCTTCAATCATCGCGGCAATCACGAAAAAATTCGCGGCAAGGCGAATCGAAAGCGGCGACACTCAAGCCGCTTGGTGGCCGACGCTTCACAGTTTTGCGATTGGCTTGGAAGGCTCGCCGGATTTGGCCGCCGCGAAAAAGGCCGCCGACTTTTTGGGCACGGTTCACCATGAAGTTCATTTTACGGTGCAGGAAGCTTTGGACGCTTTGCCTGACGTGATTTATCATTTGGAAACTTACGACATCACGACTGTGCGCGCATCCACTCCGATGTATTTGCTTGCGCGCGTGATAAAATCGATGGGAATTAAAATGGTTTTGAGCGGCGAGGGAAGCGATGAGCTTTTTGGCGGATATTTGTATTTCCACAAAGCGCCGAACGCGCAGGAATTCCACGAAGAGCTCGTGCGCAAAATGAGCAAGCTTCATTTGTACGATTGCTTGCGCGCGAACAAGTCGCTGATGGCTTGGGGCGTGGAAGGCCGCGTGCCTTTTTTGGACAAGGAATTCATCGATGTCGCGATGAACATAAATCCGTCCGACAAAATGTGTCCGAAAAATCCCGACGGAAGCGAACGAATTGAAAAATGGATTTTGCGAAAGGCGTTCGAAGATTATCTTCCGCCCGAAATCGCTTGGCGGCAAAAGGAACAATTTTCCGATGGCGTTGGCTACAATTGGATTGACACGCTCAAAAAATTCACCGAAGAAAAAATCAGCGACGCGCAATTTGCCGCGCGTGAAAAACGCTTCCCTGTGAACACGCCCGCCACAAAGGAAGAATATTTTTACCGCCAAATTTTCGCGGAATTCTTTCCGTCGGAAGCGGCCGCGAAAACCGTTCCGCACGAGGCGAGCGTGGCTTGCTCCACGGCAAAGGCTTTGGAATGGGACGCGGCATGGAAATTGCAAAACGAGCCGAGCGGCCGCGCAATTGCGGGAGTGCACGAAAAGGCTTATTAAGGCGCAAGAAAACGCTGCGCGTTTTTGCGATGCAGGCAAAAAGGCGCGGTTTCCATAAAAGGTCGCCGCGCCCAAAATAAGTCGAATCCGCTTATTAATTGCGATTTTTCACTCCGCTACAAAATCGCATTTTTAGCAACTCAAAAATTGAAATTTTTTTCGTTGCTGAAAATTAAAGGAACAGGTTTTCAAACTCTGATTCTGTAATTTTAATAGGGATAGTGTCAACTTTTTTCCAAATTTTGGATGTGCCGGCTGTACTAATAGTCGCTGTATTTCCATTAATTGTAAAAGATGCCTCGTAAGTCTGCCCCTCAATCTCTACTACAATTTTGTCTCCAGATACGGAAAAATTCACCTTGCTATCTTCAATGCAATAATACTTTCCGCTAATAGAAATAACAGAGTACCTCGTATTTCCTATAAAATAATATCCATAAGATTCAGGCTCATTTTCATCAATAATCCACAAGCCTTGCAGTGCCGTAGAACTGGTTGAGTTAGAACTACTTGTCGAAGTTGAACTACCATCATCTCCGTTCGAGCATGCGACAAAGCAGGACAGAGCCAACACCAACGCGGCGAGAACCGCGGCCAATTTTTTGAACTTTTTCATAAAGTCCTCCTTAAAAAACTCCGCGTTAGCGGACGTGCAGGAGGCACGAAATCGCAGATTTGAACGCAACGCGGCAAATCTGCAAGTGCTAAAAATACACGGATGTATTTTTAGCATGCCCCCTTAAAAAAAGTGATGCTGTATTATATCATAGGGGGGGGGTATGTCAAGTGGTTTTTTGAAAAAAATGCAAAAAAACGCGACTTTTTGGGAAAATTTGCGTTGCGGAACAAAAATTTTCGCCTCCACTGGGGTTAGCCTCTGCACCGTTTCGCTTCCGTAAGGGGCTCTAGAAAAATTCGATTTTGTCGCGCTTTCGCTTGCTCCGCCTGCGCGGGCGTTAAAAATAAAATGTCTGAAAACGTGTTGAATTTTTTTTTCGATGTGATATAATTAAGATATGAAAATTGGAACGAAAAATCCACCTGAAAACGAGAACCTGATTGTTTGGGAAGAACGTTTTGTGATTGGAATTCCGATTATTGACGATGAGCACAAGCGGCTCGTGAGATTGTGCAACGAACTTTACAAGGCTGTCATGTTGGGGGAGAATTCGGCGCGAAAGGATACCGTTCGTGAGACTCTCAAAGAATGTGTGGATTATGTAAAAACTCATTTTGCCCATGAAGAAAAATTGATGCAAGTTTGCGGTTACAAGGATTTTGACATGCACAAAAAAGAGCATGTCGAATTCACGAAAATGGTTTTGGGAAAATGCCAAAAATTTGAGAAGGAAACTTTTTATTCATCGATGGAATTCGTGAAATTTTTATATCAATGGATTCTTTCGCACATCGCGCACACGGACAGACTTTACGTTGACGATTTGAAAGCCTATTTGAAAAAGAATAAAAAATAAATTTCCGTTCTTCAATGAAATGAAAACGGCAGGAGATTGCGTGATGGCAGAAAGCGGCACACAACTTGCATTTCGCAAGTTCACTGATTTTTCGCGAGGCATCATGTACGACATTCTTGCGGACGCATATTCGTTTGACGGACGGTGCGCCATTTGTTGGGATGACAATTGGAAAGAAGCCGACCGCTTTTTTTTCGACCACCCAAACATTGCGGACGAGTGCGGATTCGTCACCTGCCTTGCGGAAACTCCCGTTGGATTCATCTGCTGGGATCCGAGGAATCGTCCTGAATATGTTGAGATTGGGCATAACGCAATTCGGACGAAGTTCAAAGGGAGGGGATTTGGGAAGCGGCAGCTTCAGGAAGCCATGCGCAGAATTGCGGCGTATGATGGCTTGAAAGAAATCCGAGTCTGCACGAACAGCAATTTGATTGCGCCAAGAAACTATGAAAGCGCGGGCTTCGTCCTTTATGACAGAAAGCCGAATGATTCCGAATCGGCTTTTTCGGGTGATTATTTATATTACAAAATATTGCTTTAATCATTTCGCAACAAAGTGATTTTTTGGGCTTCTATGTCTAAGCATTTTCATCATTCAAAAAATTGTTTTTCCGAATCCGCTTTTCAAGCAAAAACGTTCCATCCTCAAAATGTAACTCGCCGTTTTTGTGCTCGTAGCCGAGTTTTCGGTAAAACGGAATTGCGGAGATGGCGGAATGAATCACGATTTTGTCTGCACGTTTCGCATACTCGTCGGTTTCCAAGAATTCAATGATGCGCCTGCCGATGCCTTGCCGTTCAAATGCGGGATCGACAAAAATCGTGTGTATGCGGCTTTCGGCGAGGCTGCCTTTGTTTGCACCGATTCCGCCGCAGCCGATTATCGCGCCGTTTTCTTTTGCAACGTAAAAATGGTCGCCTTTCATTTTTTCTTCCATGTCGCGTTCCAGTTCGTCCTGCGTGATGGTGAGATGTTCCGACTGCGGCGGATAGTACTCAGGCAAAACGGAATGCCTTCGCGCCCGCAAAATCATCTCGCACGTTTCTTCTATTTCGTTTTCCTTTATCAATTCGATGGTCATAATTTTTTCCTCGCAATTCGTGCGATTATTTTAAATCCTGATTTTCGCAGCGCGTCATTTCAGCAACGGAAGATTTCCTGTCAGCCGGTTAATTTTCTTTTTGTCGCCGCAGAGCGCGATGCCAAAATAGGCGAGCGCGGATTCGGGGGCGTCCGCCATTTTGTCGATATATTCCGAATATGTTTTGCAGCCTTGCGCCACATCGGAAAAATCGACCGTGACAATATCGCTGAAATCCGCGCCGAACAGTTTTTGCCGCAGCGATTTTATCGATTCTTTTCTGCCCGCAAGAATGCTCACAGGAAATGTGATGATTCCCTCGTGCTCGTTGCCGTCCTTGTCCGCTACGCTTTGCCCGACAATCGCAGGCAATTTTTTCCCGAGCGTTATGCCCAAAATGGCTGCGGCATTCGCGATGATTCCGCGCGGCAGCGTTTCGTCCAAAATCATCACGCATTTTAAATTTTCGTTTTCCATTATGATTTGCTCCCGGTTTTCGGTTTGAAAATGTCCCGATATTGTTTCGGGGTGAGTCCGATGTAGCCCTTGAAAAAATTGGCAAAATGCGCCTGATCGGAAAATCCAGTTGAGAACGCCGCGTCCAAAGGAGTCGCACCCTGCTTCAAAAGTTTTTTCGCCTCGCCGAGCCGCATGTTTTCAAGGTAGCGGTACGGGCTGATTCCTTTTGTTTTTGCGAACGCGCGGACGAGCGTCGCCCGGCTCAACGCCGCCACTTCGCACAATGTTCCGAGGGAAATGCGCTCCGAAAAATGCTGTTGCATATACGCGCACGCTTTTTCGATTTCGATGTCGTGTTCCGCGACGGCATTATCGAATGGCTCGCCGTATTCTTGAATGAGCTGCTCGATGGCAAGTAAAAGCAGTTCGTCCTTTTCAAATTCCTTGCTTTCGCGCATCAGCATTTCGTGAAGCGCGCGCAACGCCGAAAACAGTTCCGCATCGCGCACGATATTTTTGCTGAATTTCAAATTGAAGTTTCGTCCCGTGATTTCCTTTGCGAGCGTCTCCATCGTTTCGACTTTGATGTTGAACGCGCGGTAGTCAAGCGTTCCGCCGTCGGCCTGCGTGCAGGCGTGTTTGTTGCGCGGATTGAACAGCAGAATGTCGCCCGCCCCGACGGCATAATCTGCGCTCCCGCACGTCAAATGCCGGCCGCCGCGTTCGATAAAACCGATGACATAATAATCGTGAAAATGAACGGGAAACGGCTGCGTGATGCCTTCAAAACGATACGCCTCAATCTGCAAATCCTCGTCATAAAAAACGGTGCGCGTCTCTTTTTTCATATTGACAGTATGGCATTAAAACGATTTGATGTCTTGTAAAATATGCTCAAAAGCGCGAGATTTCCTGCAGCAACGATTTGAACGTTTGCACGGAGTTTTACGCACAAAAACACGAACAAAAAGCCACCCGAATAATGAAACATAAGATTTGAATTTTTCCATTTCATTTGAAACACGAATTGTTCAGTTTCTGATTGTGCTTGGAATTTCCCGCATAATTGAACTGGTAATCGCACAGCGAAAAAACAAATGTTTCCCTGTCCACCAGACCGACCGGAAGCGCGCTGTCATAGAGACGCATGAGAAAATCCACCGTTTGGGCGCAGGTGTGGTAAGTGCCGAAGGATTTGTCATAATCATAATCGGTGATGCCGTTCGCGACGTTCCCGAAATTCGTCTTTGTGGCGGCCGGGGCAAAGACTTTCGCGCGCATCTTCGTACCCGTTTCAATCAGCTCGCGGGCAAGTCCTTCGGTGAACGCGCTAACAAAAAATTTGGTTGCGCAGTATGTGACCGCCGTGGGCACAATCGTGTACCCGCCGACGGACGAAATGTTGATGAGTTGCGCGTTGTCCGTGTCCCGGTAGTCGCGCGCGTACAGGGTGGAAAGTATTGCCACCGCCGCGACATTGAGGTCGAGCATTTGTTCCATTTTTGCCAAATCCTGATCGTGCACGGCGCGGTAGTCTCCGAAGCCCGCGTTGTTGATCCATGTTTCAATATCGAGATTTTTCAATGACGCATACAGGGCATGCGCATGTTCTTTTTTGGACAAATCCGTCGGTTTGACGACGACTTCCAATGTGCCGTCAATCGCGGCGATTTCTTTTCTCACGGCTTCCAGCCTGTCGGCGTTCCTCGCGACGAGAATCAGGTTCTTGCCTCGTTGCGCAAACCGCATGGCGGCCTCGCGCCCAATCCCCGAACTCGCGCCTGTTATGGCAACGTATTTTTTCATTTGATTTACCTCCGTAATGTGATATAATAGTCTACAACATGGAGTGAACTCCATGTCAATAGAAATTTAAAATTTTTGCAGGGCGAAAGGTTTGGCACGGGAGGCGATTTATGGAATATACATCGGGTCAATTTGCAAAGTTGATGAAAATGAGTTTGGACACGTTGCGGTATTATGAGAAAGAAGAGCTCATACTGCCAAGCCGCAAAGAAAACAATCACAGGATATACACCGACGGCGATGTAAACTGGATGCAGTTCATCAAAAGGCTGAAAGAAACGGGAATGCCGATAAAGGAGATCTGGAAATACGCGAGGCTGCGCTCGGAAGGCGCGGCGACGATGGACGAAAGAATGCAGATGCTGGTGAGCCATCGCCATTCTTTGGACGAGAAAATCAAGCAGATGAAAAAACACCGCAGAAAACTGGACGAAAAGATAGAATATTACAAAAATCAAATTGGGCGGACGAATTTTTTTCAAAAATAAAATTCGGGCGTTTTCTGACTTTCGGCGGATTATTCTCGCCGCTTGCGCTTTTTGCTTTTATTCGCCACGGCTTGCAACCTTGAAAAATCATTTTCGGAGCACGGCTGACGGACATCGTTTATCTTGTAAAGCTCGCAGCCGAAATTGAACAGTTCCATCACGGCTTTGCAAAGTTTGTTGCCGAGTTCCGTCAGCGAGTATTCAGTTTTCGGCGGAACGACGGGATAAAGCTTGCGGCTTACTATGCCGTCGCTTTCAAGCGTCTTGAGCTGTTCGGCAAGCATTTTGGGCGTCGCGTTTATAAGCTTCGCAAGTTCGCTGTAGCGCAGAACCCTGTCAAAAAGATAGTAAACTATGTCCAATTTGTATTTGCCGCCTATGACGGCAATCGCCGCATCCAAAGGGCAGCTGCAAGATTTCAAGACTTCTTTATCCATACAAAACTCCTGTACTCTCCAAAAAGGTAGTATAGCACTTTAAAGTGCGTTCTTGCTAAAAATATATTGTAGGTTTATTATATTAAGTGACAATGAATTTGTCAATAAAATTTTCAGGAGGTTCCTATGGAATTCATGGAATTGGCGAAGTCGCGCTATTCGGTGCGTTCGTTCTCCGCCAAAAAAATCGAGGACGAAAAGCTGAACAAGATTTTGGAAGCCGCACGGATTTCGCCCACTGCGGCAAACCGGCAGCCGCAAAAAATTTATGTGCTGCAAAGCGAGCAGGCGTTGCGGAAAATCAATTCGGTTTGCCAGTGCATTTTCGGCGCGCCCACTGTCCTTTTTGTCGCGGCGGACGAGACGGAAACTTGGAAAAATCCGTTTTCCGAAAATTACAATACCGGCGACATCGATTGCAGCATTGTGTGCACGCATTTGATTTTGCAGGCTTGGGAACTCGGCATCGGCTCGTGCTGGGTGGGGTATTTCGATTTGGCGCAGGTTCAGAAAACGATGTGCTTGCCCGACAATGAGAAACCCGTTGCCATATTGCCGATGGGCTATCCGTCCGAAGATTCGGAGCCGTCGAACATGCACTATTCCCGCAAGGAACTGGAACAGATGGTAAAATATTTGTAGCAATCGCAGCCACCCGCATGGCGGGTGGTTTGCGGTTGTGTGATAGAGGTGTGGTTCGCTTGTAAAAAATAAGTAATGTCTTTTCTCGAACGTTGCATCGTGATGACCGCTGGGCGTTGCGCACTTCGTTGTGAAAAATATGGTACCTCAAGGTTTCTTAGAGTACTCATTCAACGCCTCCAAAAAGCCAGCCCGTTTTTTCATAGAAATAGTCTACCTCAGCAATGCATGTATCAGAATATTTGACTCCCTTATAAATCTCTTCGACATAAAAACTTGGTTGAGATGAAAAATTTTGAATTTTCTTTATTTCAAAAATCTGATAACCAAGTAGAGAATCTTGAAGCTCAAAATAATCAGTAATTTCAAATTTTATTTCTTTCTCGTTATATGAATCGCAGCCTATCTTTTTTACTCTGTTGTTTTTTAGATATAAATCATTGTTTTGGGCATACCCATTGATAATGGCTATTTTCCGCAAGTCATCTTTTGTGCCAAAACTTATATACATCAAGTCATCTTTCGTGTCTTCCACATAGCTCGTCGCAGGATTCTTGTCGAACGCGTTCTGTATTGTATATCTGAAAACATCGTTTTCATCTATGAGCGGCTTTGAGCAGTCAATATGTATGTCACTTTTCGCGCTTCCACTTGCCAAATCAATTTTGGAAAAGTCGTCGCTCCAAAACACCACTGCCCGGTGAGTATGATGATCGCTTTTTAAGTCAAGTATAGATTCATATTCATCCGTATGCGCATACCTCGAATGGGTTTCCATTCCATAATACATAATTCCTGCAACTTTGTTGTTTTTGATGATGGGCATCAGGTTTCTTTGAATGACATAAGAGCTGTCGGAATTTATTTTTAGATCTACGTCGCCATGATAATAATCCGCAAATATAAGGTTTCCTTTTGAATCGCCATTTACATAATAAATTTTTTGAAAACTGTTGTAATAGTTTTTTCCTGTCGATGCGGCGTATTCATCTTTCGTGGCTATAAAGACACGGTACAAAACTTCTGTCGTTTCCTCAAAAGTCTGTTTATAGATTTCAGGCACTTTTTCTTCCGTTGCTATTTCTGTTGGCGGAAAATACAAAGTACTGTCTAAATAAAGAAAACAATTCTTGTTCAGTTCCTTTAATTCAGCTTCGGGAATTTTCATTTCCGCACAAGCCCGTGCAACGCTGATTTCTTCGATGCGCCCTTTGTTTATGTGTGGCGTGAACGCGAACAGTTGTGTTGCGGACAATGCAAGGGTCATCGAAACCACCAAATGTTTTTTCATTTTTATTTCCTCCTAAAATAGAAAGTCAATGAGAAGGTTTCAACTTCTGTCTTGACTTTTTATGCACATTCGCAATGAAATGAGAAACGGCGATGTATAAACGAGTTTTTTGCTCGCTTTATTCCGCATACTCGCCGTAGACTTTTATCTCGCTGATACAAGTATCGTCATAATCCGTGCCGGGATAGACATCGAGGATGGTAAATTTCATGATGACATCTGGCGTTGACGTAATCTTCTTCTTGTCCAAATCTATATGGAAATCAAATGATTGTTCCAAAATGAAGTCGTCCAATTCTATTGTCGCTTGAGATAATAAAATTGGAAGACCATCAATTATCATTGAATTTTGCCCGACAATTTTTGCCACTTCGTAAAATTGAACCAACGCCTTTTTTACCCTGTTGAATTTATGAAAATCTTTCTCGCTTGAACAAAGTCCATTGTATATTAAAAACTTGATGTCTATGCCTTTTCTAATCGCGGAATCATAATTAAATCCGGAATAAAAACCGAATTCATCCAGTTCACGAACATTAAACAACACAAACTCATTTATGCCGGAATTTTTGCTTGCTCCGCACCATGCCGTATTCTTGTCTCCATCAGAAAGGTATTCAAACATAAAAGAATAGGCATCGACATTTTTCAATTCTGAACTTCTTCCATACAGCCAGTTCGTGCCATAAGGATTATTTCCAGTCTCATTGTAATATTGATTTACCGCTTTTTTTATATACAAATTTTCATTGTCCTCACAAAAAGCGCAGAGCATCTGAAAAATCATTGCCATTAAAATAAAAATTTTCTTCATAAACTTCTCCTTAATTTTCAACGAAGCGAAAATCCGCCTTGAATAAGTGCGCAAGATTTCGCATAAAACTCGCTCTATTCTAATTTACTTCCCCGCCTTGAGGAACAAGCCCGCGCCCTTTTTATACACCCGCACCGCCTGGAATCCGGCTGCGTAGAAAAATGCCGCGAGTTTTTTCGGGCCGTACACTTTTACGTCGCCGCTTTTTGCAAAGGGAAACCAAATCGTGTTCGCCAAAAATCTGAGTGTCGCGCCGAAGTTCGGCTCGGCGACATACACCGCGCCGCCTTGCTTCAGGACGCGCCTGCATTCGTTCGCGAAGCCCTGCGGATTCTCAAAATGGTGGAACGCGCAGCACACTGTTATGATGTCAACACTCCCGTCGTCCCAGGCAAGCGGGCAGCACGACCGCGCCTCAAAATGCATGTCCGGGCAGCGCGCTTTTGCGGCGCGAATCATCTCCTCCGCCACGTCGATTCCGTGCGCCTGAATATCTGCCCGCTTCGACAGTTCGCGCAGCAGCGTTCCGTTTCCGCACGCCACGTCAAGCACGGTGTCGCCATCGCGCAAATCGATTGTGACGGACATTTCCCCGATGTGGAATCGCGTGTACCGCCCTTCTTTCGACACGTCATATTCGGAGGCGATTTTGTTGTACGCGAGCCGTGACGCTTCGGTTTTGTTTTTCATCGTTTTTCCTCGTTGCGATTTGCCCCTACGCTTTCTTTTGAAATTCTGACAACTCCATAGTGACAAACCTTGAAATCATTTCCCGGTAAAGTGCCTCGACCATATCAGGATTTGCGCCATATTCGTTGGCTTTTGACCGCACCTTTGCGATCACTTTTTCAACTCGTCCAGTGTCTTTTACGCCGTCCTCGTTCTTTTTGAATGCCGACGCCTGAATTACATACGTTCCTCTTTCGGCAATCAACTTAATAATTGCGTCGTCAATCCTGTCGATATTTGTCCGCACTTCTTCCAAACTTTTGCATGTCATACCATTGTCCCCCGTCTTGATTTTCGTTGCGTTCGTATTATAACATATATCCTCAAGAAATTTTGGTTTTTCAAAATTTAATATGCTTGCCCAATGCGAAAACGGGCAAAAAACAAAAATTTTTTGCTCGCCTCAACGCAAAAGTGGGCAAAAAACAAAAATTTGTTCGCTTGTCCGAACGTATTTCCCCCGCACAGATTCCGCACATCACGTGCGTATGCACGACATAATTGCGTCGCAGACAAACTGAACGTCGTCCGCGCAGTTTTTGCCGACCCATTCGTGCAAAATCGCCTCGATGCCGCGCAGGAAAAATTTCTGCATGTAGGTGACGAGCTTTTTGTCCGTCACGCCGTGGCGTTCGTAAATGGGAAGGCAGATTGTTTCTATCAGCATGTCGTCGGTTTTTTCGGTCTCAAAACTGCGCGCGTTTTTGACAAAGGCGTGGTAAAGCGTGCGGTGCGCCTTGATATAGTTGAGGTACGGCACGAGGTATTCGGGCGTACAGAAATTCAAGTCGTCCTTTTTCATGTTCCGAATGTCGCGGAGATCCACGTTCGCGCCGAACGAGCATTCCGCAAGAAAAATCTCTATCAGAGCGCGGTACGTTTCTTCCAGCAAGTCGTGCATCGTCTCGTAATGGGCATAGAACGTCGAGCGGTTGACTTCCGCCGAACGGCACACGTCCATAATGCTGATTTCCGAAAAATCCCTGTCCTCGAGCAACGCCATGAGCGCGTTTTGCATTTTCACCGCCGTGTTGTGGAATTTCGCCTCCGAACGGTTCATTTTGTCATCTTTTTTGTGCATTCCTTTAGTATAGCATATTTTTCCGAAAAATCGATCAGAAACCGACACTTTTCTGTTTTTATGTTGTGGCATTTCGCGCCTTTCCGCATTAGACTGACAATTACAAAACACGGAACATCGCAGACGCGGAGTTCCGGTAAGGAGTTATGATAAAAAGTTGCCTGAAATATCGTCAACTTTTTATCATGACAAGTTTCCGTTGGAAACTTGCATATCAAATGCCACTTCTCATCTCATTGCGAAGTGGCGTAAAAAGTCAAGAAAGAAAGTTGCAACTTTTTTCTTGACTTTTTATGGGAGGTCTTATGAAACACAAAAGCCGGGCGTTGATTGCCGTTCTTGCCGCAGGACTTGCGGGAACGACATTGTTCGGAGAGGCGGGCGCGGGCACAGACGGGCTTGCGGCGGAAAACGATTTTGGCAAGGAAAGGAGCGCGGAAATGATGGAACAGGAAATCAGCAGACAGTTCGAGGAATTCTGCCGGACAAAAGGCATCACGGCAAAATTCAAAGTGGCATTCGCGAACATGGCGGAAAACACGCGCCGTCAGAAAGAAGTGGACAAGGCGAATTTTGAGGAAGTGAAGCGCAAGAGCGCGGAAGAGAATCCCGAATTCACGGAATTCCTGCGCACAAAAGGACTGAAGGCGAAAATGCGGCTGGTCGTGGAGAATATCAAAAAAGGCGCGCAGGAAGCGCCGCAGAAAACTGCCGCCGCCGTAAAAAAGTCCTCCGCGCGGGCTAAAGTATCCGTCGGTGTATACGGAAAAGACGCGCCTTTGGCAGGCTATTCCGCGGATGACCTTTCGCGCGAATTTAACACGTTCCTCAAGGCAAAAGGTCTTGACGGAACATACACCGTCGAAGTCACGGAAGCGGGCAAGAGCGAAGAGTAACATTTACGATTTGAAATATTAAAAAATTGGAGGAAGCATTATGGGCGCAAGCATGTATTTGGTCACCGGGGCGGCGGGATTTTTGGGCGGAACGGTCGCAAGGAAACTGGCGGAGCGCGGCGCGAAAGTTCGCGCGTTCGTCCTGCCGGGAGACAAGGCTGCGAAATACATTCCGCAGTCGGTGGAAATCGTGGAGGGCGACTTGTGCGACATCTCCGCGCTGGAGCGCTTCTTTTCAGTGCCGGAGGGAACGGACATTTTCGTCCTGCACATCGCGAGCATTGTCACCGTCAATCCTGAATTCAGCCAGGTTGTGTACGACGTGAACGTGGGCGGCA
>CAMWWZ010000051.1 GCA_947178095.1 uncultured Treponema sp.
TTCGCCTCATTTTTTCTCCGAAGAATTTTCCGAAGCAGAATTTTGTTCACCGAGATTTTCGTTTGAAGAAGAATTTTTTCCCGATTTTTTTTCGTCGGACTTTGCCACCCGCGCTTTCGCCTGTTCGATTTTCTTTTGAATCTTTTGCTGGCGTTCAAGATTCTTCTTTTCTTTTTGCTCGAGGCGTTCGGCTTCAGCGCGCGCTTGCTCGGAAGTAATCTTTTTTTTGGGTGTGAAAAAAACTGCCAAAAGCGTCGCAAGAATTCCAGCGGCAAACGAAATGAGCGCGGTTATGAAAACCGGCACATTTGAAAAAGTTTTTCCGAAAAGCCAAATGTTGCAGACGTTTTGCAAATTGAATCCCGTGAAAAACGAAATGAGAACGATTATCAAAATTGTAAGAATCAGTTTTAAAACCATTTTCGCCTACCTGTGAAGCTCAATGTATTCGAAAAATTCTTTGGGCGGAAGAGGCTTGGAATAAAAGTAGCCCTGAATGTAAGTGCATCCAAGCTCGCCGAGAATGTCCGCCGTCTCTTGGTCCTCGCAGCCTTCCGCGACGGTCTTCATATTGAACCTGTGCGCAAGATCCACGATGCACGAAAGAATGTTGCGGCCTGCCGGCGTTTTGATTTCCCGTATCAAACTCATGTCGAGCTTGAGAATGTCGAATTGCATTTTCGTCAAAACGCTCAGCGAAGAATATCCAGTTCCGAAATCGTCCAGCTCGATTACGAATCCCGCCGAATGAAGCGACTCGATGATTTTTCGGATTTGCTCCGGATTGTCGTTGTAAGCGGATTCCGTCAATTCAAGGTGAAGCAAATCGTGCGGCACGTTGTACTTGTCGGCGAGCGCGATGATTTTTTGATCCAAGTCCGCCATGTCAAAATCGCTTCGGGAAATGTTCACGGAAATCGGAACGACCCGCGCATTTGCATCGAGCCGCTCGCGAAGCATTTTGCAAACGCTTTCCCAAATGTAATAGTCGAGCTTTGCGATGAAGCCGTTTTGCTCGAAAAGCGGAATGAAAAGCCCTGGATTCATAAAGCCGAATTTTTTGCTGTTCCAGCGAACGAGTGCTTCCGCGCCCATGGCTTTGTTTTCTTCTATGCCGTGCTTGGGCTGATAGTAAACGACGAATTCGTTTGTCGCCAAAGCTTCTTCCATGTTGTCGATGATGTTTTGTTCGTTCTGCGCCTTGTCTTGCAAAGTCTTGTCGAAGTAGCGAATCGTCTCGCCGTATTGCTTCGTGATGGAATTGAGCGCGAGCATCGCGCTGTCATACATCGATGAAGTGGATTCGTCATGCTTTACGTTTTCGTAAATGCCGAATTTTATGACGAGGGAATTTATTCCAACGCTCTTGAGTTTTTTCACGATTTCATTTTCGATGTTTTGGTAAACGTCGCGCTCGCGGTGCTGAAGCAAAATCGCGAAACGGTCGGCGTTCATTCTTCCGCAGATTTCGTGCTCTTGCAAAATGCTTTGGAATATTCCGGAAATTTCCTGCAAAAATTTGTCGCCGATTTTTCTTCCGTGGCGCGTGTTCACCACTTTGAACGATTCGATGTTCGTGCAAATGAAATCATAGTCGGTGTTCGGGTGGGTTTTTAAAATCTGCTCGGCGTAAGTAAAAAAGAATTGGCTTGAATAAACGCCTGTGAGCTTGTCCACGGCGGCCGCCGAAAGCATGTTGAACGAACGGCGCAGACGAACCATCGCTTTGATTCGATTGACGATGATGTGCGGATTGTATGGCTTGGAAATGAAATCCGATGCGCCGAGTTTGAGCGCGCGGATTTGGTCGGGGTCTGCGGTGCTGGAAGTGAGCGTGATCACAGGAATCGCATTGAACCTTTTGTCGTTGCCCATTCTTTGAAGGAATTCGTAGCCGTCCATTACCGGCATCAAAAGGTCCAGCAAAATTATTGAAACTTTGTCATAATTTGCGTCCAAAATGTCAAGGCCGACTTTGCCGTTTTCGGCTTCCAAAATATTGAATTTGCCTTGCAAGAACGTGCCCAAAATTCCGCGGTTTATTTCATCGTCTTCGATGATGAGAACTGTGTCCTTTTCGTGCAAAAGGGCAAATATGTTTTCGGGAGAAAGATTTTTTTCATTCATTTACGCACCCTCTGATTTTAAAGCCGCGATTACGGCTTCGTATTCATTTTGAACTTTTTGAAAATTTTCCTCGGCGGTGGAAGCGGGCGTGCCGCTGCGCAAATCTTCGGTCAATGCGCCGGATGCCTCGCAAAGTTTTTTCAGCGCGAGATTCGCCGAAACGCCTTTTAGAGTGTGGCTTGCAGTAAACGCGGTTTTCCAGTCTTTGTTGGCCATGCTCTCAACGAGCTTTTCGTAGCACTGATCTTTCGGGAGCATCAAAACAAATTTTTCAATAAGTTTGTCGGTCGGCAAGCGGCTTTTGATTTCCTCATAGCTTCCGCCTACAGAATCATAGAATTTTTTCAAGTCCATATTTTTTCCGCCTTCGGAAAAATTATAACAGAAGATTTAGATTTTGTAAATAGCGGCTCGCGACGAATGCCGCGATGCCTTTAAAAGATTGCGCGCGAAACGTGGCAAAATATTTTACGCTTCGAGGGCGACAAGATTTCCTGTGGAATTTTTTTCCGCATAAACCGAACGCGCGTTTTTGTAAGGATTTCGGAAAGTGTCGATTTTCGTGCGAATCTGCGAAAGATGCACTCGGAGCAAGTCGCGGTTCTTTTCGTTCTGCGACAAAACTTTTTTTTGCAAATCCGCCAAGTCGTCTTGCAGCTCCATGATGGACTGTTCCGGCTTTGAAAGCGCGTTGCGGGAATTGTAGAGATTCGCCATTGGAACGATGACTTTTTGCAGGCTCACGATGTTCGATACGACTTGCTGCTCGAGTTCGGTGTGCGCCAAAATTGCTTCGGGATTTTCCGTCTCAATCGAATTTTCCTGCTTTTCCAAAACTGCCAGATACTCGCGGAATTTTTCGCGCTGCTCTTGCAAAAGGCTTCGGAATTTCTTTAGCAATGCCACTCGCTCTTCAAGTTCTTGTGCGGAAATGTTCTCCATCTTTTTCCCCCATAAAAATCCAAAAAAATGTTTCAACTTTTTTTTGGATTTTTAGCGTGACTTTGCAAATGAAAGCACGCAAATAAAATTTAACTTTGAATGTTCAAAGTTTGCTGCCTTTGCATAGAAGGCATCGTCACTGTATTTTCGGCGGCTTTTTTCCATGTCGCGGAAAGTTCGCTCATCATGTTTTGCACGAAATCGACTTTTTCCTTGCTTCTGGAAATGTTCGCGCTGCGCAGTTGGTCGTTGAAGTATAGATACAAAGACATCAGGTTTTGCGCTATCTGTCCGCCTTGTTCCATGTCCAGCGAAACTTCCAGTTCCGTGATGATTTCCTGCGCGCGCAGAATGTCTGCGCTGAACGATTCGATTTGCGCGACAGGGAGTTTGCCGTCTGCGGTGAACTTCGACGAAGCCGATGCGAGTTTTTTGATCGCGCCTTCGTACAAAAGGACGATGAGTTCCGCAGGGCTCGCCGTTTTTACGCTGGCCTTTTTGTAAGCGTTGTAAGCCTGATTATACATCCTTGCCTCCAAGAAAAGGGTAATGCATCACTTTGATTTTCGGCTTTTAAAAATTTTTGTTTAGAGAATTTTTGGAATTTTATGAAAAATTTTTGCGTGCGAAATAGGGGAGTGTGCGTAGGTGTGATGCCTGCGAAAGGCAGGCATTGCGTGGAAGGGCTATCTGTTGGTAAAGATTATTTCTTTACCATCTTCAAAGCCCGCACTGTCGCCGTCGCTGCCATTTCTGTTTCTATTTTTATAATCAAAGATATTATCACCCCAAGTGCTAGTACCATTTAGAATTCTAATATAGCCACCTGGATTTATTGGATATTGTGCAAAATAACTAACCCAACTGTTTTGAGCCATAGTACCAATGGAAGGCCCTTTGCCTGGAGTTCCGTTGGTTTTGTCATCCATTTTACCTCTAAGAATCATAAAGTAATAGTCTTTCGTAATTGCCCACGAAGTGAAATAGAAAATATTTCTGTTTTGGTCATCTGGTCTTAATACTATTTCATCTTTATAGTTTTTGATGTCCGCTTTTGTAAAAAGCCTTGTTTCTTCGGGCTTGTTTATATCCCAACTAGTTGGAAAGCCTTGAACAGTATTTGAGCCCGAAGGAGAATCGCCACCGCGAATAAAAAGCCCATAGGTATTAGTATCTAACGGGAAACCGTTTATCTCTATGACTGTCCTGTATGCGACAGCATAAGTTTTGATATTACCAACACTAGCGGTAATATGGTATTCCAAACCTTCGCGCCAATCGCCTGTTCCTATGTTGTAATCATTTTCTTTGGTGATTCCGTTGCTTGTTTTTATGCCTTCATAAGGAAATTTTTTGAAGTTTGTTATTTGTGGAGTTTTATTTTCATCGAGAATGTCATTTCCGTCGTAACCAGGGTAATTAAAATATAATGGATCCTTATTTGTACTACGTCCTATTAAGGCAAGAGCATTTCTTTTAAAGTATGTATAACTACAGGTCGGCTCAACATTTGGTGTTTCACAATCAATTTTGAAAACTGTCGTTAAAGGCTGGGTTGCCTTATGAGCTTCTACAATTGTTTCTTTTTTGTATATCCTTATTACAGGCAGTTCCGCTCCACTGGCGGTAATCTCGTTAGAGGAGTCTCCATCGGCTGGAAAATTTGAGCCGCCTTTTTCGTCTTGCATAAAGCCTGCGGGTACTGTGATTTTGTATTTCGCGCCTTTGCAGGGAAGAGGTGAATTAAATTTTACCGTAACTATTTTGTTCGTGCTGTCAATGCTCACGCCTTGCGCGCGCGCATTTTGTGAAAGTTTATGTGCGCCTGTCGCTTCATACTCCTTTGTGATTTCTGATTTGTTTGAATTGTATTCATACTTCAATACATATTTGGAAGTGAGGTCTGCATTGAAATTTTTGTCTGCGCCATTTGTCGTGAGTTCGTAATATTGTTCAAGAACGCTATTTTTTTCGAAAAGTGTGCGTCCTTCCGATTCTGATAGCACGGCAGGAACATTGTCCACTCCATCTCCACTTTTTCCGTTTTCGGTTTTTTGCTGAATTATGGTGACCTCTTCGTTTCCTTTGGCGACGGGCTTGTCATAAGTGATGGTGAGCTTTTTTTCATCTTCTTTGAATTCTATGCTTGTTATTTTTGGCACAGATGTTATGATGCCGATTTTTTTCATTTGGGCAAGGTTTTTTCCGGAACTTTCATCTTTTATGATTTCTTCAATAGATTTTTTTATTTCGGAGGTAACATCTGCCCCTTCATTTTTTACAGTGCCAAACTCCGCTCCTGTGACATTTAGTGATTCTATGTTGCCGTCATTTTTGCCAATTTTATATTCAAACAAAATATCATTGGCTCCGATGCCTGATGTATTTGTGGATTTTTCGGTTGTCTTTCCATTGCTCAATGTGATTTTTGTAGTTCCTTGGAAATCCAATTTTTTGTTAAAGCGGATGAATATTTGAATGGTTTGACCGGATGGATAAAATCCCTCCGGGGTCAGGGCGGAAATATATTCCACTCTTGGAGTTTGCGAATCGACGAGGAAAGCGTATTTTTGCTTTTTGGCATTTCCGCCCCAATCCGTCACATTTCCTTCAAATACAAGCGAAGCTCCCGTCAAGTTGGATGCTTTTGCTACAAAAGTTCCGTCATTATTTATGCTTGTTGTGATTGGATTGCCGTTTGCCGTCAAATCCAATTTGAGATACTTTGCGTAGTTTCCCAAAACATCGGTCGAATTGTCGCTGATTTTTCCATATACTTTTACAAACGTCTTTTCGCCAAAGGCGGGAAGTGCGTCTCCGCCTTCCTGTTCGCGCGTGATTGCCGTGCTTCCTTCGTATGAATAATATTCAAGTTTTGTGAATTTTATTTCCGGCGATTCAATGTCGCCTTGGATTGCGTATGTGCTTGTCAAGGCGTTTTGGTCTGCGTCCTCTACGCGGAAAGCGAACGTTTGGTTTGTGAGTTTCCGTTTGTTTCCGTCAATGCCGAGGTCGTTGAATATGTTTATTTTGACTTCGTTCTTGTAGATTTTTCTCTTGAGATTGTTTTCGGTGACAGTTTCGCCCGTGTCGTTTGGAGAAATCACATAGGCTTTCCCGTTTTTCAAGTCATTTAAATTTGTGGAAGTGGCGTTCCATTTTTCTGAAATTGAATCTGAATATTCTACTATGTCCGAGGGATTTATTATGTACGCCATCTTCAAAGACGCGACTTTGCTTTCGTCTTTCGAAGTTATTTTGAGAGTGAAATTTCCGTCTTTGTCGCAGAACAATTTTCCGCTTTCCGTATTTTGGGAAATATCTATCGAAGGGAACATTTTGTCTACGACTTTGATCCAGCCTTTCTTTGTGTCCGACACTTTGCCGTTTTTGTCCGTGGCTGTTATCTCAAGAAAATAATTGCCGCTATCGGTTGGAATCGGAAGTTCGAAGTAAACATTGTTTTCGTCCTCCGCGTTGTCGTCGGCGGAATAAATTTTATCTTGAAATACTATTGCGCCGTCTTGCTTTTTGATGGTTACATCGACGTATTTTATCGCCGTGTCGTCGTATGCATTTCCCAAAATGGAAGAGCCCGAATAGATGTTTTTCGGGGCATTTTCATCGCCCAATATGATGTCGATCCACGGCTTGTCGGCTTCTTTCCACATGCAAGCGTGGCCTTGGAATTGCAAGCCCGAATCGTTTCCAGCGGAGTCGCAAGTGCTTGTGTAAATATTCAAAATGTGCTGCTTTTCGTCCAATTGGCCGAGCGCGCATTCGTCGAGTTTGACGGTGATTTCCCATGAGCGGAGCGCGTCCACCACTGTGTCGCTTTCCGAAGTTTTGTCGGATTCGTTCTGCACTATTCTTTTTTTGAAAAGCTCTTTTTCCGCTCCGTATTCTTTTATGAGCACTTCGACATATTTTATCGCGTTTTCTTCGGAAGTTTTTCCGGAAACGTTGAAGTCGCCCGTCAAAAATTGCGTTACCTTCGTAATGTCCTTGTAATCAGTGATGGCAGTGAATGCATTTGGTTCTTGCGACATGGGCGGCGCGGAAATAGTGATTTTTGGCGCGTTTTTGTCTATGACTACATCGCGGCTTTTGCTGCTTTCTTCCGAAGAATTTCCGCTTTCGTCGAGTGCCTTTACTTCTATCGTAAAAGTTCCCGCGCCGGAAATGGTCGCGCCTTTTATGGTCCATTCTACGCTTTTTTTGTTTTCTGAAATCCATTCGGATTCGGTGTCGGGAACGAAATTGTTTTCGCCTTTCGCCTTGTACTGCCACCCCGAACCTTTGTGCTGCCATGTGTTTCCGTCCAATTCCACCGTCACCAAGCCCACGGCAAAATCATCGGTGACTGTGCCGCGTATGTCGAATCGTTCGCCTACGTTTTCGCGCGCTTCGGGCGAAATTATTGTAACTGTAGGGCCATTAAGATCCACCGAGTCTCCCAAGCCTGTATTGCATGCGCTGAAAAAAAGTGCGACATGCGCAAAAAGAAAAATTGCGAATGTTTTCATAAATTTCATTTTTCTGCCCTCCTGTGTTTTAATAAGTCAAAGCCCAATAAGCCTTGTTCTTGCAATAATGATATATTCCGTAAGTCGTATTGGGATTTGCAGGATTTTGGAAATCTACAGAAAATGTTTGCAAGGTGAAATTGTCCAAAATCTGCCAGCTTACCCAATAAAAGTGTCCATCGCCATTTGTGTATGCTATCTGATAGTCACTGCGAGCCTCACCATTTTGAGTGAGAGGCCAGCCCGCTGTGAAAGAAGAGCCTTCCGGTACTTGTGCACCATGAATGCGAAGCGGAGTTTGTATTTGGTCAGTATCCTTGATTAAGCTGACTTGTTTTGTTGAGACACCACCATTGTTTTTTCTCCAATCTGTAGCTGGGTTTGTGGGTTTCAAATAATAATGCAAGACTGTCTTGAACGCGCCTTCTTTTCCTGCGGCATTATTCTTCATGCCAGTTTTCATCGCCATTGCTCTGATATAGATTTTTTCGGAGATGTCGTTGCGTTTTTCGCCAATATCAATAGTTGCACTAGTGCCGTTTGTGAGATTTGCCTTGGGATTTGTTTTTATTTCATTAAAAGCACTGCTGCTTATATCATCGATTTTATTTGTGTGTTCGTCATTTGCCTCGCCATTATTAGTATTGTTTAATTCTTCTATATTCGTTTTTGAAACTGGAGTTGATGATTTTGAAAGTGTGCCATATTGCACCGTTGCGCCAGGAGTTTCGCAGTCAATTTTGAATGTGGTTCGTGCCGCGCGAGTGAATTTTGTAGCATAGGTTTTAAATTCTACATCACCAGGAAGATATGTTTTTACATCACCTTCATCAAAAGGATTGTCATCAATGCCGTTTGTCGCAGTGCGGTTTACGCGGATTACCGGAGTGGCGACAGGTCCTACCCAAAAATTGTATGTCGAGCCGTTAAGTTGGAAATCGCCGTCTTGGGGGGGGGTGGAATAATTGTAGGCTTTATCGTATACTTTGAAATTTTGGAAAATGACTTTGTATTCCACGCCATTTACAAGCCCACCGATAAAGTCGCTGTCTTTTATTTCCAGTGTTAGAGAATTGCCGACAGGTTTCATTCTTGAACAGTCGATTTCCGCCTTGTGATAGCCAGCATTTTCCAAAACGCCACGCAATTCAACGACTTTTCCTGTTTTGTCGCCGATACTATATTCGTATGCCAAAACGTATTTTGTCGTAAGATCGGGAACCATATTGCCGTTTTTATCAGGTGTTATTCCGTTTGTGTATTGCATATACGGGCCTTTCGGCATGAGTGTATTCGTGTAGTATTTTTCATTGCTTGTCAAATCGGCAGTGCCGCACAAAGTTTCTTTGTCTTTCGGATTGCTCAATTTTTCATTGTAGATTTTCAAGAACACTTCTTCGCTTATGACTGGCGGAATGTACCAGCCATCCGTGCGTTGTATTATTACAGTGCCGCTTTCCACGGTTACAGGCTCGTTGAATTCGAATGTTATTGTAACTGCGCCGTCCTTTTTTTCTACTACGCCGCCTGCGCCCGGTTTCATGCCTGTTATGTATGGCGCAATTGAATCGATTTTGTATTTTTTGCTGTTAACTTGGTTAACGGTGCTGTTAAATGTGTTTATGTTGCCTTCCAGTACTGCGCCATTTTTTTCGATGTTGCTGATTGTGAGATTTTTGCATTCAATTTCGTCGGTTACTTTATATTCAAAATAAAGCGTGTTTGAATTGTTTCCGCCCGTATATTTTGCTTGTCGTTTTTCTGCCGGTACATCGCTTCCGTCTTTGTATTTGAAGCTTTCGCCTGAAAGTTGGATATATGGTTTGTTCGTGTCGTTTACATAGACTTTGTAGTCGAAGTTCGCCTGAAGCCTTATCGTTTCGCCTTTTAAAAATATGGCGTTTGCCGCCTGTTCGCAAGTTATGCTTTGCAAGACTCCGAATTGGTCGAATTGAATTGTAAGGTTTTCATTCGAAGTGCCGCCGATTTGGTCAGTTGCGGACAATGTGTATTTGTAGACTTTTCCGAGGCTCGCTTCGTTTTCATTGAATTCAATCGTAATTTTGTCCTTAATACCGTCGTCGGAATTTTTGGATTCATCTACCTTCTTTCCGTTGTCGTTTCCTTTGACAGAGAACTTCGTTATTTTCAAGTTGCTTTCCGAATATGGCGTAATCGTAAATGTAGTTTTCCTATTTGCGAGCGGCGTGAACATAAATGTCTCGGAGGGTGCCGCGTTTTGCTTGTCGCTGTTCTCATAACCTATTTTGAACTTCGGCGCGGAACTTATTTTACTCAGGCGGAAAGTGCTCGTTACCAAATTTCCGGTCGGGTCTTTTGTGGCAATCATAAAGACTTTGTTTTCATTGTGGGTCTTTCCATTTACTTTGAAATCATCGAAAAAGTTGAATGCTTTTGAGAATGCGTATGTGGGCTTGCCCGAAACTTTGTCGGTGGGAGTTGCGTCCAATTTGTATATTTTTATTTCGCCGTTTCTGTCCGCGCCGAAATCGTAATTCTTGAAAAGTTCTTTCGCTTTTTCAATGTCGTCGTTGCCATTCGGAAGCCAAGCAATCGCTATTTTGTTCAAATTGTCTTCATTGTCGATGACTCGCCCTTTTATTTCGAATTTGCCATCGGTCAAAGCGGGCGCGGAATTTTGTACGGGCTCGTCTACTATTATGACTGGCGCGGATGCATTCGTGATGTTGACTTTAATTGCCTCAAAATATTTTCCGTCGTCTCTTCCGCTGTCATCTTCGGCATTTATCACGATATAGTATGAGCCGATGTCGAATTCTTTTGTGTCAATTTCAAAGCTCAAGTCGCGACTTCCTTTTTCAAAAGAATAATCATCAGTTGGAACAGAATATTTGTCTTTGAAATCAACTTCTTTTACAAGGCTTCTGCTGTAACGGCAGGATTTTAATTTGTCGTCGTCAAATACGGTTACGATTATCGGAGAGTCTTTGTAAATTTCGAGCACCTTGTCGGATTGCTGTGAACTGAATGAAACGTGCGGGCGATTGTATTCGGATTCCCATGCGAAAACGTTTTCTTCTTTTCTTCTGACTTTGTTTCCGGCTTCGTCTGTCGCGTTTAAATAAGGCCTTAAATAATGCACGCCAGCAAGAATTTTCTGCGGGAGCATATCTTCTGTTATAGTAAAGCGCGGAGAATATTTGTTGTCCTGCGAATCTGCGGAAATTCCTTCGATGACGGGCGTTTCGGCTTTTGTCTCGGGATTCACTTCGTAAAGGTCGAGCGAAAGTGTTCCGATGCCGTAATTGTCGTTGAGCGTCGTAACCAAAGTGATTTTTTCGTTCTGAAAATTGTCTTTGTTTTTCGGCTCGTTTTTCATTTTGGTGAAGCCGTCGGCTTTTGTAAATTCTTCGAGCGGATAAAGCCTTGCCACATAGTCGCCGCGCACGATGGACATTTTGTCCGTTTCGGGATCTTGGCTGTCAATGAGAAGCATTATCCGCTGGTGTGAAGTGTCCGAGCCGTTTTTCAGCTGGTCGTAGGCATACGCTTCGAATTCCACTTCATAGTCGCCATTGAACTCAAAATCGCAATGCCATTTTTCACCGGAAAGAATCGCTGTTTGTTTGCCGCTTTTTGTTTCGCCGTCTATTTTGTATTTCCATTCGATTTCTACGCTGTTTACTCTTTTGTTGTCGGTGGCAATTCCTTCCAAAGTGAATTTTTTTGGAACAAAAACTCCGTGATTTGGACTTGTGATTTCTAGCACGGGGGCTTCAAGGTCGATTGATTCGCCAAGTCCTGAAGAACAGGAAAAGAGAAAAAGGCATACTGCCAAAAATGAGCATGCGCCCACAGCGAATTTAAAATTTCTCATAAAAACACCGCCTATAAAAAGTCGTTTTCAGGAAGCCCAAATTTCGAGTTTTTTATATTTTGCCTCAATTATATTGTCGGCATAATTTCAGTATTTTCGCACAAGAAAATTAAAACTTTTCAATATATATTGTAAAGCATAATTTCCAGAAGTCAAGTTTTTTTGGGAAAATTTCGTGATATTTTTTTGAAGCCTTTCGCGAGTGGCCGCCATAATTTTCGATTTTTCTTGGAATTTGTGTAGAAAATTTATTTCATTTTTTGTATAATTTAAATATGGCAGAAGAAAAAAAGTCAGAAGACAAGAAAAATAAAAGAGACGAAAAAGATCCGTTCGATTTTTTTAAGCTTTCTGGAGACGGCGAAGGCGAAAAGCATGACAGGCCTTCCGGTCCGCATTTTCCGTTTTGGCTGATGATTTTGGCGGTGGTTTTGATTCTTGGCTTTTTGAATGTGTTTGCTTCGAAAAGCGGCGAAAATATAATCGAATTTTCGGAATTCCGCGCGATGGTGGAAAATGGCACGATAAAAGAAGTCGAGCTTGGCGACACTTATTTTTACGGATATGTGCAGCAAAAGTCGCTGGTTTCGAATGATGAAGTCGTGCGGAAAGCTTTTCCGTTTTCAAGGTCGCAAGGCAGAAATCCGGATTTTAAGGCTGTCGGACTTTTGACCGAAGATTTCATCAGGCTTCTCGATTCCACCGGCGTAAAATATGGCGTTGTTCGCCAACAAAATGGATTTATCTTGCAGCTGATTTTGAACATCCTTTTGCCGATTGGCCTTATCGCGCTGATGTATTATTTCATTTTCCGCAGGATGGGAAGCGGCTCAGGCGGAATGGGAAGCCTTTTCGGAATCGGCGGCGGAAAAAGCAAGGCGGTGGAAGAAGGCAAGGTGAAAACGCGCTTTTCCGATGTCGCCGGCGTGGACGAAGCCAAAGAAGAATTGGTCGAAGTGGTTGACTTTTTGAAAGAGCCGAAAAAATATACGGAAATCGGCGGAAAGATTCCGAAAGGCGTTTTGCTCGTAGGACCGCCCGGCACTGGAAAAACATTGCTCGCTCGCGCGGTGGCGGGCGAAGCGGGCGTTCCGTTTTTCAGGATTTCAGGCTCGGATTTTGTGGAAATGTTCGTGGGTGTTGGCGCGAGCCGCGTCCGGGATTTGTTCCGAAGCGCGCGCGAAAAAGCTCCTTGCATTATTTTCATCGATGAAATTGACGCGCTCGGAAAAAACCGCATGAACGGATTCGGCGGCGCGAACGACGAGCGCGAGCAGACTTTGAACCAGCTTCTCGTGGAAATGGACGGATTCGACAACGAAAAAGGCTTGATAATTTTGGCCGCCACGAACCGCGCCGACATTCTCGATCCCGCGCTTTTGCGTCCCGGCCGATTTGATCGCCATGTTCCTGTTGAAAAGCCCGACGTAAAAGGCCGCGAGGAAATTTTGAAAATCCATTCCAAGAACGTGAAAATCGACGGCGACGTGAATTTCGAATCTTTGGCGCACGGCACGACAGGATTTGCCGGAGCGGATTTGGCGAACGTCGTGAACGAAGCCGCCTTGCTCGCCGTGCGCAACGGGCACAAAAAAGTCAACATGTCCGATTTTGACGAAGCGATCGACAAAGTGAGCATCGGCCTTAAAAAGAAATCTCGCAAGGACAACGAAAAGGAAATGCGCCTCGTTTCAGTTCACGAAACAGGGCACGCGCTTGTGGGCGCGTTCACTCTGGACTATCCGCCCGTGAACAAAATAACCGTCGTTCCGAGAAGCCACGGCGTTGGCGGCTTCACGCAATATCGCGAGGAAGAGGAAAAGAATTTTAGGACGCGAAAAGACATGCTCAACGAAGTGGACACGATGCTCGGAGGACGCGCCGCCGAAGAAGTGATTTTGGGCGACATTTCCACGGGAGCGTCAAACGACATCGCGCACGCCACGGATACAATCAAGCGCATGATCGTGGATTTCGGAATGAGCGAAAAATTCAAGAACATGACGCTCGGAAAAGGCGTTTTGGGAAACAGCGGCGGCGAGCCGGTTTTGGTGCGCGAATTCAGCGAAGAAACGCAAAAATTCATCGACGAAGAAATCGCGCGAATCGTGAACGAACGCTACAAGCACGTTGTGGAAATTATAAAAGCGCACAAGGATTTGGCGGAATACATTGCGAATCGCTTGCTTGAAATCGAAACGATGGACGGAAAGGAATTCTATGAAATCGTGAACGCCGAAAAGCATTGTGCAGAACTCGAGGACAAATCCAAGGAAGAATAAAAAAGCGAAGTCGGGATACAAATGATGCGACTATTGACCTTTTGTCTTTGATATTGTATAATTGTTTTATGTTTAAAAAAAGTGCGTTTTTCGTTTTGATTTTGAATTTTATTTTTGCCGCGGCATTTTCTCAAGAGGCGATAATCACCGCGAACGAATATTTTAAATCAGTTTCTGAAAAATACGGCACGATAAAAGATTATTTGGCGAATGTTGACATCGTTGTGGACAAGGAAAATATGAAGGCCGAATTGACGTATCTTTCGCCCGACAAAGTGCGCTTCGATTTTTCGCAGCCGAACAATCAAGTCATAGTTTTCAATGGAGAAACGCTTACAATTTATTTGCCGGGAAGCGCGGCCGTTCTTACTCAAAGCGCGAATTCGGGCGACGGAACGAAGGCCGCCAATCTTGCCACTTCGGAAGGGCTTTCTTTGATGCGCCGATATTATTCGGTGAGCTACGAAACGAGCCAAGAAGCCGTTCCGCTTGAGGAAGGCTCGGAGGAAATGGTCGTGCGGCTCGTGCTTTGGCGGCGGACTACTGCGGAGGCGTTCCGCTACATCAAGCTTTCGATCAATCCTGAAACGAAATTGATTCGGCGCGTGGAGGCGGTAACTCCGAACAATGTTTCATATATGATGAGTTTTTCGGATTACGAAGTGAACCAAGGATTGACTGCGCAGCGTTTTAGCTACGACATTCCTTCGGCGGCGAATGTTTACGATAATTTTATGTTTTCAGAATAGGATTTTTAGAAATGGACAGTTACGGCACACTTTTAAAGCAGGCGAGGGAATCGAAAAAAATTTCAATCGAAACTGCCGCAAAAGATACCTCGATTTCTTCATATTATATAGAAGCACTTGAAAACGAGACGACGGGCGTTTTTCACGGCGAAGCGTATGTCGTGGGATTTTTGCGGAATTACGGCGACTATCTTGAATTGGATTCGCAGCGGCTGATAAAACTTTATCACAATGCGCTGACTCAGGAAATGCCAGTTCCCGAAGGTTTGATTCAAAAGCCGAAGCCCACATATTTTTTTCCTGTCATTATTTTGAGTTCGCTTGTCGTTATCGCCATAGCGGTCTTGCTCACGCTTTATTTCAAAGTCTATCGTCCGCAGCAAATCGAAAAGCAAAACACTTATGCGATTTCGAACAAAGTGCAGGAAAAAATTTACGAACTTGACGAAAAGCCTTTTACGACGAGAATTTATGTGGGCGACCAAATCGTCGTTCCGACGACGGACGGAAACGTTGTGCTTACTGTCAAAAGCGACACGAATTCAAGGCTTGGCTTGCAGACTCCGCAGGGCTTGCAATATTTTGATTTGAGCGAAACGCGCGAGTTCGACGTGGACGGCGATGGCACTGTTGACATCGTTGTGGACGTTTGGGAAATTTCTTCCAATGACAATTCGCGCGGCGCGGAAGTCTACATTATGCTTCGGGATTCGGCTCTTGTGAAGAATGTGGATTCGACTTCGATTCCGATTTCCGAAGGCTCGCAAAAGCGGCAGACGATTATTCTCGAAGACAATCGCGCGTATCCTTTTACGCTGAACGCCACGTTCAGAAGCCCGGGCGTTTTCCGCTATGCGGTGGATCGCAAGGCTTCCGAAGAAAGCTATTATAATTCAGGCGATGCCGTCACTCTTTCCGCCAACAACCGCGTGCGCGTTTGGGTGGCCAACGGAAACACCGTGAAATTTCAAATTGTCGCGGCCGGACGCACCCACGATTTGGAAATTGCCAAGGCGGGCGAAGTGATTGTCCAGGACATCAAATGGATCAAAAGCGACGACATTCACTACAGATTGGTGGTTGAAGAACTTGACTAAAAAGTTTTTTTTGGACGAGCACGGCTGCGCGAAAAATCAGGTTGACGGCGAAATAATAATTTCGAATTTGATTCTTGCGGGCTACGAGCGGACGGAGCGTGCAGAGGACGCGGATTTCATCGTAATAAATTCTTGCGGCTTCATCGAAAGCGCGAAAAAAGAATCGCTCGACGCTTTGGTCGGCGCGAGAAAAATTTTTCCGAAAAAGAAAATAATTTTCGCGGGATGCCTCGCCCAGCGTTATTCCGAAATTTTCAAAACTGAACTTCCCGAAGCCGACGGAATTTTCGGCAACGGCGATTTGAATTTGATTGCGGACGTGGCGAAAAAAGTTTTGCAAGGCAAGCGAACTGTGCTCGCGCCGGAACAGGCGGGCGTAAATTACGCGGAACGTTTGGTGAACCTTTCCTTTGAAAATTCGGTGTACGTAAAAATCACCGAAGGCTGCTCGAACCATTGCGCGTTTTGCGCGATTCCGCTCATTCGCGGCGAACTGCGAAGCCGCCCTTCCCAAGATCTGCTTGCGGAAATAAAATCGCTTTTGCGGCGCGGCATTTTTGAAATAAATCTTGTGGGCCAAGATTTGGCGGCGTATGGCACGGAAAAAACTTTTGTGCGCGGAAAAGAAAAAACACGCTCGCCGCTTTATTCGCTGCTCGAAAAAATCAGCGCGCTCAAAGGAAATTTTTGGGTGCGGCTTTTGTACATTCATCCCGATCATTTTCCGCTGGACATTTTGGAGCTGCTCAAAAAAGATTCGCGTCTGCTCGCGTACTTTGACATTCCGTTCCAATCCGGCGACGATGAAATTATCCGCGCGATGAACAGAAAATCCACGCAAAAAAATTACGTCGAACTTGTGCGCAAAATCCGCGACGCGCTTCCGAACGCCGCGATTCGCACGACTTTTCTTACAGGATTTCCCGGCGAAAATGAAAATGCATTTGCGAACACTTTGGGTTTTTTGAAAAAGATTCGCGCGGATTGGGCGGGCGCGTTTTGCTACAGCAAAGAGGACGGCACTCTCGCCGCGAAAATGAAAAATCCTGTGCCGAAAAAAATCGCCGCCGCTCGCCAAAAAATTTTGCTTTCCGCGCAGGAAAAAATCGCGGCGGAAAATCTCGCGCGCCGAATCAAAAATGAAGAAGGCGAAAATCTCGAATACGAAGTTTTGATCGAAGAAGTTTTTTCGGAAGAAAAAGGCGAGTCGTTTGCGATTGGCCGCGCTTGGTTTCAAGCACCGGATGTGGACGGAAATTTTGTGGTGCGATTCGACGGCGAAGACGAAGCCGCGCGCGCGTTGGTAAAGCCCGGCCGCGTCGTTCGTGCAAAAGCACTCGGCGTGCGCGGCGTTGACATTGATTCGGTTTTAATTCCTTGATTTTAAGCAAATGAATTTTGCCGCAAGCGCGTGAATATTTTTGACAAAACAGCGTGAAACGGATTTTGTCAGAACGGACGAAGCCTAAATCAATGCGTAGCAGAAATCGTCAAAATAACGATTGCTAAATCATTGTGAAACATAAATCGTTATTTTAACGAAAGCCGAATCATCGTGTGGCACGAATCGTTATTTTGACGAAGGCCGAATCACCGCGCAGCAGAAATCGTTATTTTTGACACTGATTTATTTATTGCGATTTTGTCAATTTCGGTGTAAAATAAGGCAAGGCTTTAAAATTGTCGGCAAATATCAAAAATTACAAAGAAGATTGAAAAAATGGATAACGAATTTGAAAAACATCTTTCGCTTTTGAATCCCGAACAAAGGGCGGCGGTGGAGCACGAGGGAAAGTCGCTTTTGATTTTGGCGGGCGCGGGCAGCGGAAAGACGCGCGTCATCACTACGAAAATCGCGTATTTGATTGCGGAAAAAAATTACGATCCGCGTTCGATTTTGGCGGTGACGTTCACGAAAAAGGCGGCGAAAGAAATGCGCGAAAGGGTCGAGGCGATGTATCCGCTTGCCGACGGCTGCCAGATTCGGACGTTCCATTCTTTCGGCGCGTATTTTTTGCGGCGTTATGCCGAGGAAGCCGGAATCGACAAAAACTTCACGGTCTATGATGACGACGACATGGCGACTCTCGTGCAAAAATCCACGCCGGGTTTGAAAAAAAGCGAGGCCGCTTCTTACGCGCATAAAATTTCTTTGGCGAAAGATTATTATTTGCATTGCGACAGCGAACGTCTCGTGGAGATTTCCGCCGATCCGCTTTTCCCCGAAATTTATTCCGCCTATCAAAAAAAGCTTCGCGCCACGGGCAATGTGGATTTCGGCGATTTGATCATGCTTCCGATTGATTTGCTCAACTCGAATGAAAACGTCGCGCGGCAAACGCGCTTTCGCTATCGCGTGATTATGGTTGACGAATATCAGGACACGAACATCGCGCAGTTTTTGTTTTTGAAGGCCTTGAGCCTGTCTGATAAAACTTATGTTTGCGTCGTCGGCGATGACGATCAGTCGATCTACAAATTTCGCGGCGCGGAAGTGCGGAACATTTTGAATTTCCAAAATGAATTTCCCGGGACGGATTTGATTCGGCTTGAACGGAATTATCGTTCCACGGCGAGCATTTTGAACGCGGCGGGAAAAGTCGTGAGAAGGAACGAAGGGCGGCTTGGAAAAACTTTGATCGCCGAACGCGGCGACGGAAAAAAGCCCGCGCTTGTTTTTTTGAAATGTGAAGAACGTGATGAAAAAGGTAATATTATTTATGACCATTGGGGAAAAACAAAGTATCATGATGATGAATCAGAATTTTGCGCCGACCTCATTTCGAAAAAATATGCGGAAGGTGTGCCGTACAATTCTTGGGCGATTCTTTATCGCACCAACGCGCAGTCGCTCGGATTCGAAAGCGAATTCTTGCGCAGAAAAATTCCTTATCAAGTTGTGGGCACTTTGAAATTCTACGAGCGTGAAGAAATAAAAGATTTGCTCGCGTTCCTTTCTTTGTGCGCGAATCCAAAAGACGAAATCGCTTTCCGCCGAATCGTGAACAAGCCCGCGCGCGGAATCGGCGCGGGAACGCAGGACAAGCTTGTCACTTCCGCTTTGAACGAAGATGGCTCGATGAAAAATTTGCTTGAGGCGGCAAAATCGCTCGCGCCCAAACTTTCCAAAAAGGCGAGGGAAGGTGTGACGGAATTTTGCGACCTTGTGCTTTCGCTCATAGAAGAAATTTCTTCAGGCAAAAAAGACGGCGAGCGGCTTTCGACTTTTGTCGAAGAAGTGATTCAAAAAAGCGGGCTTGAAGAATTGCATCGCGCGGACGACGAAATCAATGGAACTCAGCGCGTCGCGAACATGCAGGAACTTGCGAACAACGCCGCGCTTTACGAATTCAGCATCGAAGGGCTTTTGGAATTTTTGGACACGATCGAACTTGACAGGACGCTCGCGAGCGAGGAAGAAAAATTCGTTGCCGACCGCGTTACGCTGATTACTTTGCACAACACAAAAGGTTTGGAATTTGAGCGCGTCATAATAACGGGACTTGAGCAGGGAATTTTTCCGCGCGACGACAAAATTGGCGCGGAGCTGGAAGAAGAGCGCAGGCTTTTTTACGTGGGAATCACGCGCGCGAAAGACGAACTTTATATTACAAGTTGCGCCCAGCGACGATTTTTCGGCAGAACTGAATTTGTGCGTCCGAGCATTTTTTTGAAGGAAGCGGGCGCGGACACTTTTCGAGTTTTGGGCGATGCGCCGCAAAGTTATGAATATGAAATTTTTGGGCACGGCGAAAAAAATCAATTTTACGACTCAGATTTTTCGGACGAGGATTTCTGCAAAATGCGCGGTGCGCCCAGCGGCGTTCAAAAAATAAATCATCCGCTTGCAAAAAAATTTCCCGTCGGGCAAACCGTCTTCCACGACGATTACGGCTATGGTCAAGTGACCAAGGCTTTTTTGAACGAAGGCGAATATGTAATCGAAGTGGCGTTCCAAAACGGCGGCACAAAAAAATTCTTGCCCGAATATCAAAGTTCAAGTTTGATGCGCGTGGAAGAATGAAAAATTGTGGAAAAGCACGGCGCGATTTTTCGGGCAATTTCGGCTTCGTCGCAAGTCGCGCTGATTTTTATGGAATAAAAATTTGCGTGTAGTACCATGCGCCGCTGTCGCTTTTTACTGCGGCCACTGCGGATTTTTTGTAAGCTTTATTCATGATATTCGCTTTGTGCCCGGAACTGTTCATCCATTGATTCACAACGTAATTTGGATCGTCGGAAGAATTGTACGCCACATTTTCCGCTCCGTTGCCTCCAAGATTTTTTATTCTTGTGTTGAATCCGTCATGACTGAATGCGACTTTTCCGCTCGCCATATTTTCTGAATGGATTTTGCATTGCTCGTAAACTTTGTCATCCCAAATTAAATTCGTTCCGCGTCGCGCATTGACGGCATCGAAAACTTGTTTGTCATATTCGCTGTACCCCCCCCCATTGTTGCTGCCATCGTTAGCAGAGCCATTATACCAAAAGTTTTGGTCGCAAGAAAGGAGTGCCGTGCACAAGGCAAATGCCGAAAATAAAACAAAAAATTTTCTAGTATTCATATTAAAATTATATCACGCATTTTTTTTAATGCAAGCAAAAATTGAAAAATGCGGCGCGCGCAAGGTGAAGTTTCGGGCAATTTCGGCACAATTTTTTCCGCTTATTTTGCAAATTTTGGAGGAAATTGTGTCAAAATGACGCAATTTTGCTTGAAAATTCGGCGAGTGTGTCAAAATGAACCAGCGGATTTTTGCATGCGCGATTCGCCTTTGAAAAATCATTGAAAATTTTATGAATTTTCTTCAAATTTCTCGGAAAAAATCTTAAAATCAATGTTTTTTCTATAATAATATTCTGGATTTTTTCGGGAAAAGTTTGCTTTCAAATTATTTCACTGAAATTGACAAAAAATCCATAAAAATCAAATTC
>CAMWWZ010000052.1 GCA_947178095.1 uncultured Treponema sp.
GAAAAAATCCTGCGCCTTTTGGCTTCGTTTTCGCTCGGCGCGCAGCTTCGCGACACGGAGAATCTGCTCGAATCCACGCAATTGGTTTATCGGCTCACGGGCTGGATTCCGCTTTCCGATTCCGCCGATTTTATGAAAAAAATCGACTCGCTCACTTCGCATCGAGTTTCGGTTCGGCAGTACAGGCCGGAGGAAGTGCCGAGCATCATCTCGGGAAACGAAAAAGTTCCTGTAAGACTCACTCGCTCGAAATTCGCGGGCGCGTTCAACAGGATGATTTTCAGCTACGGCTCGCCAGTCTACGGCACGATCGATCCTACGCCTTTTGTCGCGGTGTTCTTCACGCTGCTTTTCGGAATAATGTTCGGCGACGCGGGACAAGGACTCGTCTTTCTCATTGCGGGAATTCTTATGGCGCGGAACGTCGTGAAAGTCGGCGGCTGGAACAAGTTCGCACCGATTTTCATTGGAATCGGAATTTCAAGCATGGTGATGGGCTTGCTCACAGGCGAGTTTTTCGCGACCGAAAATCTGCTTGAGCCGTTCGAGCGTTTCGTGACTGGACTTTTCGGCGAGCCGCGAAATCAAATCTTGCCGATGATGCCGCAGTCCGATCCGAATTCCGTGAGGCGAATGTTCATGTTCTTCGGATTTTCGATCGCCGTGGGCTTCGTGATAAATTCGGCTGGAATATTGATAAGCATCGTGAATGCGTTCGCGCGTGGAAAAATCGGCCGCGCGCTTTTCGGAAAAGGCGGACTTTCAGGCGCGATTTTCTTTTGGTATGTCGTGGCTTTGGCGGTGCGCGTGGCGGCGTTCGGCCATGCAGTCGCGCTTTACGACTGGATCGTAATCGGCGCGTCGCTTTTCTTCTGCGCGTTCGGCGAAGTTTTCACGCGCCTCGTGGAAGGCGAAAGGCCGGTTATGGAAAACGGATTCGGCGCGGCGGTGATCGAAGCCGTGGTGGAACTTTTGGAAACAATCATCACCTATCTTTCGAACTCGGTGAGCTTTTTGCGCGTGGGCGCGTTCGCCTTGGCGCATGCCGTGCTCGGATTCATCATTAGCACGATGATGGAATTGGTCGGAGGCGCGGGAGCTTTGGCAATCGGAATCGTCGGAAATGCGATTGTGATTGTCCTTGAAGGAATGATTGTCGCGATTCAGGCGATTCGTTTGCAATATTATGAATTCTTTTCGAAATTTTTCGGCGAGACGGGAAGGGAATTCAAGGCGTATGAATTCGTCTATCGAAAATGATTTTGGCGGCGTTTTATCTTTAAAGTTTGCGTTGCAAACTTCGATATTTACCGCGCGTTTTCATTTCATTGCAAACGCGCGGTAAAAAAGCAGTCGCGATTTTCAAAAATCGCTCTTGTTTTTTTATAGGAGTTCTTATGAACAAGAAAATTTTCGTTTTGGCGGCGGCGTTGTTTTGCGTCGCGATGGCAGGGATTTTCGCCCAGTCTTCTTCCGAAAGCGCGGAAGAGCAGGTGATCGAGCAGGCGGACAACTCGAAGTCTTTCAAGTACATCGCGGCTTGTCTTGCGGTGGGCTTTTCGTGCATCGCTGGCGGAATGGCGGTCGGAAAAATCGGTGCTGCCGCTATGGGCGCGATGAGCGAAAACTCGGAGCTTTCGGGAAAGGCTTTGCCGTTCGTCGGACTTGCCGAAGGTATCTGCCTTTGGGGATTCCTTGTGGCTTTGCTCATAATCATTCTCGGATAGTCCAAGGCTTTCCGTGCAGTATTTTGTCATCGGCGAGAGAGAAATCGTTCTCGCCTTCGCGCTCGTTGGCGTGGAGGGGGCGGTCGCGGTGAACCGTGCCGAAGCCCTCGAAGCGTTCAGCCGCGCTACGGGAAAAAATTTCCTCGACAAAAATGTTTCCGCCCCGGCGAACGCGGAACGTCCGAAAGTCCTGATTTTGACGGAAGAAATTTCGATGCTGCTTGAAGAAGAAGTCATGGAATGGCAGCGAGGAGCTGCGTATCCGCTCATCGTCGAAATTCCCGGAATCGGCGGACATTTGGCGGGACGAAAAACTCTCACGCAGTCGATTCGCGAGGCGGTGGGAATACACATTTAGGAAAATTTGGAATAATTATGGAAGAACTGCGGTCTACTGAAATTCTCGAACAGGAAATTCATGCCGAATCCAAAAAGGAAGCGGAAAAAATTCTTTCTGCGGCGAGGCGCGAGGCGGAAAAAATTCTTTCGGAAGTCGCGCCGCGCTTGGAAGCCGCGAAAGCCGAACGCGAGAAATTCTATGCGGAAAAAGTCGCAAAGTGCGAAAAGGACTTGCGCGCTTCCGTTCCGCTCGAATGCCAAAGATTTTTGGTCTCTTTTATTTCGCAGGGCGTGGATTCCGCGCTGAACGAATATTTCAAAAAGCTTTCGCAGGAAGAACGCCTTGAAATTTCGCTCAAGCCGATTTTGGCGAAAAAGGAATTTTTCTCGAGCAAAAAATTCCGCGCGAAGGTCTACGGATTCGACTTGGACTTGGCGCGAGCATCGCTTGAAAAAAATCTCAAGGACAATCTTTTGTCCGCCGAAAAAATCGACTTCGCGCTTTCAGGCGAAGAGGCGCAGAGCGGAATCGAATTCCACGAAGGCGTGATTTTGGAATCCGAGGACAAAGGCGTGAAATGCCGCTTCACTTTGGAAGAAGCCGTGAGCGAACTCAAGGACAAACATTACGGCGAGCTGGCGGAAAAACTTTTTGGCGATAATTTGAGGAAAATATGATAACTGGAAAAATTACGCGCGTTTCAGGTCCGATTGTGTTTGCCGAAGGGCTTGGAGGTTGCGGACTTTACGATGTCGTGAACGTTGGCGAAAAGCATCTCATGGGCGAAATCATTCGCCAGAACGAAGGGCAGGCCACGATTCAAGTCTACGAGGATGTCACAGGGCTTCGCATCGGCGAAAAAGTCGAATGCGTGGAAATGCCGCTTTCTCTTCATCTTGGGCCCGGGCTTGTCGGCACGATTTATGACGGAATCCAGCGTCCGCTGAAAACGATGTGCGACAATTCAGGCGCATTCCTTGCGGCCGGAGAACGCGCGGACGCGCTCGATTTGGAAAAAAAATGGGAATTCCACGCCGCGAAGGATTCAAATGGAAATGAAATCGCGGAAGGCGCGCCGATTTTTCCCGGAATGGTTTTGGGAACGGTTCAGGAAACTTCCTCGATTTTGCACAAGGTGATGGTTCCGCCTCAGACTCGCGGGCGCGTCCTCAAAGAATTCCTTGGAAACGGCTCTTTTACTGTGGACGAAAAAATCGCCGTGACGGAACTCGGCGAAGAAATAAAGCTCGCGCAATATTGGCCTGTGCGCCGCGCGCGTCCGTATTCGCGAAAGCTCGGCGTGACCGAGCCTTTGATTACGGGACTTCGCGTGATCGACGTTTTGTTTCCGCTTTCGAAAGGCGGCACGGCGGCGATTCCCGGCGGATTCGGCACTGGAAAAACGATGACGCAGCATTCGATTGCGAAATGGTGCGACGCGGATTTGATCATATACATCGGATGCGGCGAGCGCGGAAACGAGATGACGGACGTTCTCACGGAATTTCCCGAAATCATCGATCCGAGGACAGGACGCTCGCTCATGGAACGCACGATTCTCATCGCGAACACTTCGAACATGCCTGTGGCGGCGCGCGAAGTTTCGCTTTATTCGGGAATCACGCTCGCAGAATATTACCGCGACATGGGAATGGCTGTCGCAATCATGGCGGATTCCACGAGCCGCTGGGCGGAAGCCTTGCGCGAGCTTTCTGGTCGCCTTGAAGAAATGCCCGCCGAAGAAGGATTTCCCGCGTATTTGCCGACGCGCCTTGCGGAATTCTACGAGCGGGCGGGGCGCGTAAATCCGCTTTGCGGCGGAGAAGGAAGCGTCAGCGTAATCGGCGCGGTCTCGCCTCCGGGCGGCGACTTTTCTGAGCCTGTCACTCAGCACACGAAACGCTTCATTCGATGCTTTTGGGCGCTCGACCGCGATTTGGCGAACGCGAGGCATTATCCCGCCATCGGCTGGATCGACTCGTATTCCGAATATGCCAACGAAGTCAAGGAATGGTGGCAGACGCACAATCCGAAAATGTTCTCGATACGGCAGCGCGCGCTCGACCTTCTCAAAGCCGAACAGCGGCTCGAGCAAATCGTGCGACTCATAGGCCCTGACGCGCTTCCCGACGTGGAGCGTCTCGTTCTCACTGTTTCGGAAATGATAAAGAGCGGATTTTTGCAGCAGGACGGCTTCGACAAAATCGATTCGTACTGCGCTCCCGAAAAGCAGATTGAAATCCTTTCGTTGATAATGAAATTCTACGACAAGGCGGAGCGCGTCGTAAAGGCCGGCGCGCCTCTTTCCAAAGTGGCGTCGCTTCCAGTGCGCGAGGAAATCATGCGAATAAAAGGCAGCGTGGAAAATTCCGCGCTCGAAAAAATCAAGGAAATAGAAGGACATCTCGAAAGCCAGATGGGAGAAATCGAGCGGCTCTACGTTTCGTCGCTTGAAAGCGAGCGCAAGGTGGCAATATGAAAGGCATAGAGTATCGTGGAATAAATTCTGTTGACGGACCGATTGTCGTGGTGAAGCGCAGCGAAAACGCGGCGTACAACGAAGTCGTTTGCGTCCGCGACAAATTCGGCGAAAAGCGAATCGGCCGCGTAATCGACATGAACAAGGATGCTGTCGTAGTGCAGATTTTCGGCGCGACAAGCGGCATCGACTTGGACGTTTCTTCGGTGGAATTTCTCGGAGATCCTTTGGAACTTCGCGTGGGCGAGGGCTTGCTCGGAAGAATTTTCAACGGACTAGGTGAGCCAATCGACGGCTACGGGCAAATCGTCTCGTCGGAAAAGCGCGACGTGAACGGCGCTCCGATAAATCCTTATGCCCGCGTCTATCCGCGCGATTTCATACAGACAGGAATTTCCGCAATCGACGGAATGAACACTCTCATCCGCGGACAGAAGCTTCCGATTTTTTCGGGAAACGGACTTCCGCACAACCAGCTCGCTGCGCAAATCATAAGGCAGGCGAAGCTCAAGAATTCCAGCGACCAATTCGTTATGGTTTTTGCGGGAATGGGCATCAAGTACGACGTGGCGAGATTCTTCACCGACTCTTTCGAGGAAAGCGGCGTGCTTTCGAAAGTCGTGATGTTCCTTTCGCTTGCGGACGCGCCAAGCATCGAGCGAACGATCACTCCGCGTTGCGCGCTTACGGCGGCAGAATATTTGGCGTATGAAAAGGGAATGCACGTTCTCGTCGTGATGACTGACATGACGAACTATTGCGAGGCGTTGCGCGAAATTTCCACGACGCGCGGAGAAGTGCCCGGACGGAAAGGATATCCGGGCTACCTTTATTCGGATTTGGCGGAACTTTACGAACGCGCCGGCCGCATAAAAGGCAGCGAAGGCTCAATCACGCAGATTCCGATTCTGACGATGCCGAACGACGACATTTCAAATCCGATTCCAGACTTGACCGGCTACATCACCGAAGGGCAGATCGTTCTTGACCGCGAGCTTTTTCAGCGCGGAATGTATCCGCCCGTGGCGGGACTTCCTTCGCTTTCTCGTCTTATGAAAGACGGAATCGGAATCGCGAAGGACGGCCGCGTTATGACGCGCGAGGATCATGCGAACGTTTCGTCGCAGCTTTTCGCGGCGTATTCGAAAGTGAAGTCCATTCGCAACCTCGCGGCGATTATCGGCGAAGAGGAACTGGGCGAACTCGACAAGCTTTATTTGAATTTCGGAGCGAGATTCGAAAAGGAATTCCTCGGGCAGGACGAGCACGAGGATCGTTCCATCGAGCAGACTCTCGACATTGGCTGGAAGATGCTTTCGCTTTTGCCGCGCGAAGAGCTTTTGCGCATAAAGCCGGAATTCATCGAAAAATATCTGCCGAAAAACGCGGAGACGGGCAAAGCCTAGGCAAATCGTAAAATGAAGCTGAACATCGCACCCACAAAGTCAAACCTTCTCGCAATGAAAGAGCGGCTTTCCAGCGCGGAAAACGGCTACGATTTGCTCGAGCAAAAGCGCGAAATCCTCGTCATGGAATTGATGCACATGGCGGAGCGAGTCAGAATCCTCGAGACGAAAATCGACAAGGCCACGCAGACTTCGTATGCCGCGCTCAAGCGGGTTCTGATGAAAGTCGGAGGCGACCGCATCGAGCAGATTTCTCGCGCCGTAAAATACGATTTCCACATCGAGGAAAAAAGCGTCACGATCGGCGGAATGAGATTTTCTTCGATTGCGATGAATCCGCCTAAAAAGCAGCTTTTTTATTCCGCGCTCGGAACGTTCTCTTCCTGCGACGAAGTGATGTGCGACTTTTTCGACCTGCTCACTTTGCTTACGGAAATGGCTTCGATTAGGACGATAGTGTGGCGGCTTGCGGGCGAGGTGAAGAAAACTCAGCGCAGGGTGAACGCCCTCGACAAGATGGTGATTCCGCAGACGCGCGAGACAAAAAAATACATTGAAAGCCAGCTTGAGGAACGCGAAAGGGACAACACGTTCGTGCTCAAGGCGTTGAAGAACAAAAAGAATTCACAGGAGGAAAACAGATGCTGAAACCTTTGGTTCAGAATGTTGTGGTGGCCGTAAACGGCTCTGAATCTTCGGCGCGCGCCGCAATGTACGGAATCCTCATGGCAAAGCAACAACATCTCAACTTGAAATTCGTTTACGTCGTCGATACGGCGACTCTCAAACGCCTCACTATGAGCCACTTTTTGCTCGAAGAAGAGAACGTCGATTTCGCGCAAAATCTCCGCGCCGACGGAAAAAAATATTTGGACTACGCAATGATGCTCGCGAAGAAAAAAGGCGTGAAGGCGCAGGCGGAACTCCTCGAAGGCTCGGTTTGGGGCGAAGTGATAAGCGCGGCCGACAAGTTCAAGGCGGAACTGATTCTCGTAGGCGGAAGCGGAACTCGGACTTTCGGACACGCCGCAGCGTCCGGGCACTTTTCGCTTGCGGACAAGGAAATCATAATGAACGCGCATTGCTCCGTGATGGTCGTCCGCGTGCCCAAAATCGAACAGCTTTTTAGAATCTCGTAAGCGCGAAAATGGAAGACTGCTATAAAATTCTCGGAGTGAAGCGCGGCGCGCCGCTCGCAGAAATTCGCAGGGCGTACAGAAAGCGCGTCAAGGAACTTCATCCCGATACTTCGGGAAATCCCGAAACTTCCGAAGAATTCCGCCGCGTTGTTCGCGCATACGAAATCCTCGCCGACGCGCAGTCAAGGAAAATTTTCGACTCATCGACCGAGGAAATTTTCAGGCGGAAAAAGCGCAAGTCATGGGACTACCGCGAATGGCTTTTGGAACGCGAGGACGACGAGAGCCGCGCGAAGCTTGTCGTATTCGATTTGATGCATGGAAGGGAAGGGGATGCTGTTTTGGAATACAAGCGCATGCGAACGGAACGCGCGAAATTTTCTTTCCGATATTGGTTTTCGAAAGAAGAATTCATGGACTACGGCTTCATTTTGAGCGAGGAACTTTCTTTGCGCGGCGAATACTACGACGCTGCGATGCTCCTTTGCCAGATAATCGAGCTTGAAAAAAAGTACGAATATTTCAGGCTTTTTTTTCCGGAAGTTATGGATTTTTTTCGGAACATCATGCGAAACCACATCGAGGGAAAAATCAGCGACGAGCTTGCGCTGGACTTTTACGAAAATGCGCTGGAACTGCGCTTGGGAAAATCGGACGACGCTTTCATATTGCGCAAGATGGGAAAAATCTACGCGCGAATCGGCGATGCTCGCACAAGCAAAATCTGCTATGACGAAGCGGAGCGAATTTTAGTGAATAGTTAATAGTGATTAATGAATAATTTATAGAAGATGGTTGCGTTTTTTTTGCCGCGAAATATTTTTCTTTGCCGAAAAAAAATTCAAATTCCTTTTAGAATTTCCTTGAAAAAATTCCTTTTATGCGATATAATGGATAGTAAGACCTTGTGGCTTTATATCGTGCGATGCGCGGGATCACTTTAAAATATAGGAGAAACTATGACGATATCACAAATGATCGGGCAGAGCGGAATCCTCACGTTGCTTGGAATGGGCGTGGTTTTCGGCTTTCTGATAATAATGATTTTGGCGATGTATTTGCTTCATGCGATTTTGCACGCCGTGGGCGCGGACAAAATTGAAGAGCCGAAGCCTGCATCACCGCAAGCGGCGAGTGTCGGAACGCCTGCCGCCGCAGACCAAGGCGCGGTCGTGGCAGCCATCGCCGCCGCGCTTCACGAAAAAAACGTTCTTTAAATTTTTAACAGTGAAGAAAGTATCAACTTTCGAACTGTTAAAAAACACGATTTTGTAGCGAAGCGAAAAATCGCAATACAACAAGCGAGTTTTTGGAAAAAACTCGGCATTAAAATTGTCGCGATATTTCAGCGACAATTTTAATTGTTCTTTAATTTTTATAGGCAAAATCCGCCGAAAATGTGCGGAAGTTTTGCCGGCAAGTCGCGTCGCGGCTTGTGATTTTTTTGCGTTTCGCTTGAAGCGCGGAATCCTTTTTCGGAAATTCTGATTTCCTTGCAAAATTTTTTGGAGAAAATTATGTCAAAGATCAACATTTCAGAGCTTGCCATTCGTGACGCGCACCAGTCGCTTCACGCTACCCGCATGACTACGGCGGACATGCTTCCTGCCTGTCCGATGATGGACAAAATCGGCTATTGGGCCGTGGAAGGCTGGGGCGGGGCTACGTTCGATTCGTGCATCCGCTTTTTGAACGAAGATCCGTGGGAACGCCTTCGAAAGCTCCACGCCGCTCTTCCCAACACGAAAATCATGATGCTCTTGCGCGGACAAAATCTTTTGGGTTACCGCCATTATGCCGACGATGTTGTTGACAAATTCGTCGAGGCGGCGGGCAGAAACGGAATTGATGTTTTCCGAATTTTCGACGCTTGCAACGATCCGCGCAATTTGGAACGCGCTACAAAGGCCGCCAAAAAAACTGGCAAGCATGTCCAAATGGCGATTTCCTACGCCGTAACTCCGTTCCACACCGTTGAAAAATACGCCGAACTTGCCAAGACTTACGCCGAATTCGGCGCGGATTCAATCTGCATCAAGGACATGTCGGGCTTGCTCAAGCCTTTTGACGCATACGAAATGGTCAAGGCGATCAAGGCGGTTGTGGATTTGCCGATTGAAATCCACACTCACTCTACGACTGGACTTTCCGTTGCGGCGGAACTCAAGGCCGCGGAAGCCGGCGCGGACATTTTGGACACGGCGATTTCTTCAATGTCCATGGGAACGAGCCACAGTCCAACCGAAACTGTAGTCGAAATGCTCAAAGGCACTCAATACGACACAGGACTTGACACGAAGGCGTTGCTTGAAATTTCGGCGTATTTCCGCGAGATTCGAAAGCATTATTCTTCTCTTGAATCTTCGTTCCTCGGAGCGGACACGCGAATCCTTCTTTCGCAAGTTCCTGGCGGAATGCTTTCCAATTTGGAGAGTCAGCTCAAGCAGCAGAACGCCGCCGACAAAATGGACGAGGTTTTGGCGGAATTGCCGCGAGTCCACAAGGATGCGGGCTATGTTCCGCTCGTCACGCCGACAAGCCAAATCGTCGGAACCCAGGCGGTGATGAACGTTCTCATGGGTCGCTACAAGACGATGACTCAGGATTTCCGCAACTTGATTACTGGACGCTTTGGAAAACTCCCCACGGATGCGAACGCGGATCTTGTTAAAGTCGCCCTTGAACAGAACAAAATGGACAAGGTTGTGACTGGCCGTCCCGCCGATGAGATTCCTCCGGAATGGGAAAAGATGATGGAAGAATCGAAGAAAAACGGCGGCGACGGAAGCGAGGAAGACGCGCTCACTTACGCGATGTTCCCGAACGTCGCGCCGAAATTCTTTGCCGAACGCGCCAAAGGTCCTGTCAAGGCCGAGGAAGCGTTCGCCGCAAAGCCAGCCGCTTCTGCGCCAAGCGCGGGCGGAAAGGGCGGCTCGTACACCGTGAACGTGAACGGCACTTCATACAATGTGACTGCTTCGGCGGCTTCGGACAATATGAGCGTCACCGTGAACGGCACTCCTTACAATGTCAGTTTCGGGGCGGCGGGAAGTGCGCCTGTTGCGCCGAGCGCGGCTCCTGCTCAAGTCACTGGCGGAATTGAAATCAAGGCTCCTGTCGCGGGAACTTTGCTTCGCCATGTCGCGAGCGCGGGAAGCAAGGTGAACAAAGGCGACACCGTTATAATGATAGAATCGATGAAAATGGAACTCGAGGTGAAGTCGCCTGATTCGGGAACGATAAATTTCGTCGTGCAGCCAGGAAGCCAAATTCAGGCGGGACAAGTTCTCGCCACTTTGGGCGGAGTCGCTGCCGCGCCAAGTGCGCCTGCTCCTGCGCCGAGCGCAAAGCCTTCCGCGCCGGCAACTCCAACTTCTGCACCTGCGGCCACTGGCGGAAAAAACGTGAACGCGCCGGTTGCCGGCACTTTGCTTCGCTATGTCGCGAATGAAGGCGATTCGGTCGGGGCGGACACCACAATCATTATGATTGAGTCTATGAAAATGGAACTTGAAATCAAGGCTGGCTCGGCTGGAAAGGTGCATTTCCTTGCGACTCCCGGAAGCCAGATAAACGCGGGTCAAGCCATCGCGCAGATTCAGTGAGGCAATTTATGGAAATGACAAACGACAAAGCAAAAATTCTCAAGGCGACATTCCTGATTATGGCGGTGGCGATGGTCGTATCGTTCTGCGTGAAGCCCGTCGTTCAGGCGCAAGTGAACGGCGAAAGCGCGAATGCTTCCGTCTATTCTTCAGGAAGCGGAATGAACCGCGTCATAAAGAATTCGGAGAACATTCCCGAAATCTCCGTGGAAAAATTCCTCAAGAATATTTGGCGCAATACTGGAATCTACAAAATCATTCACACCGAAAGCGCGGAGGAATTGGCGGCGGAAAGAGCTGAAAAGGCGGCCGAAGAAGCGGCGATGAAAAAAGATCCTTTTGCCGACATAATCGTTCCTGGCTGGCAGAAACTTCTTATGATTGCCATTGGATTTCTCATCGTCTATCTCGGGGCGGGGCGAGGTTTCGAGCCGCTTCTTTTGATTCCGATTGGATTCGGCACGATTTTGGTGAACATTCCCGGCGCGGGAATGGGCGACGCTCCTCACGGAATGCTCCATATTATTTACAGCGCGGGCGTTGGCAACGAATTTTTCCCGATGCTGATTTTTATGGGAATCGGCGCGATGACGGATTTCGGTCCGCTTATCGCAAATCCGAAAATGGCTTTGCTCGGAGGAGCCGCGCAGTTCGGAGTGTTCTTTACGCTTTTCGGCGTGGCGTTGATGAATCTGATTCCGGGAATCAACGTTGACTACAATATGATGGAAGCGAGCGCGATCGCGATTATCGGCGGCGCGGACGGCCCGACATCGATTTACGTTTCGGGAAAACTCGCCTCGCACATGATGGCGGTCATCGCTGTGGCGGCGTATTCGTACATGGCTCTCGTTCCGATGATTCAGCCTCCGATTATGAAATTGCTCACCACGGAAAAAGAGCGAAAAATCAAAATGGAGCAGCAGCGTCCTGTGAGCAAGACGGAAAAAGTTTTGTTCCCGATGTTGCTTTTGTTCCTCACGATTTTGCTTTTGCCGCCAGCTGCTCCGCTCATCGGAATGTTGGCGTTCGGAAATTTTGTAAAGCAATGCGGCGTGGTCGAGCGGCTTTCAAAGACGATGGAAAATGAGCTGATGAACATTGTTTCGATTTTGCTTTCGCTCGGAGTGGGAAGCCAAATGACTCCCGAAAAAATCATAAATGGAAAGTCGATCGGAATCATAATCCTCGGACTCGTCGCGTTCTGCGTGGCGACTGCGGGCGGACTTTTGATGGCGAAATTCATGAACCTTTTCCTCAAGAAAAAAATCAATCCGCTTATCGGCTCTGCCGGCGTGAGCGCAGTGCCAATGGCGGCCCGCGTTTCGAACAAAGTCGGGCTTGAATACGATCCTTCGAATTTCATTCTGATGCACGCGATGGGACCGAATGTCTCAGGCGTAATCGGAACGGCAATCGCGGCGGGCGTATTCATCGCGACTTATGGTCATTAAGGATAGAGAACCCCTTTCTTTTTATAAGCGGGGTCTTGGGGCGGCAGCCCCAAGCGGTGCTGGGGACATACGCGAGTTTTCGAAGAAAACTCGGAAGCAGGGTGAAGCCCTGCGATGTTTGGGAGGGAGAAAACCCCCGCTTCCGAGTAGAGGGGTTTTCTTCCTCCAATAAATTAAGGCTTGTTGAAAATAAATGAAATTTGTTTTACAATGTTCTTATGAACGAAAACGATTACCGTCTAAAGGCGTATGCGAACGCGAAAAAATCCGCCGACACGCCGCAAGATTCCCAAGGCGAAGTTTTTTTCACGCCGTTTAATTTGGCGAAAAACAATTTCAAGCAAACTCCTTCGCAAGCCACGGCGCAAAATCCTTCGCGAAAAAATCCGTCGCGCGAAAACGAAAAAAAATCTTTTGAAAAATCCCGCACGGAAAAAAATCCTGTCACTGGCGCGCGAAGTTTCTTTGAAGAAAATGCGCAAGATTCTTTTATAAAAATTCCTTCGCAAAAAGGCGCGGACGAAAAACTTGATTCCGCCGTTACCGCGATAAAAAACGGCGGGCTTTTGAAAGTCTCCCGCGAGGCTTCGAGCGAAAAGGACAGCGTTCACAGGCGCGTCGCGAAATTCCTTTTGCTCATCGGCACTGACGAAGCGGCCGAAGTTTTGAAATTCCTTCCGCAGGAAGACATTGAAAAAATAATTCCGCAGCTGGCGACGATTCGCTCTGTTCCGAGCGACGAAGCCGAAGAAATTCTTTCGGAATTCCGTTCGCTTGCGGAAAGAAAAGTCGAGGCCGTGGGCGAATATGCCGCGCTCGACATTTTGGAAAAGGCGTTCGGCGCAGGAAAGGCGCAGGAATTGTTTGAGCGCGTCGAAAAAAAAATCGAAGTCGAGCATCCGTTCACCTGCCTCAAGGAAAAATCGCCCGAGGACGTGCTTTCGATTTTGAAAGGTGAAAGCGCGCAAGTCGTTTCGATTGTGCTCAGCCATCTTGAGCCGAAAAAAGCCGCCGCCATAATCAACCTGATGGATTCGGAGCAAAAAAAGGAAATCGTTTTGCGCCTTGCGAAAATGCAGAAAATTTCGCCAGAAGTGATTTCCGCGATTGACAATACGATTCGAAAAAAAGTTTCCGCCCGTCCTGCCGACGATTCGCTTGCGATCGACGGAAAAGGCGCGCTCGTCCAAATTCTGAAGCGGATGGATTTGGGCGCGGAAAAGGAAATCCTCGACGACCTCGAACGCTTCGATCCTGCGCTCAAGGCGGACTTGCAAAAAAGCCTTTTCACTGCGGACGACGTTGTAAATTGCGACGACCGTTTTTTGCAGGAAAAACTGCGCGGAATGAGCGACAAAGAAATCGCTTTTTTGATCGCGGACAAAAACGATGCGTTCCGAAAAAAAATTTTCGCGAATGTTTCCGTGGGGCGCGGCGACAGAATTTTGGAAGAAGAAAGCGCGGCAAAGCCGATGATAAGGCGCGATGTCGAGGCAATCACAAAAACTTTTTTGGAAAGCCTTCGCGCCGCCTGGCAGAACGGAAGTCTGCGCGTGCTCGGCCGCGACGAGGAATATGTTTGAGCGAATTCCGATTTCGGGCAATTTTTTTGCAAATGTACTTGACATTTTTTTTTATTTCTGCTAGAATATCAAAACTTGCGGGGATGGCGGAATTGGTAGACGCGCTAGCTTGAGGTGCTAGTGGTGAAAGCCGTGGCCGTTCAAGTCGGCTTCTCCGCAAACGCGCGGCTGTCCGAATTTGGGCAGCCGTTTTTTTATAAAAAATTTCAAATTTCTTTAAAAATAATTTGACAAAAAAACAAATCTGGTTTATAATTTAACTAATAATATAATTTAGGAGGCCTAAAATGGCTAAGGTTGAACTCAAGGGGATTGGAAAAATTTACGACGGCAATGTCCGCGCGGTTTCCAATCAGAACATCACGGTTGAAGACAAGGAATTCTGCGTATTCGTAGGTCCTTCAGGATGCGGAAAGTCCACGACGCTTCGCATGGTCGCTGGTTTGGAAGACATTTCCGAAGGAAAACTTTTCATCGACGGAAAAGAAATGAACAACGTTCCGCCGAAGGATCGCGACATCGCGATGGTTTTCCAGAACTATGCTTTGTATCCGCACATGAGCGTTTACGACAACATGGCGTTCGGATTGAAGATTCGCAAGATGGACAAAAAGGAAATCGATCGCCGCGTTCAGGAAGCCGCAAAGCAGCTTGACTTGGTGCAGTACCTCAACCGCAAGCCGAAGGCTCTTTCGGGCGGTCAGAGGCAGCGCGTTGCTGTAGGCCGCGCGATTGTTCGCAATCCGAAAGTGTTCCTTTTCGACGAGCCTCTTTCAAACTTGGACGCGAAGCTTCGTGTTACGATGCGCGCGGAAATCGCCGCATTGCACAACCGCTTGCAGGCCACGATGATTTACGTTACTCACGACCAAATTGAGGCGATGACGCTCGGCGATAAAATCGTCGTAATGAAAGATGGCGTTGTTCAGCAGATTGGTGCGCCGCTTTATCTCTACAACAACCCGATTAATAAATTCGTCGCGGGCTTCATTGGAACTCCGCCGATGAACTTCCTTATGGTGAAGGTTTTGGAAAAGGGCGGAAAGATTGTCGTTGACGAAGGCTCGTTCTCAATCGTTCCGACAGAAGAGCAGCAGAAACGCCTCAAGGCTTTTGTCGGAAAAGATGTGTACTTCGGAATTCGCCCGGAGGACATCGTTTATACCGACAAGGGCGGCGAGAACGCGATGCAGATGAAGATTATGAACAAAGAGCCTCTCGGCGCGGAGACACATCTTTATCTCAACACGAACAAAGGACAGAACCTCATCGCGAAGACAACTGCCACCGCGCAATTCCGCTTGGGCGAGACGATCACTCTCATCCCCAACATGGAAAAGGCGAAATTCTTCTCTACGGAAGAAGGCGAAGTCAACATCATCGAGGACATCAAAAAAGAGTGGTAATTTGAATATTGACTTGAGGCTTGTGCGTTTTGCCTAGCCTCTTGTTTAAGTATTCAGTCACTATATGGAACCGACAAATGGAAACAAGGCCATTGTCGGTTTTTTTTGCGATTTCCTGTTTTCCCCGCGCTTGACTTTCCTCCGCATTTTTTATATAATTTTCATCTTATGGAAAACAATTCAGTTCAAAAAAATTCTGTTCAAGCCGAAAACAAGATGGGCACGATGGGAGTGGGGCGGCTTTTGATTTCGATGTCCGTGCCGATGATGCTCAGCATGCTCGTGCAGGCCTTGTACAATATCGTTGACAGCATTTTCGTCTCGCGGATTGACGAGGGCGCGCTCACGGCGGTTTCGCTCGCGTTTCCGTTCCAGACTTTGATGATTTCGGTTTGCGGAGGAACGGCGGTAGGAATAAACGCGCTTCTTTCGATGCGGCTCGGGCAGAAAAATCAGGACGCGGTGGACAAGACTGCGGTGAACGGGATTTTCCTCGCGCTTTGCGAGTACATTTTTTTCGTGGCGGTGTGCCTGATTTTCGTCGATCCGTATTTGAAAAGCCAGACGCAAAATCCGCTCATAATTGAATACGGACGGACTTATCTTCGCATTTGCATGCTTTCGGGATTCGGGCTTTTTTTCGGCTTCACGTCCGACCGCCTCTTGCAGTCAACTGGACGAACTTTCTACGCGATGATAACGCAGCTTACCGGCGCGATAACGAACATCATTTTTGATCCGATTTTGATTTTCGGACTCGGGCCTTTTCCGAAAATGGGAATCGCGGGCGCGGCGGCGGCCACGGTCGCTGGGCAGATTTTGGGCGCGTTCGTTTCTGTTTGCTTCAATTTGCGCAAGAACGTTGAAATCAATTTCCGCTTCAAGGGATTTCGTCCCGACATCGTTATCATCGGGCAGATTTACAAAGTGGGGCTTCCTTCGATTGTGTTGCAGGCCGTCGGCTCTCTTACGACTTACGGAATGAATTTGATTTTGGGCACGTTCAAGGGAATCGCCGACACTGCCATCGCGGTCTACGGCGCGTATTTCAAATTGAACAGCTTCGTCTTTATGCCTGTGTTCGGGCTGAACAACGGAATGGTGCCGATTGTCGCGTACAATTACGGCGCGAGAAATCCCAAGCGCATAACAAAGACAATCGCGTTGAGCGTGCTGTGCGCGTTTTCGATTATGAGCGTGGGAATGATTTTGTTCGAGACTATTCCTGCCACGCTTTTTTCGCTTTTCCACGCTTCCGAGCAAATGCTTTCGATTGGCGTGCCCGCTTTGAGAATCATCGCGCCGAGCTTTCTTGGGGCTGCGCTTTGCATAGTGCTTGGCTCGGTTTTTCAGGCACTCGGCAACGCCGTTTATTCGATGATAGTTTCGATCGCGCGACAACTTTTCCTTTTGCTTCCGAGCGCGTATCTGCTTTCGCTTTCGGGCGTAGTCCACAATGTTTGGTGGTGCTTTGACATCGCGGAAGTGCTTTCGCTCACGCTTTCTCTGTTTTTCTTCTTGCGGACGTACAATAATAAAATCAAGCCGCTCGCACCACAAGCCTGAGCGAAAACTCGGTAAGCAGCGCACCGCGCGGCGTTCTATTCCAAATCCTCAAGGCCGTACAATTTTCCGCGAGAATGCTTTCCCGTCTTGAGCGCGTCGTCCAAGGATTTTAGCGCGCGGACCGCTCCCATCGCGAATCCTTCGCGGCTTCGGGCGGTGTGGCGGATTTCAATCGTGTCGGCAGGTCCGTCGAAAATCACGCTGTGAGTTCCCGGAACGCTTCCGCATCTTGTGGAAGAAACGTGGAGCGCGTTTTTCTGCGGCCGCTCGTGGAATGCGTCCGCTTCGATTTCCGTCTTTTTGGAAGTGTTCGCCAAAATGCGCCGCGCGATTTCCAAGGCTGTGCCGCTCGGACTGTCGGCTTTTTGGTTGTGATGCATTTCCCAAGTGGCGATGTCGTATTCGGAAAAAGGCTCAAGAATTTTCACGGCTTCTTCGACGATTCGGAAAAACATGTTCACGCCGGTCGAAAAATTCGACGAGCGCAAAACAGTGCCGCCGGTCTTTGCCGCCAAATCCGCGATTTCGCTTTCATTCTGCGTCCAGCCAGTCGTTCCTACGACAAGCGGAATTCCAAGCGGAACTAGCGCGCGAAGATTTTCCATCACGACGGCGGGATTCGTGAATTCGATTACTCCGTCCGCGCCGCTTCCTTTTACCGCGCGCGCCAATTCAGCGGAATCCGCGTTCTTCACGTCCGCGTCGGGCGCGAAAGGGTCGATGGTGACCACGACTTCGTTTCCCAAATTTTCGGCGGCGGCTTTCAGCAAGTGCCCCATCTTTCCATAACCGACCAAAGCAATTTTCATTTTTTTTTCTCCTAATTAATATGCAAGTTTTCAACGGAAACTTGACATGATAAAAGTGCCGCGCGAGTTTTAATTTGCTCGCGAAACAAACAAAATTGTGAATATATGAACATGTATTCATTTGTTTATATGTTCATATATCGCGCTTTGCAAAATGCAAATTTATTTTTCAAAAAATTCCGCATGGAGTGTTCGCACGGCGGTGTCGCACTGCTCGTCGTCCACGACGATGCTCACGTTCACTTTGCTCGCGCCTTGCGAAATCATTTGCGCGTTTATTCCCGCTTCGGAAAGTGCCGAAAGTCCGCGCGAAAGAATTCCGCTCGCCTTCGATGAATCGCAGATTATGCTTACGATTGACTTACCGCTGCGAAGTCCAACTTGCGCCACGCGCGAGAGGTCTTCCACAAGTCCGCTCAAATCCGACTTCGTGTTCACGGTGAGCGAAACCGAAACTTCCGACGTGGCAATCAAGTCCACCGAAACTTCCCATTTTAAAAACTGGTTGAAAATGTGCGCCAAAAATCCTGCCGCGCCGAGCATTCCCGCGCTCACGATGTCAATCAAAGTGACATGCTTCACCGAAGTGATCGCGCAGACTTCCGCTCTCTCGCTCGAATGATCCTTTACGATAATCGAGCCTTCGCTTTTAATATTGTAGGAATTTTTTACGCGGACTGGAACGCCGCTTTTCAGGCAAGGCTTCATCGAGCGCGGATGCAAAACCTGCGCTCCGAACATTGCAAGTTCTTGCGCCTCTTCATAAGTCACTTCGGGAACAGTTCGCGCCGCCGCGCAAATCCTCGGATCTGCGGTCAGGATTCCGTCAACGTCTTTCCAAGTTTGGATTTCCTTTACGCCCAAAGCCGCGCCGATTATGGTCGCGCTCAAATCCGAGCCGCCGCGTCCGAGCGTCGTGATTTCGCCTTTTTTGTCTTTCGCGATGAATCCCGTGACAATCGGAATTTCGTCGCACGAGCCTTCGCTGTAGGATTTCAACGCCTGTGGAATTGCCTGCCAAACTTCATCCAAAAGTTCGGCCTTGGTGAAATTGCTGTCGCTTGTGATTCCAATGTCCCATGCGTCGAAGAACGCCGCGCCGATTCCGAGCGTTTTCAAAAAAGCTGCCATTATCCGAACGCTCATCCGCTCGCCGAACGAAACAAGGTAGTCGCGCGTGCGCTTCGTCAATTCGCGTATCATCGAAATGCCCGTGAGAAGCTGCTTCAATTCCGCAAGCAGGTTTTCCACGCATGCAAAATCGATTCCCAATTCCTGCGCGGTTTTTCGGTGAAGGTTTTCTATTTCGCTGATTTCGATTTTTCCGCCCAAAGCGCAATCCGCAGCATCAAGCAAAAAGTCCGTCGTGTCGCCCATAGCGGAAAGCACGACCACGGGACGTTCGTTTTCGTAAGCGCGGATTATTTCCGCTACGCGCCGGATTCTCTCCGCGTTCGCCACGGAAGAGCCGCCGAATTTCATAACTATCATAATTGTATGATAACGGAAATTTGTTTTTTGTGCAATGCGTCGCAAATCAGAGATTTGCCTTGTCCCATGAAATCCGTCAACTTTGAAAATTATTGTTGCGACAGCTTTCCAAAATTTTTGTTTCGCTTTCGAAGCGATTGTATTATCAAGTTGCCTTCTTCAAGCCGATAAATTTCGTCCATGTGAAAATCGAGATTGCTGGGAGGGAAGGGCGGATCGAGATTCGGCGCTTTTTTCGACATCGCGTTCCGAACAAGTTGCGCGATAATTTGAACGCCGTTCGCGTTTTGAACGCGCTTCAAGTATGGCTCGCCAAGTCCGCAGATTGTCGCGGAAGAATCAAGCTCGTAGATTTCTGGACGCGCGCGCGTTTTTTGCACGTTGCGAATAGTGACGCTGCGCCCGTTCGCGCAAGTGAAATTCTTTCCGCCGCTTTGAATGTGCTTCACGACCGAAAAAGTTTTTCCGCCATCCGAAAAAAACGCCTTGTCCTGCGAGTATTCCATTTCGGTTTTCCAATATCGAATCGTGTAAACCGCATCGCGCGTGATGTAAGTGGAATAAATATTTTCGCCGCTCGTCGGAATCGAAACTTTCACGCCTTCGGTGGGAACGAGCGAGCACCAAAATCCCAAAAGTTCGTCCGACTGATTTTCGCCTGAAACATTTTCGTTGGTATCGCCTTCAAGATTTTCGTCTTCCGCCACGCTCAATTTTATCGCGAAATTCAAATATAAATTTCCGCCGATTATCGCAAGCGGAATTATCGCAGGCTCGCGCACTCCTGGATAGCGCACAAAAATTTCCCAAGCCGAGCCTTCGCCTTGCGCACCGCCGCCCGATTCCGCAACGCGCAAAAGCGGCCTGAATTCCACGCGAATTCTTTCCGCTTCGGGGCAAGTGGAATCGTTCAGAAATCGCGCTTCGGAAGAAAAACTTTCAGCCTCTGCCGTGCGATCCAAATACCAGCCGTAAAAAGTTTTGAGCAAAATCGAAATGTATTTCGCCTGATTGCGCGCCGCGTTTTTTTCATCTTCGCTCGCTTCGTCGCTCAAAAGAATTTCCTGCACGCGGCTTTCCAAAAAATCGTCGCTTTCCGCGAACATCACGAAACGGTCGTCGCGCTCCCAAAGCCCTGCGAATGCGTCCGGCACGCCAAGCGAAAAATTGCCGGACGAAACCTGCGCCGCCGCGAAAAATGCGTTCGCGAGAAAAATAGAAATTGCGATTTTTAAAAATGGCTTCACTTTTTCATTATCGGAAAAATGAAATTGAGTGATGAGAAAAAAATAAAATCGGCGCACAAAGGGCGGACTTTTTTGAAGCCGTTTGCGAATGTAAATCTTCGAAATTTTTTAGATTTTGCCAAAAACGCAGTGAGTTTATACCAAAAACCTGTCTCTGATACGAATCTCCGAGCCCACGAGACCTGCAGACATCGAGTATGC
>CAMWWZ010000053.1 GCA_947178095.1 uncultured Treponema sp.
GGCCTTCGTTCTCCGCTTGATGTATTTTGTTGCACTTGAATTGACAATCTGCCTAGCCCCAAGCGGTGCTGGGGAAAGAGGGTGGCTTGGAGGGAGAAAACCCCCGCTTCCGAGTAGAGGGGTTGTCTCCCTCCAAATACACTTGCCCAAAGGGAAAAAAAATGCTAAAATGCTTTCGTGAAAGCGGCGGAAAAAGAACTGATTTACGATTTGCTCAAAAAAGCCTCGGGCGCGGCGACGGGTTACACTCGCGAGAATTTTCTAGGCGAAGTCAATTTCCGCGATGACGAAATTCTTGCAAATGAAATTTCCGCAAATGCAAATTCACAAAGCGCGAGCTTTTTTTCCGTGCAAATTCCAATCAAAGCAAATTCCGCGCAAGATTTCGCCGCCGCAGAAAGCGCGCAAAATCTTGGCACAACTCTCGATTCAATCGCAAAGAAAATTTCCGCTTGTCAAAATTGCATTCTCGCAAAAACGCGCAAAAACGTCGTTCCCGGCGAAGGCGTTCCGAATCCTGCGGTGCTCGTAATCGGCGAAGGTCCCGGCGCGGACGAAGACACGCAAGGGCGGCCGTTCGTGGGAAAGGCGGGGCAGCTTTTGGACAAGATGCTCGCGGCGATAAATTTGAATCGCACGAAAAACTGCTTCATCGCGAATATCGTAAAATGCCGCCCGCCGATGAACCGCGACCCCTCCCCCGAAGAATGCGCGGCGTGCTCGTCGTTTTTGCAAGCGCAGATTCACGTCCTGAAACCGAAAATGATTTTGGCGGTGGGAAGAATCGCGTTGCAAAAACTGCTGGACACTTCGATCGGCATCACGAAAATGCACGGAAAAATCTTGGACTACAACGGCATTCCGTTCATGGCGACCTTTCATCCGAGCGCGCTGCTTCGCGACGAATCCTACAAACGCCCGGCGTGGGAAGACTTGAAAATTTTCCGCGCGAAACTTTTGGAACTTTGCCCGAATTATGAAAGCTGAATTCGTCGAAGTTGCGCTCAACGTGCCTGTAAACCAGACGTTCACATATTCTGCGATTCCTGCGGGAAAAATTTCTGCGCACGAAAAAAAATCCCAGGGCGAGCTGTTTCAAAAAAAGCGCGCGCGCAAAGTCGAGTCCTTCGAATGCGCCGTGGGCGCGCGCGTTCAAGTGATGTTCGGAAACCGGCGCACCACAGGAGTAATAACCGCGCTTCATGAAAAATTGCCGCAGGATTTTCCCGTTCCGCAAAACAAGATTCGCCCGATTCTGCGCGTGCTCGACGAAATGCCTCTTTTGAACGAAGAGACGATGAGCCTCGGAAAATGGATTTCGTCTTTTTACTTGTGCTCGATTGGCGAAGCGTATTCGGCGATGATTCCCGGCGGCATCAAGGAAAGCGAGGCGGCTTGGGGATTTTCCGCGCAGATTGAAGAAGACGATTTTAATTCCGAAAAAATTTTAAGCTGCGAGCAGGAAAACGCGATCCAAGGAATTTTGAATTCGGCGGAAATCAAAATTCCCTGCGAAGAAATTTCAAGCGAAAATAAATTCGACGAAAAAAAATCAAAGCAAAAAAATCTTTTTCAATATATTTACGGCGCGACAGGCAGCGGCAAAACCGAAGTCTTTTTGAGCGCGGCGGAAAAAATTCTGGAAAAAGGAAAAGGCGTGATTTATCTCGTTCCCGAAATCGCGCTCACTCCACAAGTCGCGCGCGCAGTCGTAAACCGTTTCGGCTCGACCGTGGCGATTTTGCATTCGCGCCTCACGCCGGCGCAAAAACTTTTCGAATACAAGCGCATCATAAAAAAAGAAGCCCGAGTCGTAATCGGCGCGCGCAGCGCAATCTTCGCGCCAGTTCCGGATTTGGGAATGATAATCATCGACGAGGAGCACGACTCTTCGTACAAGTCCGAAAACACGCCGCGCTACCATGCGCGGCAAGTGGCGATGCATCGGGCGCAATTGAAAAAAATTCCGCTCGTCATGGGAAGCGCGACTCCGAGCGTCGAGGCGTGGAATTCAATCGCGCAAAAAAAATTCGAATGCCATTGTCTCACCAAAAGGCTTTCGGGCGGAAAGATGCCGCTCATCGAATGCGTGGATTTGTCGCGCGAAAAAATCGAGGGAAGCATTTCGAAAATTCTCGAAGATGAAATTCGCGCAACGCTCGCGGAAAACCGCCAAGTGATTTTATTTTTGAACAGGCGCGGCTTCAACCACATTTTCCGCTGCCAGACTTGCGGCTTCGAGCTTAAGTGCAAAAATTGTTCCGTGCCGATGACGTACCATAAAGTGCAAAACAAAATCCTGTGCCATTATTGCGGCTACTCGCTAAAGCCGCTTTCGGTCTGCCCGAAGTGCGCTTCGCTCGACATCGGCTATTTGGGATTCGGAACGGAATTTATCGAAAACGAAGTGAAGGCGAAATTTCCTTCGGCGCGCGCAATCAGGCTTGACACTGATTCGCTCGGGAAAAAAAACGAGCTTGAAGAAAAGATCGCGGCGTTCAAAAACGGAGATGCCGACATTTTGCTCGGAACGCAGATGATCGCCAAAGGGCTGAACTTTCCGAAACTGAAATTGGTGGGAGTGATTCTCGCGGACACTTCGTTGCACATCCCGGATTTCCGCGCGGCGGAACGCACGTTCTCGCTGATAACGCAAGTGGCAGGAAGGGCGGGAAGATTTTTTCCCGACGGAAAAGTCATCGTGCAAACTTACTCGCCCGAAAATCCCGCGATTTATTTTGCATGCCATTCGCAGCCGCAAAAATTTTACGCCGACGAAATCGAACTTCGAAAGGCACTTTCGTTTCCGCCATTCTCGCGGCTTTTGCGCTTGGTTTTTCGGAGCACGGTGGAGCGAAATGCCGAGCAATGCGCCAGCGAAGCGAAAAAAATTTTGAGCGCAGAATTGCAAAGCCTCAAGGATAAGCACACATCGGGCGCAGCGGAAACTGAAATCCTCGGGCCAAGCGAATGCGCGCTTTCGAAAGTCGCCGCGAATTATCGCCACCAAATTTTGCTGCGCGGAAATTCGATCGCAATTTTGCAGAGGCTCGCTTCGGTTTTGATTTATTCTTTCCGCGCGCCGCAAGGCGTTTACATCGAAGCGGACGTTGACCCGGCAAGCCTTTTATGAATGCCGCCGCGTTCCGTCGAATTTGACCTGCCACAAGAAAAGCCCGTTAGGAGGAGCGGTAGGACCTGCGTTTTTTCTTTGGCACGAATCAAGCGCGGCCTTGAATTTTTCTGCCCCTCCCCCATCGCGCTCGAATTCAATCAGCGTTCCCACAAGCGAGCGAACCATTTTCCACAAAAAAGCGTTCGCCTCGATTTCAAAAACCAAAAGCCTTTGCCCGAACAAATCTTCCTGGAAAAAAAATCGAGCGCGCTCCACGTAGCGGAAAGTCGAGACGCTTTTGTCGCCCGAAGCCGCGAACGTCGCAAAATCGATTTCGCCTTTCAGAATCGAAGCCATTTTTTGAAGAGTTTCGATTTCGGGATTTTTTTTTATTTGCCAAACAAAGCGAGCCGATGCCGCGCAAGGAATTTCGCAAGGCAAAATAAAATAGCGATAGACGCGGCTTGTGGCAGAAAATCTCGCGCTGAAATTTTCAGGCATTTCGCAGGCGGAATTTATCCGAACATCGCGCGGAAGAAAATTGTTCAGCGCGCGCGGAATGTTTTGCGCGGGAATCGATTCAATCGGGCAAAAAAAATTCGCAGCCTGCGCGCGCGCGTGCACGCCCGAATCCGTGCGCCCGCTTCCATGCAAATCGATTTTTTCGGAAAAAAGTTTTTGCAGCGCGCGCTCCACTTCGCCTTGAACCGTGCGCATTTCCCGAACGTCCTTGCTCGCGTCCTGCCTCTGCCAGCCGCAAAAATCCGTTCCGTCGTAGGAAATTGTAAGGAGAATGTTTCGCATTCTACAAGTCGCTCAAATCGTCGGCATCGGCAAGGATTTTCGTAAGCGTGTCGTAAAGATTTCGTGCGTGCTCCAAAAGAGGTCCTGGCTTTTCCTTGGAAGATTTTCCAAGCCCGAAAATCCGCGCTATGGAAATTTTCGCCTCGCTGAGTTTTTTCAATCGCGTCGTCTCGTCCTCGGTCTGCCCGTATTTGTATTCGAGCAGGCCGCAAAGATAAATCACACCGTCCCAGCCGTAGTTCTTGTCGGTGTCCGGTCCCATGTTCGAAAGCGTGGAACTTTTTTCCAAGCGAGCCGTTTCGTTTTGCACCGCCTGCTGATAAAAGAAAATCGCCTTATGATAAAAAATATTCGCCATCACATCGAAATTATGTTCGGGCACTTCTTCGTTCAAATCCTTGCAAAGCCACGCAAGGCGCAAAGTCAAAATCGCGCGCTTCATAGTCGGAAGGTACGCCAAATCGACCACATCGTAAGTAAGTATCGCCAAAAGATACATCGCAGCTCCGTCAAGCAAATTTCGATTGCGCGTAAGATTGTAATGGGGAAAGACAGACTCGACCAATTTTTTTCGCGCGGCGGAAGTGCTGTAAATCCTGTCAAGCGAATCTTGATCTTTTATGTCGGTGAAATCATTCCAAAAAAAGGCGGCATGGCAATTCGGGCACGCGCCGATCGCATAAATGAGCGGATTTATTTTTCCGTACCGGGCGGTGGGCACATACTCGCGATGCAATTCTTCGGTCAAGTCGCCGGCGTTCAAGCGGCCGCTTCCCGTGAGCATTTCTTCGTGAGGAAAGTCCTTGCGGCACGAAGGACAGCGCATTTTCGTCTTCGACCAATAAGAAACGGCGAGCGGCTTTTTCGGCGCATCGTCTTTTTTGGAACGTACATACATATCGAGATATTATATCACATTTCAAATTAAATTTCAATAAGAACTTGGCTCACGACGAATTCTTTTTCATGGCTCATCGAAACGAAAATTTTCGCGCGCTCAAATTCAGGGCAAACTTTTCGGAAAATTTCTTCCGCCGAATTTTCCACAAAAAGCACGGGCTTGCCGTTTTCTTCGTTCGCGACGAAAACATCGCGCAAGTCGAAAACCAATCCAGTTCCCAACGCCTTGGCGAACGCTTCCTTCGCGGCGAATCGCGCGGCGTAATGCTGGCACAAAGCCGACATCCTGTTTTTCGTAATCGATTCGGCATCGCCTTCAATTTTGAGGATTTCCTTCGGATTGAAAAAACGCTCCAAAATCGACGGATTTCTCACCCATTTTTCAAAGCGGCTCGTCTTCGCGATGTCAATTCCGATTCCAAAAATCATCGCTATTCGTTTCCGGCTTCCGCTTCGGAATTCTCTTCCTGCCGAACGGGAATTTCGCTTACATGAATTCTTATCGCTTCGTTGGAAATATTTTCAAGCTTAAAATGTTGCGGAAGCAGCACCGTAAGAGGAACGTCATAATCCCCCGCCTGAGTTATTTGTTCCAAATTGGCGGAAATCGTATACGCCTGCGGCTCAAACTCATCAAGATTCAGCTGCGAGCCCGAAATCGAAAAATCGACATAATATGAAGAATCCACTTTGAGATTTCCCGCAACTTGCGAAATCGAGACTGGAAAATGCTCAAAGCTTTTAAAGCCTTGCTGATAGTCGATTTCCGCAGTGACAGAAACTTCGCTTTCGCCAATTATTTTCAAAAGCCGGTCGAGGTTCACGATTTTCCGCGTCTCGCTGAAATTGGAAGTCCGCTCGTCAACCACAATTTCTTCGGTCGGCAAAAATTCAAGGCTTTCCACCAAAGAGCGCGGACCATAGATTTCCACATAAGGAGGCTCGCTCGAAACGGATTTTACATCGTAGCCATAAGCCGGCTCACCCACGAATTGCGAAACGACTTTTACGGATTTCGCGATGTTCCTTTCAAGGCGGACGCGAATGTTTTCCGGAATGACAGTCACTTGGAGCGGATCGAGCACTTTCAAGTTCGCCGGCAATTCCACGAATACAGGCGCGTCGAAATTTCCTTCTTCGACGAAATAGCTCAAATCAAGCTTCGCGACAATTCCTTCAGGGCTCACTTGCCCGATATTTTCGGAACTTGTCTTTATCGTCACGCTCACGCTCGAAGGAATGTGCGTCGTGCAAATCATTTCTCCGTCCTGAATCACTTCCAAAGAAACAGGAACGCTTCTTTGCTCGAGAGAAGAATATTGATTGAAGATGCACAAAAAGCATGCCGCGACAAGGCAAATCGCCTTCGCAGGCCAATTTTCAGTCAGCTTTTCCAAAAACGGTTTTATATTCATCCACAGTGTCCTCAAGTTTATATTGATCGCTTGTCACGTCAAGAAGATAAACAAGCGTTTCCGTGAGCTCCTTCATCGAAAGATTGTAATGCAAGCGCGAATCGTATGAAAGGCTTATCGCGCCGGTTTCCTCCGAAACGACGAGCACCACAGCGTCCGTAGTTTCGGCAAGACCGAGCGACGCGCGGTGTCTCGTGCCGAAAGTTTTCTTTATGTCATACTGCTCACTCAAAGGCAAAAAGCATCCCGCCGACAAAACCTTGCCGCCTTGTATGATGCACGCGCCGTCGTGAAGCGGCGTGTCGTGCCCGAAAATCGTCACGAGCAGGCTCGACGACAAATCCGCGTTTATCCTTGTTCCTGTTTTCACGATATTGTCGAGCTTTGTGTGGCGCACGAAAACCGCGAGCATTCCGCGCCTTTGCTTCGAGAGAATTTCCGCCGCAATCAAAACCGAATCCACATAGGAATGGCGCGAGCGGTTTCCGAAAGAAAACCATTCTTTTTGTCCAAGCCGCAAAAACATCTTTCGGATTTCAGGCTGGAACACGACCGCGAAAACGACGAAAAATCCGGGCGCGAGCGAGCTCAAAATCCAAAGCAAAGTCTCGAGATGCAAAATCCGCGCGGTCATATATGCCACCGCAATGATCACGATGCCGCGCAAAATTTGAATCGAGTTCGTGTTTATAATGATTTGGTAGGCCTTGTACAAAACAAAGGCCAAAATCGCGATGTCCAAAAATGGGCGCACGGCATTGTAGACCGTCAAAAGTCTTTCAGCAGCAAGCATTTAAAATTTCCTTCAAAATTTTTACCGTATCGACCGCAGCGTCCACGTCGTGCACGCGCACAATCGAAACTCCGTTCAAAATCGAATAGGCGTTGGCGGCGATAGTTCCCCAAAGCCGCCCGGCGACTTTCCTTCCGCAAACTTTTTCAAAAAAACTTTTTCGCGAAAGAGCCATCAAAACCGAATATTTTCCGCCGCACAATTTCGCGGCATTCGCAATCAAGGCGGCGTTTTGCGCCGTGTCCTTGCCAAATCCGATTCCAGGATCCACGATGATTTTTTCAGCGGCGATTCCATTTTGCAAGGCGAACTGCGCGCGCTGCGCCAAATATTCATTCACTTGCGAAAAAATATTTTCCTCGCCGCATTCATTCATTATAGCAGAATTCCGCCCCTGTTTGCAACTGTTTTTTTTCATCGCGTTGTGCATAAGGATCACGGGAATTTTCTCGCGCGCCGCGAATTGCGCCAAGCGCGGATCGTCCTCCAAGGCAGAAACGTCGTTCAAAATGTCCGCGCCGGCATCGAACGCCGCGCTCATCACATCGTATTTCCGCGTGTCGATCGAAATCGGAACGTCGGAAAATTTCCTGATTTTTTTTACGAGCGGAATCACGCGGCGCAGTTCTTCCTTCGCGTCAATGTATTCGCTTCCCGGGCGCGTGGATTCTCCGCCGATGTCGAGGATGTCCGCGCCCTGTTCGAGAAGGCGTTTTGCAAGGCGCGCGCCGCCGCGACTTTTTTCCCAAAACGAATCTCCGTTCGCGTTCACGATTCCCATCACGAACGCGGGATTTTCGGTCGAGAGAATTTTGTCTTTCAAAAAAATCGGCCTTGCCAAATTTTCTCCAAATTAAATTTCTTCACCACGGAAATTGAGCTGATTCAAAATTCCCAAAGCTTCTTTTTGAATGTCGTTCGGCGAAAGGAACGCGGCTTCAAGAATTTCTTCCCTCGAGCCTTGCGCGGGAAATTTTTTCGCGAACGCCAAAACGCCCGCAGAAAAATATTTTCGCTTGAAAAGAGCGGCTTCCAATTCTTCCCCCACCCCGCCCGATTTCACGCCGTCCTCCACAATCACAACCGCGTCATAGCGGGCGCAAGTCTCGCAGAAAAAATCTTTGTCGAGCGGAGAGACGAAACGCAGATTGTAGATGTCAACGTAAACTCCTTGCAGCAAAAGCGAGCGCGACGCGACGACGCATTCGGAAAACATCGAGCCAAGCGTCACAAGCAAAACGCGCCGGAATTTTTTTCCGTCGTCCTCCCAAGAAGCGTCTTCGATTCGTCCGCTTTCCAAATTGAATCTCACAGCCAAACTCGGCGCGAAGCGTTCCGCGCGAACAAGCGTTCCCCTCCCCGATTGCAGCGGCGAAAGGAATTCTTCCATTTCCGAAGGCGAAGTTTTTTTCGGATAGCGAATCACGCAAGGCGCGTCCAAAGCCAAAGCGTATTCCAGCATCAGCTCCAATTCCGCGCCGCTCGCAGGAGCAAGGAAATTTATGGCGGGAATATTTTTTATCAGCGCGATGTCAAAAATTCCTTGGTGAGTTTCGCCGTCGTTCGGAACCGCGCCGCTTCTGTCCAAAACCAAAATCGCGTGCAAAGAAGGAAGCGCGATGTCGTGGATGATTTGGTCGATCGAACGCTGGATGAAAGTTGAATAAATGCAGACGACGGGAATCATTCCGCCCTTCGAAAGCCCCGCCGCGAAAGTCACGGCATGTTCTTCCGCGATTCCCACATCGAAAAACCTTTCGGGAAATTTCCTCTCGAACGCCGCAAGCCCCGTGCCTTTGGACATCGCAGCCGTAATCGCGACGATCTTTTTGTTCGATTCGGCAAGGTGCACGATGGACTTTGAAAAACATTCGGTAAAACTTCTTCCGTAGAATTTTTCCGCCGAACCGTCGCTGATATTGAACGGCCCGATTCCGTGGAACATTTCGGGATTGTCCTCGGCTGGCGAATAGCCCTTTCCTTTTTTCGTCACGACATGGACGATCACTGGATTTTTCAATTTTTTCACGCGCGTGAAAATTTTTTCCATTTCGCGAATGTCGTGGCCGTTGAGCGGACCGACGTATTCAAAGCCCAAATCCACGAACAAATTGTTCGTGAGGAAAAAGCCTTTGATTCCGCGCTTGAGGCGAAAAATCACTTTTTGCAAAAAGCGGCTGAGCGGCAAATGCTCGACAATCTTGTCGATGCCACGCCGAATCGACTGGTACTGAATCGACATCGTGAGGCGGCTCAAATATCGCGAAAGAGAGCCTTCGCTCGGCGAAATCGACATTCCGTTGTCGTTCAAGACGATTATTAGATTCGACGGAATCGTTCCGAGACGAGAAGCGATTTTTTTTCCGGCGTTGAGCAAGCCTTCGTAGGCAAGTCCGCCAGTAAGCGCGCCGTCGCCGATGACGGCGATGACTTTTCCGGGAACGCCTTGAATTTCGCGCGCCTTCAAAAGCCCAAGGCTTTGCGAAATCGAAGTGGAAGCGTGCCCGTTGTCAAAAAAATCGTGCTCGCTTTCGCGCCCTTTCGTGAAGCCAGAAATTCCCCCGCCCAGCCGAATCGAAGCGAAATCCCCGTAGCGGCCGGTGAGCAATTTGTGGGCGTAGCATTGATGGCTCACGTCCCAAACAATCGCGTCGCTCGGCGAAGAAAAGCTCCTGTGAAGCGCGAGAGTGAGTTCCACCACGCCAAGATTGCTCGCCAAATGTCCGCCATTGTGCGCGACGGTATCTATTATGTGCCGCCGGATTTCCTCCGACAACGCGCGAAGCTCTTTTTGGGAAAGATTTTTTATCTGTTCAGGCGAATTGATTTCAGCAAGCAAGATGGCAGCCCTTAACTCAAATTAAAAAAAAGACCGCTCACAGAGCCAACGCATGGCATCATAAGCGGCCTTTGGCACAGACTACTTGCTCTTATGCCGATTTCTTCTAAGCATCTTCTTACGCTTATGAGTGGCCATCTTCTGACGCTTTCTTTTTTTACCGCAAGGCATTTAGAACTCCTCTAAAAATAGTATCGATACTTTTTTCATTATATAATTTTTGCGCAATTTGGTCAAGCACTTTGCGCTTGCTCTGTAAGGAATTTTATTTCAATGGTCACTTTCAATTTTTCGCAAAAAAAGCAAAATCTGTATAGTAGAATCTCGAAAAAAAATTCAAAAAAAGTGCGTTTTTTTCAAAACTCCACTTGACATACCCCCCCCTACGGTATAATAAGCCACTTTTTCATCATCTTCAAGGAGGCAAACAAAATGAATGGAAAATGTATTTTTGGCGGAAAAAAATTCTTCGCGCCCGCGCTTTTCGCGGCGGCGTTGTCGCTGGCATTGCTTTTCGGATGCTCGTCGGGCGGCGACGACGGCTCGGCAGAAATTCCAAGCCAAGGCGGAACACAAGACGGCGTGCAAAACCCAAGCACGGGCGGAAATGCTGGCGGCGAACAAACGCCAGGACAAGGCGAAGGGCAGCCCGGCGAAGGCGAGAATCCCGGAGGCGAAGTTGTCGTTCCGCCTTTGGAATATTCATGCGAAATCACATCCGTTTCCATGCCGAACGAAAGCATTTCGCCGAAGCGCGTGGCGGATGTCTTGAATGGATTTGTGTTCGCCTATACAATTACAAACGCGAGCACGGGCGATGTCTATCAACAAGAAAGCTATGTTTTTTATAAAGATCTTCCGGAGGAAATCAAGAATGAAATTCGATTCATGGAAGTGGCGGAAAATGGCAGCGTGGAGCGCAATAGCGAATACGAATTCACGGAAATCCAAAAAGAGATTTCATTCGAGATTTGGCAAGGCGGAAAAACTCAATTCAAAAAGACTTTGAAAAACGGCAATTACGATTATTCGAAAGTGCTCAAAATAATCGCCGATTTGCTGAAAGGAATCATCGGAGAAGCCGAGTACGACGCAATTTCGGCGAACGCAAAATCCGGAAATTTGACATTCACGGCGGAAAACGTCAAAGCAGTATACGACTATTTCCCCGCCCTTGAAAAAGCCGCAGAAAGCGGCAAAGGCGCAAAAGACGTAGAGAACGCCGCCGTAATTCGGCAAAACAAAGAAGCCTTCGTCGCACAAGCCGAGGGCGAAGTTGAAATCAAGTTAGGGATAATATATCCTGATTGGTATGAAGTGTACCCCGAGTATTTTAATGAAGAAGATGCTGAAAAAAAATGCACCGTCACATACAAAAAGAATTTTGCATTCGAAGGCGAGTTCAATCTTGACGACCTTCAGTTTGAAAAAGTGGATGGCGCGCAAGGAAACTTCGACAATGCGACATTGACAAACAACGGCACAAGCATAACTGTTTATGAAATCAATCAAATAAGAGGCTCTTCATTGCCGATATTGAAATTTGATAAAACAGAGAACAACATAGTACCGTCAAGCAATCCTTATAAAGAAATAGATGATGGAGAAGAGGCATATAATTTGTATAGAGATTATATGTGGGGTGATTTAGATAAAATACAAATAAAAGGTAACATGAGCGGCACTGTAATAGACGGAAGCAAATAAGCGGCGATGAGCTCGGCTTAAAATCCGCGCGGCATTCTTGCGCGGATTTTTTTCATCCTGAAATCTTTGCATTTCAAGTAAATTAAAAAAACACTTGTAAAAATTCCGCAAATGCGTTATAATATGTTTTCAAACCGCGCGAACGGTTCAAAGACTATTTTCAGGAGACCAGAATGAAGTACACTGCAGAAGTGGAACATATGTGTCCGCTGGCCAAGGGCGCATATCATGGGCCGGCTCCTATTCCCGAGGAAGGCGAATGGGTTCAGGCGAAAGATCAGAAAGACATTTCCGGCTTTACTCACGGAGTCGGCTGGTGCGCCCCTCAGCAAGGCGCGTGCAAACTTACGCTCAATGTGAAACAAGGCGTGATTGAAGAGGCGCTCGTGGAAACGATCGGCTGTTCAGGAATGACGCACTCGGCAGCCATGGCGAGCGAGATCCTCATCGGAAAGACAATCCTCGAAGCGTTGAACACCGACTTGGTTTGCGACGCGATTAACACGGCGATGCGCGAACTTTTCCTTCAAATTGTCTACGGAAGAACTCAGAGCGCGTATTCCAAGGACGGACTCAAAGTCGGCGCGTCTCTCGAAGATTTGGGCAAAAACTTGCGCTCGCAGGTGGGCACGATGTTCGCCACGCGGAAGACCGGTCCTCGCTATCTTGAGATGGCGGAAGGATACGTGGAATCATGCGCCGTTGACAAGGACGGACAAATCATCGGCTACAACTGCGTCAACTTGGGAAAACTGATGGATGCGATCAAAGCCGGCACAGACCCGAAAGAGGCTCTCGAAAAGGCTCGCACTCATTATGGACGCGTGACTGCCGAACAGGGCATGGTCAAGCTTATTGATCCAAGAAAAGAATAGTAACCAAAAATTGCGTCCGTGTAATTTTTGGTTTGTCAGTTTTTTCAAAACTGACAGGCGCATTTGAGAAACTGATGACGCCGCATCCGTGCGGCTTTTTCAGAAACCAACAATTTTAAAGGAAATTTATTATGGCATTGTTTGAAGATTTTGAAGGCCGCATTCCGCAAGTGAACAAGGCTTTGAAAGAATACGGATTTGCCGAAGGCGAGGCCGGCTTGCAGGCTGCCCGCGAACTTTGCAAATCCAAGGGATTCGATCCTTATGAAATCTGCCAGGGAACTCAGCAGATTTGTTTCGAGGACGCGAAATGGGCTTATGTTTTGGGAAGCGCGATCGCCCTCAAAAAAGGCGAGAAGGCCGGAACAATCACAGGCTCTGACGCGGCCGCCGCAATCGGCGAAGGCTTGCAGGCGTTCTGCCTTCCGGGCAGCGTCGCCGACGACCGCAAGGTTGGAATCGGACACGGAAATTTGGGCGCGAGGCTTCTTTCCGAAGAGACGCAGTGCTTCGCGTTTTTGGCAGGACACGAATCTTTCGCCGCGGCTGAAGGCGCGATCAAGATTGCCGCCAACGCGAACAAAGTCCGCAAGAACAAGCTTCGCGTCATTTTGAACGGTCTCGGAAAAGATGCCGCGCAAATCATCAGCCGCATCAACGGATTCACCTACGTTCAGACGAAATTCGACTATTTCAACGGCGAAGGAACGGACAAGGCCTTGACGGTCGTGAAGGAAGTTCCTTACGGAAACAATCCCGATCGCCTCATCGTAAAATGCTACGGCGCGGATGACGTTCGCGAGGGCGTCGCGATTATGTGGCACGAAAATGTCGATGTTTCGATTACGGGCAATTCCACGAACCCGACTCGCTTCCAGCACCCCGTGGCAGGCACTTACAAAAAAGAACGCCTGCTTGCAAGCAAGGAATATTTCTCCGTGGCATCAGGCGGCGGGACTGGACGCACCTTGCACCCCGACAACATGGCGGCGGGTCCTGCGAGCTACGGCTTTACGGACACGCTCGGACGCATGCACTCTGACGCGCAGTTCGCGGGAAGCTCTTCCGTTCCGGCTCACGTAGAAATGATGGGCTTCATGGGAATGGGCAACAACCCGATGGTCGGCTGCACTGTAGCCTGCGCCGTCGCGGTCGCGGAAGCGTTGAAGAAATAGGCGAAAAAATGCCGGCCGTGGAAGCATTCACAGCCGGTGAGTTTTTGCGGTTTCACAAACGCCCATGAAAAAAGTCCGCGCAGGAATTGCGCGGACTTTTTTCATTGTGCGCAAGGTAACGCGGCGTGAGAGCCATTACTCATGAATGACGGGCACTCCCCCATCCGCACAACCCACGCGCCTAGTCCTTTTCCTCCGCGTCCAACTTCAGGATTTTGCGCGCCTTCTTTTTGTTCGCGCTTGGCTTCGTTTCCTCCGCGATTTTCCGTACCGCGCTTTCCGCGCCAGGGAATTTTCCCGCGCTGTAGATGTCAAGCCCGATCGCGCTCACGGCGGAATCCTTTGAAGAAAGATATTCTTCGCAGACCGAGGAGAACGCGCTTTCGGGATATTTTGCGATCAGCTTTCCGAAATTGACGCAGAAAGGCTTGCGCCGCTCGTCCTTCACAAGCTCGCTCGCAAGCCCCGCGATTTCGGCGCGGCCAGTTTTCGTGTGCTTCAAAAGAATTTCGGCTACAGTATATTTTACAGTATCGCTTGATTTCTTGTCGGAAAGCTGTTCCAGCAAGAAAGAGTCGGCTTCGCTTGTTCCGAGTTTCGCGAGCGTTTCGTAAGCCTTGTTCTTCACCTGCTTTTCGCTGTCGTTTTTCGCGCGATAAATCAAGTACGGAACAGCTTGCGAAATCTTCATTTTTTCCGCCGCAGAAATCGCCTCGAGCCGAACTTTGTATTGCGAATCTTTAATGCCTTGAATCACAAGTTGCTTCGCTTCGTCAGTGTCGAAATTCGAAATGCCTTTGATGACATAGCAGCGCAAATTCGGATCGGAACTTTCGAAAAGCTTTGAAAGGATTTCGACGCTTTCCGCCTTTTTCATCGCCCCGATCGCCTCCGCCGCATACGCGCGGACAAAGCCGTTTTCGCCCTCGTCCTGCGCGATTTCCACGAGGCTTTCCCAAGTTTCCAGAGCCTGCAATTTTCCAAGAACGCGCATCAGCTGCTGCCTTTGCGACGTTTTCAAGTCGGAGCGTTCAAGAAATTCGACCAAATATTTCGCCTCCGCCTCGCCGCCTATTTCTCCGAGCGTCGTGAGCGCGGGCAAAAAATAGGATTCGTTTTCGCTTTCGAGAAGAGCAACGACGGCAGGAACTGCGGCTTCGGTCTTGACGGCGGCGACATAGCGGAACGCCTGCTCCACCGTGGAATTTTTTTCGTCGTAAGGATCGTTTAAAATCGTGACGGCGTAATCTTCAAGGCAAGGATCTTCGAACTTTGCAAAATATTCAAGGATTTTTTCGCGAGCGGCGGGACTTCTGGAATTCCCGAAAACATCGTAAAGTTCGCTCGAATAGCGGGGATCGTCGTTCGAAATGAGATTCTGCACGAGGCTCACGATTTCGCTGTCCGTGCCGAACAGAATCGTCTCGCGGCGTTTTTCGTCCTCGCCTTCCTTGTCCTTTTCGGCAGCGGCGCGGGATTTTTCCGCGTCGGGAGATTTCGGACGCTTCGCCGCAGGCACTTCGCTTATTCCCGCGAGGCTCGATTTTTCATCCGCAGAAATTTCGGACGGCTCGTCAATGACGATTTCCTGATATTCGTCCGTGGAATTTTCCTCCGCGAAAACTCCGTGAAAAAAAGCGCACGCGGCACAAGAGAAAAGCAAGAAATTCTTTTTTAAAATTTTCATCTCAAATCTAATTATCGGCACTTCGTGCCGTAGCATTAGTGGAAATTATTGAACCCGCCGCTTTCGCGGCTGGCGCATCGACAGTTCCTGTCGTGGCTTTAAAGAAATTATTTGACTCGCCGCTTTCGCAATTCCTACATATTTTAAAACGAAACATTTTCGAGAGCGTTACGATTTTTACTTGACTTTCGGCGGCGAAAAAAGTAAAATTAAAAAATAAATTCTGCGCGATACAAAAATCGCTCACGGCTTTTCATCTAGGAGGTTTTATGAAACGGCATTCACTCATCAGATGTATAGGGGGGGGTATTAACATTATTCCTTTCATTTAGTCTAATCACATTCGGCTGCTCAAACGCAAGCGATGGAAGCAGCGGAGACAACGGAACAAATCCCAGCGCGAAAACGCTCAAGCAAGCCATCAGCGAAACGCCGAAAGATGGCACGCTCGACTTGGGCACAATAGAAGTCAACATTAAAGACAACGACTCCTACACAATCAACAAAGCAATGACCATCAGAAACGGCAACGTAAAAGGCGGAACTTTCATAGTCGAAAGGAGCGGCGTGAAATTCGAAAACATCAACAACATTGATGCCATAACAGTGGACGAAAAAGTCGGAAGCGGCGACTTCACCATCAAGGGCTGCCACGAAGTTGGCAACTTGTGGGTGAACGGCGGCGGAAGCAATTCAATCCACATCGCGAATTCCAGCATAGCGCAGTTCATCGCAAACAAGCCGCTTGTGCGAATCGTGCTCGAAGCAAACTCGGAAGGCAATGTGCAAATCCAACACGCGATAATCAGCCAAGAATGCAAGATTGAATCGGAAAGCGGCAACAGTTTGGAAAATGTCATCGTCGCAAATGAAAGCGCGAAAGTCGAACTCGCAGGCACGATGGAAATCACGAATTTGGTAAGCAAAAATGGCGAAAACGTTTCGAAAGGAAGCGGAAGCAAAATCACGATTTCCAAAGAAAACGCATCCTTGTCCGACACAAAAATCGACGAAACGGAAATGAACCAAGCGATAGAAAAAGCCAACGAAACTCTTTCCGACAGCACATCGATTGTCAAGCAAGAAGAGCCAAACGGTCCAAAAGATTTGAGGCTCACTTCGGAAGCATGCAACGACGGAATCCTCATAAAAATAGAAAATCCGCCGCAGGCGACAATTGAAAAAGCAGAATACACTATGTTTGTATTCATTGACGGCATAGGCAACACATGTCAAGATGTTTACGACATTGACGGCAATCCTCCAAAAGAATATTTCTTTCCGTATGTCCAAAAAGACAAAACATACAATGTGCGGATATGGTTTAGCCGCGAAGAAAAAGATGAGGGTGGCGCAATAATTTCAGACACAGGCAAGGTGCTTTCATGGAACGAAATCAACGTCAAAGCGAACGGCGGAAAGGGCGGCGATTTGATGCTCGTTTCTCCGCAAGAAGTAATATCAATAGACGCAAACGGCAATTTCAAACTCAAAGCGCCAGAATTCGCGCAAGAACCGAGCGATTTTAACTGGGAAATGATGGTTCAACCGTTTGAAGGTCAATCTTGGAACGTTGAAAACTCAAAAGGCTGGAAATACCTCGGAGAAATGTATGTTCCAAAATCCGAAATAAATTCTACTCACAATATTCATGAATACCTTGACGCTGTTCCATGGTCATCCGAGGGTACAATAGAATTCATATGCATAGTTCCTAGAATAGAATATACTCGAGGGGAAAAAAAATGGACATACCGTTGCCAAACGGTAACAAAAGACGACATGACTCCAATCAAATGCACACGGAAAAAGTAAGATAAAACTTGGCTTTGCGCCGACAAGCAAAAAAGCGAAAAGATTTTTTCAATCAGCTAAAATCCGCACAAAAATCATGTGCGGATTTTAGCTGCAAGTTTTCAAAAATCGCGCTGTATTTTTCGCCCCCACCTCACTTCACGCCTTGCGAAAATCGTGCCATAAATTCTTTCCTGAATTCCGCAAAGCGATTGCACTCGATGGCGGCACGTATTTGCAAAATCAGGTCGTTCAGAAAATAAAGGTTGTGGTAGCTTGCGAGCATCGCCGAAAGGATTTCCTGGCTTTTGAAAAGATGCCGCAAATATGCGCGGCTGTAGTTTCGGCAGACCTTGCATTGGCATTGCGAATCAATCGGCGAAAAATCGCGCGTGAAGCGTTCTTGCTTTATCGAAAGCATTCCGTCTCTCGTGAAATACGAGCCGTTTCTCGCGTTGCGCGTCGGAAGAACGCAGTCGAACATGTCCACTCCGTCCGCCACCGCCTCGAAAATGTATTCGGGCGTTCCGATTCCCATGACGTACTTGACTTTTTCTTCGGGAAGAAAGCCGACGGTGTGCCGCAAAAAGTGCGCGAAAACTTCGGAAGGCTCGCCCACGGAAAGCCCGCCAATCGCGATCCCCGGAAGTTCGAGCGATGCCACAAAGCGCGCGCTTTCTTCGCGCAGGTCCTCAAAAAAATTTCCCTGTACGATCGGAAACAAAACGCCCGCATAATTTTCCTCGCCCTTCACTTTTTCCCATTCCGCCTTGGCGCGCTCAAGCCAGCGGCTCGTTATTCGGAGAGCGCGCTCGGCTTCGCTTCGCTCCGCGTTCCACGGCGTGCACACGTCCAGCTGCATTTGGATGTCGCTCGAAAAATCCGCCTGCGTGCGCACGACGCTTTCGGGCGTGAAAAAATGATACGAGCCGTCCACCGTGCTTTGAAAGCGAACGCCGTCGTCCAAAATTTTTCGGATTTTCGAAAGAGAGAAAACTTGGAATCCGCCCGAATCGGTGAGGAAATTTTTCTTCCAGCCGGAAAATCCGTGAAGCCCTCCCGCCTCGCGAACAAGCGCGCTGCCCGGGCGCAAATACAAATGGTAAGTGTTCGCCAAAATTATCTCGAATCCGATTTCTTCGAGGTCGTCCTTGGAAATTGCCTTTACCGCGCCGTTCGTGCCGACAGGCATAAAAACCGGAGTGCGCACAGTTCCATGCGGAAGCGAAAGAAGCCCAGTGCGGGCGCGGCCGTCTTTGTGCAAGATTTGAAAAATATTTTCCTCCTCAATTTTTTGAAGCCCCTTACGGAAGCGAAACGTTGCAGATGCTATCTCCAGCGGAAGAGAATTTTTCCGTTCCTCATTCTTCAAAAAAAACTCGAATCCAAAATTTCAAGTGTGCGAATATTTGAGCAGAACCAAGCTCAAAAAAACAAAAAGCGCGACGGGAAGCCACGCGCCGAAAATCGGCGGAAGCATTCCGAACTTCGCCATCAGCATCGTGACCATCTGCGTGACGTAGAACAAAACCGCCGCCGCGAGCGAAAGCGTGAGGCTTATGACAAAAACGTTGCGCCTGCCCTTGCCCGAAATCCCCACCGAAAGGAACGCCACGATGAACACGACGAACGGAAACGAAAATTTGTTGTAATATTGGCTCAACGCCTCGGAAAAAGGAAGCCCCGTTTTTTTCAAATGGTCGATGTAGGCGCGGCTTTCCGCGATCGTGGCGGACTCCACGGAAACAGTGTTGTTCCTGAAAGTTTCCGGCGGCTCGACCAAAGTCATTTCCACTTCGCGGCTGAGCGGAAAGCCTTTCATTTCGCCGTTCTCGTAGCGATATTCCCATCCGTTCTGCGCGCGCCAATGATCCTCGCTCCAAGATGCGTAGCTCGCGCTTATGACGGAGCGAAGTTTCTTGTCCTCGCCGCGAAGCACCACGCACAGATTTCGCAGACGCTGCAAGTCGTTGTCGAAATAGTCCGCCTTGTAGATTTTCGTCCCGCCATCGCTTATTATCACGATGTTGTCGTTGTCCAAATCCTTTTCCTGATTCAGCGCGGCGGACTTCACCTGCTCGTATTTCAGGCTCGTCTTCACCACGACTTTGTCCTGAAAGACAAAAAGCGCGACGGAAAAAAGCGCGGAAAGAACCAAAATCGGAGCGGTGAATTCTATGAGCGAAACGCCCGACGCGAAAAGCGCGGTAAGCTCGTTGTTCGAATAAAGCGTGGAAAGCATAAAGCACGAAGCGAACAAAACCGCGAGCGGCATCGCCCAAGTGAAAGTCCTCGGCAGGAAATTCAGCATTATCGTGCCGACAACGCTCATCGGAACCGAATTGTAGATGTACCGCCAAATGTTCATCATCAAATCCACCATTTCCAAAATGAACGCGAAAGTCGCCATCGCCGCAAGGAAAAGCGGAAAGAACATCCGATAAATGTAAAGCGCAAGTTTCATCGCCACCTCAAAATTCGAATCATTTTCGCCTTGCGAGCAGATAGAAAATTATCGACGCAATTCCGACAGTCGTGTTCGGAAGCCACATCAAAATAAATCCGTTCATTCCGTTTCGCATGCCAAGCTGGATTCCCACCGTCATCATCGCCCAATAAATG
>CAMWWZ010000054.1 GCA_947178095.1 uncultured Treponema sp.
GCAAGTGATGCAAAATTTGCGATAAAACGCAAACTTCTATCGCAAATTTTGCAAATTCATAAATTGTTTATCGCAAACGCAATATTTTTTGTGAATTTGCGATAAATAAGAATTTTTGAAGAAAAAAATTTATTATTTTTGCGATAAAATATCGCAAATTTTTTTAACTTGCGATATTTTTGTCATAAATTTTTGAAATTTTATCGCAAGCAATGTGAAATTTGCGATAAAATTTCGAATGATTTTATAGAAAAATCCGACAAAAAAAACAACTTGCGATAAAACTGCGAAAATCAGAATAATTAAAATGAATTTGAAATGCCCAAAAATTCTTGCGGAGTTTTCGGCAAATTTTCTAAATCAAATTGTACACCAAGATTTGAGTTTTGCGAAGATGCGGAAAGCAATGCGGCGAACGCGAGCGGCGAATTTTTTTCATTGAAAATTTCTTCGTAAAATTCCGGCACGAATTCTTCGGCGTAAACAAATGCGATTTGTTTTTCGCGTCCGCAAAGAATTGGAGAAGCCGCCGCCAAAATTGCGTCCGAAAAATTTCCTTGCGAAGGATAGACTGCGGTGTAGCCACCGCGAAGATTTTCGGAAATTGTCGCAAGCGCAATCGGCGCGTTGAAAGTGGAAAGCGAAAAACTTGCCGGAAGAATTTCAGCGTCCTGAATAAGAGTTTTGTTGATTTTGAATTCGCGCGCGATTTCGCCGCGTTTCGAAGAAAAGACAATTTTTGTTTCTCGGTCGATTCCGGCTTCGAAAAAATCATGCACGACTTGAATTGTCATTTTGCTCAACTGGCTCAGTCTGCGCCGAAAAATCGCGTCAGTGAATTCCAGTTTTGGCGCGGCGGACAAATCATCTTTTGGCGGAATCCATGAGCAAATATTTGAAACAAAAATTTTTTGCATAAACATTCCTTAATTTTAAACATTGAAAAAAGTTTCAACTTTTTTCAATGTTTAAAACGCGATTTTGCAGCGAAGCGAAAATCAAAATAAATTTATCAAGAATAATTTTATTGGAAATGCAGTAAAAATGCAAGGGAATGTGAAGATTGCAAAAGATAAGGTTTTGCATTTTTAAGTTTTCATATTTTCTATAAAAATCCGCCATTGCAAAAAAAACGAAAATTTGATAATATGTTTTTATGAAAGGTTCGATTTTAAAAAAATCAAAAAAAAATTTCATGTTTATTTTCTTCGCAATGATTTTCTGCGTCGCATTTGTTTCTTGCAAAAAAAAGCCTGAACAAAATGAAACGACGCTCGTGCCGTTGGAGTTTGTTTCCGAAAAAAATCTTGCGTCCGATTCTATGCCGGTGTGGCATCATTCGTTCAAAAAAATTTGCATTGTGTTTGGCTATGGCTACAACGAAAAAAATTATGTGCAAGGCATTGTCGAATCGCTTGCAAAAAAATATGGTTTGGACGACGGAACGCCCGACAGCGGTTTGATTTTTCCTTTGGTTTTTCCCGATGATTTTCCTGGCGAAAAAATCACGCGGCTTCCTTCGATTATTGGCGAGCGCGAACTCGCAGGCCTTGTGATTGTTGGTGCGCCGGAAAGAACGAACTTCGCCATCGCGAGTCTTGAAGACGAATGGGACACGCGCGAAAATATGATTCCTTATCCAGTGTACGCTTTTTTTCCGCAGGACGACATCGCTGGAATTGAAGCCACTTGCAATTTTGTTCTTGACAGAACGCTTGAAGGGAGCGGCTCGATTGACAATGAAACGGACAGGGAAGAAGTGGCGCAAACTCAAGTCGTGGATTTGGACGCGCTTTTGAACCGCGCTGTGGAATATATGTTTCTCACCGAGCATCCTCTTCCGCCCGATGAAAATTTAATAGCTCATGTTTCGCGCATAGTCGGAAAAGATTACAAAGTTTCGCGCTACATTGATGCACAAAGCGGCTTGCAGTCGGTCAATCATTTTTTAATTGAAGAAAAATGATTTCTCTTGTGCAACAAGATTCAGGCTTGATTGGAAGTGCCGATGAAATTGCCGCGCTTGCAAAAATGCCCAATGCCGAAATTTTGCTCGTTTCTGATTCTCACGGAAGAAAGGAAGTTCTACGCGCGATAATCGAGCGTTTCGGAAAAAATTGCGCGGCGATAATTTTTTGCGGCGACGGAATCGGCGATTTTTGCGCGGCACTTGCTTACACGAAGAAAAGCAAAAAATTCGCGCAATGCTTTCCGCCAGTTGCGGCTTTTGTTCGCGGAAACGGCGACTGCGATTTTTTTCCCGTTGATTTTAATCCGAATCCAAATTCCGTTTCATGTGCGAGTTCAGAAAAAAATTCGCCTCACGACGAATACGAAATCAAAATTCCTCAAACTCAAATTTTGAAAATTGCGGGAATGAATATTTTCATAACGCACGGGCATGTGGACGGAGCGTATTATGGCTTGAATCGTTTGGCACAACGCGCGGCGGATTCTTTGGCGGACATTGTTTTTTATGGACACACGCATATCGCTTCACGAACGGAAATTGATTTGACATATTTTATAAATCCGGGAAGTTGCGCGTTGCCGCGCGGTGCGTCGAGAGTTCCATCATTCGCAATCGTAAAAATTCCAGGCGGACAAGAAAGAGCGGAAACGACTTTCTTTTCTGTCCGCGCGAATATTTCGGAAGGATTTGAATTTATGCCGTTCGCGTTGCAATCATTTTTTAATTAATGCATCATTTTGTATTTGCCCATTTTCAAAATTTATGCTAATATAAAAATATGGACGGATACATCAACAAAGTCGAATCGTTCGGCGCGGTGGACGGGCCGGGAATGCGCTACATAATTTTTTTCGCAGGCTGCCCGATGCGCTGCAAATTCTGCCACAACCCCGACACTTGGAAAATGGAAGGCGGCGAGCGGCGTTCCGTGGAAAGCCTTTTGGACGAGGCCGAAACTTGCCGCGCGTATTGGGGAAAGAAGGGCGGCATCACGGCGAGCGGCGGCGAGCCTTTGTCGCAAATCGATTTTCTTCTCGAACTTTTTTCACTCGCGAAGGAACGCGGCATCAACACTTGCATCGACACTTCAGGCGCGCCGTTCACGAGCAAGGGCGAATGGTTCGAGAAATTCAAAAAGCTGATGGAAGTCACGGACATCCTTTTGATGGACATCAAGCACATCGATCCAGCCGAGCACGTCGCGCTTACGGGGCGCGGCAACGATAACATAATTGAAATGTTCCGATTCCTCGACGAAATCAAAAAGCCGATTTGGATTCGCCACGTTTTGGTTCCTGGCATTTCCGACGACGACGAATATTTACGAAAGACGCGCGATTTCATCCGGACGCTTTCCAACGTCGAGCGCGTGGAAATCCTGCCGTACCACACTTTGGGAATCATGAAATATCATGAAATGGGAATTCCGTATCCGCTTGAAAAAACGCCGATGCCCAGCGCGGAACGAATCGAAAATGCCCGCCGAATCTTGGAATGCGAAAAATACACGAAATGGAAAGATTAAGATAGGCAACTAATTAAGCGTTGCTGATTTCAATTTCGAGCAAAGTAGCTGCGAGTTTCGCTTGCGAAACTCGGTAGCAATTCCGCAGGAATTGCGTACTTATTGCACTGCGATTCTCGCTTGAAACTTCGCGCTACGCGCTTGTTGCGAAAACGCTTCGTTGCAAAATCGCGTTTTCAGCAATTCGAAAGTTGCCACTTTCTTCATTGCTGAAAATTAAGGAAAGATTGAAATCGGCGAACGTTTGGCGATGTTCGGCTTTTTGTTTATGCCATATTATCCTCGCTTTTCTACTGCCTTTACGGGGCATACTTCATAACAGTTGCCGCAATGCAGACAATGTTCCTGCTGTATTTTATAGCGGTCGCCTGGTTCAATACACCGCTGCGGGCAGTTATTCAAACAAGTGCCGCAGCCAATACAGGATTCACCAATCTGATACCCTTTGAAAGTGATATGGCTGCTACCGATGATATAGTTCTCCCGGAAAATAGGATTGACGCCAAGATTGAAATACTCAATCTCAGCATCCGTAATCTGGAACACAATCCCCGCTAAATTCCTAGTATCACCTGGATATACATTTGACAGATACGGCTGTTCAGAAAAAATTGTGTCTATCCATTTCTTTTGATCTGATTCCGGAGCGGGAATAGCTTTTGCGGATAAGCGAATCATTTCCTTATATTTTGTGTAGCCGAGAACCTGAACACGCCCATCAGTCAACAGTTCCTTACAGAAGGCTTTTCCTTTAGCGGTAAAGAAATACATAGCTTCCGGCTCATAATGAATCGCACTGATATTGCGGATTTGTGGAGCGCCGTATTCATCTACCGTGGCGAAAGCAAGCACGCCTACATATTGCAGTTTTTGTAAACAAGTTTTTGCATCCATTTATAATTTCCTCCTTATATTCGCTTGGCATTTTATGAAAGAATTATTTATAACCATCCTGACCACTATTCAATAATTTTGCTTCTGCTTTCTTTCCTCGGTTTTACCTGCGGATATTCTCCATCACAATATCCCAAAAGGACAAAACAGCGGGCAATATAATTTTCGGGGATATCCCATTCCTTCAAGAATGCCGCACCCACCTCATTATCAAAGGTTTCCTCGCCTCTTGCGATAATACAAGAAGAAATTCCGAGCTCCGCTGCCATGAGCACCATGTTTTCTGCGCAGCAAAAGGCATCGGGAATACTGTAAAGGAAATCTTTTTGCGCAAAAATCACACAGACCGTGGGAGCGCCGTAAAATCCGCTTTTCATAGACGGATCATCAATTACGCTGGGCTGTTCCTTTGAAACATAGCTTCCCGACAGCCTGCTTCGGTCAAAACGGGTCAGGTTCAACCGTCCAATCTTCTCGACTAACGCCTGATTACGGATGCCCAAAATGATACTGCGCTGACCGCCTCCGGCGTTTGGCGCGTAAGTTCCGGCTTCTATGATTTTCTCCAAATCCTGTCTTGAAATCTGTCTATCCTGATATTTACGGATAGAACGGCGATGTTTCATCAGCTCCAAAAGTTCCATTATTCAATCTCCTGTAAAAAGTTGAGAGCGATTTTGAAAAATCGCGATTGACTTTTTATGCCACTTCGCAATGAAATGAGAAGTGGCAGTTGATATGCAAGTTTCCAATAGAAACTTGACATGATAAAAAAGTCGCGCCATTTGTGCGGCTTTTATCATAACTCCTTCCAACATTGCGGATCCGCATCATAGAAATCTCCCTGCGCTCCACTGGCAACAGCTGGACAGCCACGGCACCATGCTTTCAATTCGCATTTGCTGCATTTCTTGAACTTGTCATATTCCCGATAGGCTTCCATTTCACAGACCCAGACATCGGCGATCCTGTCCTCAAAAACGTTTGCTATGCGGCTATTCTGGACCCGGCGGCAGGCATAAATATCACCCGTTGGCAGAATTGTCAAATGGCAGTTCCCACAGTTGCAGCCGCCATAGATCATACCCGCCTTGGCAGTTTCGGGAATTTTGAACGCCCCTGTTTCATACTCATACAGCGTCCAAAGATGATCCTTTTTATTAAAGTAAGTTTCACAGCCTGCCGCTTCATACTCTTTGAATTTTTTATCACAAACTGCAAGCAATTCCCGGTAACGCATGGGATCTATGTCTGTATCCTTTTCCTCACTGGTTGGACAATAGCGAGCAAATGCGAACACATCCGCTTTTGCGGCAACCACCGTGTCAATGATGGCGGGAATTTCCTCAATGTTTTTGCCGGAAACAGTTGTCATCACCACGCAGCGGATACCAGCTTTTTTAATACAGGCAACTTTTTCTAATGTAATATCAAAAGAGCCGGGTTTCCTAAACCAGTCGTGGGTTTCCCGCATACCATCAAGGGAAAGCTGATATTTCTGACAACCGTATTTTTTCAGCTTCTGACACACTTCGTCGTTTAGGTAAAATGGATTTCCAAGGATCGTAAAAGGAATATCGTGTGTTTTCAGAAGTTCAAGCAATTTCCAAAAATCCGGGTGCAGAATTGGATCGCCGCCTGTAATATAAAAGTACGGCAGGCGATGATACATTTCGCAAAAATCCAAGCAGTTATAAAAAGTGTCCTCTATTTGCGCCCATGTCATAGCATCCGGTTTTTTACAACTATTCTCCGAAAATATGTAACAGTGCTTGCACCGCTGGTCGCACTCATCCGTGATATGACATTGAAAAGAAAAATATTGTTTCACACTGTTCTCCACACGAATCAATTTTATCGAACAAAAATATATTGTTTCCAACGAGGGATTCCTCATTGGAAACGCTTTTAAAGATGGTTACTTGTCGCTAGCACCACAAGCAGAGCCGCAAGCGGCAGGCTTTTCTTTCGGCTTGTCGCTAGCACCGCAGGCGGCGGGAGTTTCGGCTGGCTTGTCAGACGCTCCGCAAGAAGCTCCACAGGCAGAAGCAGACTTTTCCTCAGTCCATCCAGCAAGATTGGAAAGTGCCATAAATGTTCCTCCTTATGTATAAATTCAGGTAGTTTTCACGCCCTGTAACTATAATTATATCAGCCTTTTTTTATTCTGCAAGTACGCACTTTTTTGTAACCCACTATATAAGTGTTGCATTTTATAAATATGTACATTATAATTGAAATGCAACATTCAATTTTGAAGTAATAGGAGGAACGAAATATGAAAACAAAAGCCGAAGTGGTGATTGAATGTCCTGTGGCTACGACAGTTCAACTCATCGGAAATAAATGGAAGTTATTGATTATTCGAAATCTGCGCGTTCGGCCTTGGCGTTTTAATGAATTGCAGAAAAATTTGGACGGCATTAGCCAAAAAGTTTTGACCGACAGTCTGCGCTCCATGGAAGCGGACGGGCTCGTTACCCGCACTGTGTATGCAGAAGTGCCGCCAAGAGTTGAATATGCCCTTTCAGATTTGGGAAAAACCATGCGCCCGATTCTTGACGCTATGGAAGCATGGGGGAAATCCTACAAGTTGATGAGCAACAAAAAGCGCAAAATGCAAAAGATTTAGGTGCTTGTGCTTGGGATTTGTTCTGAAAAGCCAAATTCATTCTTTTTGTTTTGGAGAAAAACTGAAATATTGAAAAGTAAATCTTTCGTACCTTAACTTTTAACAGTAAAAAAATCATCGTCCTTTCTTCCTCGGCAGCGGGAATCGCAACTTGAAAAAATTGCGGAAGTGCGGGATTTCAGATGCCTTTTGCAACAGTTTTTCTTCTTGGGAGAATGTTGTTTTTTCCGTAAAATCCGTGTCGATTTCTTTTTCGTCTCCGTCAGTTTTGTATGTTTCGGGAAAGATGATGATACATTTGATTTCTTTAGTGGAATTTTTATCTTCTCCGAGTGCCTGCAAGATTCTTGTATCGCGCGCATAACCGCTGATTTGTCGGATGTCGTCAATAATTCCGCTGTTTGAATTTCCGTACTGCGGCTTGTACTTCGTGTCCATAATCAGCCGCTCGTCTTTTTTGATGAAATCAACGGCAGAGTTGTAATATCCTTTTACTTGAAAGCCGATTTCATTTCCGTAGACTTCGAACAATTTGCTGTAGACATACACTTCGTACAGGCGCGACATATCAATCCAAAAAGGCGGAACCGATGTCTGTTTTTGTCCCGCCTTTTCAACGGAATATTCGAAGCGATGCAAAATCATCTGCGCGACTTTCAGAGCCTCTGCATATTCTCGCCAGCATTTGTTTACTTTTATTTGTCTGACTTGCGCGCTTTGTATTTCGTTGCCGACTTGTTCAAATGCAAAAAGCATTCTTGTAATTGACTGGTCAATTCCCTTTAATTTTGGATGTTCTGAAATATGCAGTGTCTTTAGCATCTGCCGCGAAAATTTCAAAGCCTTTTTGAGGATGCGATTTTCCAAAGTGTCAACTGTCCATTCCTGATAGCCGCAATACGTCCGTTCTTGCCGTTGTGTGCGTAGATTCTTTTGTATGTTCTTCGCAATCAGAATTCGTCCCTTGATTTTTCCGTTCAAATTTTCTTCCCGGCGCACAAATCCTTTTTTTAGTCCATGCTTCAACAGTTTTTCCAAAAGGCAGACAAAATGAATGAGCAGCAAAGGCGACAGCACATTATCAAACGCATCCGTTTGAATGGAAGGCTCGTTAAAATCAATGCCATAAAAGCGCGTGAAATATTCTGCGGCAGATGCGCATTTTAATGCGGACAGGAACAGTTCGATAAAATCAATATCCTGCATTTTGGGCGTGATGACAATCGCATAGTCGTTTTTTGCGTCCGCTGCTTTTGGCGGAGCAAGCCATGCCGCGCCAATGTAGTAACTTGCCCGGTAGTTTGAACCTTCGGGCGTAATTCCAAGGTATGCAGGCTCGGCTTCGTATTCTGTTTCTTTAAATCGGACTCAGTTTTCTGCGAGCGCGGCCAAAAAATCCGTATGCTTGCTGTAATCAATCCAGTTTTCTTTCCAAAACGATTCGTTGTCAGAACTTTTGAACAGCGGCTGATGCTCTTCCAAGCAAAAGATTTTTGGTGGAGTAATGTTCGACGGATTTTTTGCTTCTAGATTTTCAGCACCGCCTACTGATTGAGAAGATTCTTCCATGCTTCAGCCGCCTTTTGGAACTCGCTATCTGTGGCGCAGATGATTCCGTCTTTTACGTATTCTGCAATCAGCGGGATGATTTCATATTCAAGTTTCATTTCAAGTTGACTTTCATCTTCTGCCATAAAATAACTGTGCCCTGCCATCAGGTCGTCAATGTTCATATCCGATTTTTTATCTTCCAAGAATGACTTGATTTTGTCAAACAGCGAACAAGCTTTTTCTTTTGGTCCGCCATATTTTTCATAATATTGTTCGAGTTTTGACTTATCAGCTTTTAGCGTGACAAATGCGAATCTGCGGCGCACGGCATAGTCAATGCTTCCCACGCTTCGGTCTGTTGTATTCATTGTCCCGATGACATGCAGATTTGACGGCACGGAAAAAGGCTCTTTGGAATACGGCAGCATCACTTCAAGCGGATGCATTTCTCCAGCGCGTTTGTCGGCTTCAAGAAGCGTAATCAGCTCGCCGAAAATTTTCGAGACATTTCCGCGGTTGATTTCGTCAATGATGAGGACATATGGCTTGGCATCGGGATTGTTTATTTCTTCAATAGGGGCTTTCTTATATTCATTGAGGCTACAATGTTCTTTCATATAATTGACGACAGCCTTTCGGTAGTTGTCATGTCCGCCTGACGGAATGCCGGGAAGTCCGCGATAAATATTGTACAGCTGTTCCTTGTTGAAAAATTTGGACGCTCCTTGAATCCATTCTCCTTTTTTGAACACGTTGTTTTCATACGTCCGTTCCGCAAGCCCGTCTCCCGACACATTCAGTTCTATGCGGAATGTTTTCTTGCCGCTAATTAACGGCACTTCAATAAAATCATTTTCGCTAAGATAATCAATCAGCTGTTCCCACGCCGAATCAAAATTTCCCTGCGCCGAAAAACCGTGCATGCTTTTTTCGGCATTCCTGCACATTCGCTTGAAGATGCCGTTTTCGATTTTATAATTCACGCATTTTTGTTCGTCGCCGATAATTTCCGGTTTCAGCCCTTCCACAAAATCCTCATAGTCCATGGACTGATGAAATGTGACAAACCCGATTCTTCCGTCATCGCAATATTTCTTGTATGCCTGCATGACAGATTCATGGTCGCCGTAGTCAACGGAATCATCTCCAAGAATTCCCAGCGCGATGGATGCTGTGCTGTACGTTTTTCCCGTTCCCGGCGCACCTTGCAGGATGATGTTCTTTTTAAAACAGAGCAGCTCGATTTCATTTTTGTAAGGATTTTCATTTGCCATAAGAATGACTCCTTTTAAAATTTTTGTCTCATCAAATGCTTGTTGCAATTCAGGACGGATTTTAAATGCATAATGTCCGTTTTGAAGTCTTTGTACAAGACAACACACAGCCCAAAACTGGTTTGTCGAAGACGGAAGCGGGCAATGTGTTTTTTCATAAGCGCGCTTTCCTGTCATAGATATGTTTCTATTGTAAAAATTGTACGACCGCCCAAATTCTTCTGCCATGCCAGCACATGAAGGTTCGGCAGCATTTTGCATACAGGCAAATGTTATCAATGAATGCTCGTCAAAAATAGTTTTATCATGGATTAAACCGATCCATTCTTGCTTTGTAATTTTTGGGTCATAATCTTTTAATGCAGGAAGCCAATCGATGTTTTTGATAGCGGCAGATTCATTTATAAAAAATTCATTCATATTGCTCTACCTCAATTTTGTAAATTATTTCATTTATTCATCAAACGGCATATTTGATACAGGCGTGCTGTTTCCCGGGCAGAATTCGCAACACTAAAACTGCCAGATGCCGACGGCCTTTTTTGCAAAATCCTGCTGCCGCCTGTCTATTTCAGTTTCAGTCCATTCTTCAATATCTGACTCTGCAATTCTTTTTGTCATAGGTATCGTTGAATTTTTATACGCTTCCTTTTTAGTTTTAAAATCCGCGTTGCCTAAATCTTTGTTTTTGCCGTATTCCAATAATGTCATATTGCCTAATCGGTAATGGAATTGTTGGACTTTGTGATCTGCCCAATGCCAAACGTTTGGATTCGGGGAATCAGGTAAAATATGTTCTAAGGTAGAATGGTCAAGGTCTATATCAGCGGAAGATTCAAAATGCTCTATCTTTCCCAAGATATATTTTGCTATTTTATTGTTTCGGGAATTATCAGGCAGTTCTTTATAAGCAAAGATTTGTTCAAATTCTGCATCCGTCACATATAAAGCATTTTTTAGCACAGTGAGATCCAAATCATTCCCGTCCATAAGAGTCATGGCAAGTTTATTATAAGCAGTTTCCTGTTCATTCGGATTCTTATTGCAAATTACATTATATCTGAAAGAAATGATGACAATTTTATGAAGCAATTTTGCAAATTGACTTTCGGATAATTTTGTGTAGGCAATAAGGAGCAAAGAAATCGGCTGTGAAACATTGAATAATTTGAGCAGTTGCAAGTCTTCTTTTATCGCCATGTTCTGCTGCCACAGTTCGTCCTCAGGGCTTTTAAGTGCCATATAAACATCGGCCTGCTTTTGCATGTCTTGTAAAAGCGCAAAGGCTTGCTGTGAAGTTTTTATTTCATCACGAATAGCACGATAAAGCTGGTTCTTCCGTACTGTTTTATGGGTGCTGTTCCAGTAAACGCGCAAAAAGTCGGCAATTTGGGTTTCTTTTAGAATATCCGTAATCTTTGCCCATTTTTCATCAAGGCTGTCTATTTGCGACGACAACAACTTGTCAGAATCAGCGACGGAAAAAATATAATTTTTTAACAAATCAGATGAAGAAAGTTGAACGCCCCGGGCATTCAGCGTTTCAAAAACCTTAAACGCATTTAAGTCGTCAGTAACAATGATAACCGTAAAGAACAAGTTGTCTACGATGGCTTCGACAAAAGTAACCAGTTCTTCTGCGGTTTTATATTGATTTTTAATAGCCGATGAGAAAAACTCAAATGCATTTTTCATCAGTCTGTCGGAATTTTTTAATCCTCTTTTTGGGAACTCTTGCAAAGCAGACAAACAGTTTTTGTAAAAATCATCGTTATTCCTATTAAGAACGATTTTATTCTCTGAAGTCAACGTAAGGACATCCAAATTGCCTATATAGGTTGCATGGATTGTATCGGCTCTTTTACTATTTAACTGTTTTTCAGCATCATCTTTGCCAATCGTTTTTAAATAGTTAATTACTGCCAGCAGAAGTATACTTATAGATGTTATGCGTTGCTGACCGTCTATTACGTGATAATTTTTGTCATCATTAGTTTGAAGGACAAGGTATCCCATATAATGAGAATCTGCTTCATTAAGCATTTGCATCAAATCATACCAAAGGTCTGACCATTGTTCCGAATCCCATGAGTAATCTCTCTGATATTTTGGGATTGAATAGCGAAGTCCGTTCCCTAATAAACGCCTAAACGTCCAGTTTGAAGTATCTTTTATGCCTTGCATCATGTTTATGTTCTCCTCGTTAATCTAAATAAAAACAAATGCTGAGTTTCAGTAAATTCGCAAAAAAGCACAATCGGTATAAATTCTCAGTTGTAACCAAAAAGAGTACGCTATGTATATGAATATTTATAACACAATTTCAGGCTTTCTTCAAGTAGTGTCAGATGTCTGTCGTCTGTGTCGATGTCAGGTTGTTTTTGAAGCATAAAAAAATTTTGTTTCTTTTTTTCCGCCAAATAAAAAAATCCTAAACTTTCCCCGCTTGTCGCCGATAAACAGAATGCTATGAAAAGAATTTTTTTTGCGCTTTGTTTCTTTTTTATTTTTGCGAGTACAATCGCGTTTGCGGCGGACGCGGAATTCATTTATTCGGGAAGCGAAAATTATTCGCTTGTGGAACGCACGGATTTGCGCCGCTATGACAACGGAAAATATTCTGGACTTGTGGTTCGCGAAATTCGCTCGTTCATCGTTTGCGACGGCGGCGTTTACGACGGCGATTTTTATGTGAGCCAAGACACTGTTCGAAACAGGCAAATTGTTGACGAAGGAATTCACACGAGCATACATTCTGTTTTTAAAATTCATAACGACGGCAAACTTGAAATGCTCGAGGACAACGGCTTTCCGACATTCCGAAGTTTTCCGACTTTTCCAAATCAAAAAATTCAAATCGGGCAATCTTGGCAGGCGGAGGCCACGCGCTGCGTCGATCCGCTGAACAAAGGCATTCCAACTCGCATGCCGATTTTCGTCGAGTACACTTATTTGAAAGATGAAATTTTTCAAGGTCAGGAAGTTTTTGTTTTGAGCGCGAAATGGGCGACGCGCTACGGCAATTTTGCCCGAACGAATCACATTGATTATTCGGGCGATTCGGATTTGCAAAAAGCGCAAGGCTCGCACAATGCCACGATGTTCATTCGAAAATCGGATTGCGCCGCACTTGTGATTCGCGACAGCGTTGACGAAACTTTTTTCTATTCGGATGGAAATCAATATTCTTTCAAAGGAACGATTTCGCTTTTCACAGAATATCCGCCAGCCGTGGACAAAACAAAATTGATTCCAGCGTTGCGCCGCGCAGAATTGATTGACGACGATGCCGCGAAATTTTTGGCGGACAAAAATCATCCATCGCAAAATTCTGGCACGAAAAATGTAGCAAAAAATGACGATGAAAAAAATCCGTTCGGCACTTACAACGGCGAGCCGATGAACACAAGCAAGTGGCTTGAACCTTTCGGAAAAGGAAATTCTGGCGCGAAAAATTCCGACAAAAAAAATTCGCCGGGCAATGATTCGAACAATCCAAATCGCGCGAGTGTCAGCGTGGAAAAAACCAGCGGCGGCATAAAACTCACGATTCAGAATTTGCATTTCAAGCCGGACAGTCCCGAACTTCTTCCAGGCGAAGAAAATCTTTTGGACAAAATCGCTTCGGTTTTGAAGCAAGCGCCGAAGAACAAACTTTTGATCGAAGGCCACACGGCGGACACTGGAAATCCGACGGGCGAAATGCAACTTTCCGTAGAACGCTCGCGCGCGATTGCGAAGGAACTTTCCAAGCGCGGAATAAATCCCGACTTGTTTTTGTGCCGAGGAAGCGGAAGCAAAAAGCCAATCGCCGACAATTCCACAAGGGAGGGGATGGCGAAAAATCGCCGCGTGGAAATCACGATTTTGGAATGAAAAATTCGCGAGCCGCGCGAGGGCTTTTTCCGCGATTATACTTGACTTTTTTTCAATAATAATTAGAATTGTATTATGAATTTTAGTAAAACGGCCAGCAAATATGTTGACAAAAAACTGCTCGCTGCAATTTCTGAATTTCTAGACAGCGAGGATTTTCTTGCGTCCGCGGACACAGTCGCGTCTGCTTTCGGTGCGAGCGCGCAGGCTTTTTCTCGCAAGTCCTCCGACTTTGATTCCAAGCTGATTATGAGCTTCCAAAAAAATCTTTCGCTTCTCATTCAAAAAACTTGGGTGGAAAAATCCGACGCTGAACTCAAGGAAAATGTCCTTTACAAACTCAACGAATATTGTGAATCAGTTTCCGGCGGAGCATGGAGCAACTCGTACCCCTCCATTTTGCAAATCGTGAACAACGTCGTCTATTTGATGTTTGGCAATTTGGCGAAAAGCGCCGACTTTGAAGAATACGCTTTGCGCGTCGATCCGGAATTCGGAATTTTTTGGCTCTACATCGAAAACCTTCCCGCCGAGCAAAATTGGTCAAAAGAAAAAGTCAAGACGGCGATGCTTTTGGGAATGTATTTTTTGGCGAACTATTAAATCGCGTTTCGCAGCAAAATTTCCGCATTTATTTTCATCATTTTAAAATTAAAAGGGGAATTTCATTTTGGATTTGGAATTGAAAAATATTTGCCTCGAATTAAAAGTAGCTCAGCAAAAACTCGCTTTGCAGAATGCCGCGCAAAAAAACGCCGCGTTGCTTTGTGTGCTTGATTCGATAAAACGAAATTCGGAAAAAATTTTTGCCGCAAACAAAATAGATGTTGAACGCGCGAAAAAAAACGGAATGAGCGAAGCCCTGGTGGACAGGCTTTCTTTGGACGAAAAAAAAATCGGCTCAATTTTGGATGGAATCAAAATCGTAGTCGAACGCGAAGATCCAATCGGAAAAATCGTCGCGGGTTGGAAAACGCCTGCCGCTTTGGAAATAAAGCAAGTGTGCGTTCCGCTCGGCGTGGTTTGCATAATTTACGAATCGCGCCCGAATGTTACTGTGGACGCATTTTGCCTTGCGTACAAAAGCGGAAATTCGATTTTGCTTCGCGGCTCTTCTGCGGCTTTGAATTCGAACAACGCGCTTTGCGCGGCAATCAAAGAAGGCTTGCAAAATTCTCCCGAAGGAATTTCCGAAGCCATCGAACTTTTGCAAAGCACTTCGCACGACGACGTGGAAAAAATTCTGAACGCTCGCGGCTTGATTGACATCGTGCTTCCTCGCGGCGGAAAAAATCTGATTGCGAATGTCGTTCAAAATGCGCGCATTCCTGTCATCGAAACTGGAAGCGGAGTTTGCCATCTTTTTGTTGACGAAGACGCGGATTTGCAAATGGCTGCGCGAATTGCCGAAAACGCGAAAATCCAGCGGCCGGGAGTTTGCAATTCAATCGAAGCGATTTTGGTACACAAAAATATTTTGCAAGAATTTTTGCCTTTGTTGGAAGATAAATTTTCCGGGCGAGTGAAAATTCATTCGGACGAAAATTGCTTTTCGATTTTAAATGATTCGGCAAAAAAATCCGGACGCGAATGCATTGTTCACGCGACGAGCGAAGATTTCGGAAATGAATTTTTGGATTACGAATGCGTCGTCAAATCCGCCGAATCTTTGGAAGACGCGATTGAATACATCAACGCGCACAACACGAAGCATTCCGAATGCATCGTCACGAAAAGCCGCGAGCACGCGCGAGCGTTTCAGCAAAAAATTGACGCGGCTTGCGTTTATGTAAATTCTTCCACGCGCTTTACTGACGGCGGAGAATTCGGCTTTGGCGCGGAACTCGGAATCAGCACGCAAAAATTGCACGCGCGAGGCCCGATGGGACTTGAGGCTTTGACGACAACAAAATTCCTGATTGACGGCGAAGGTCAAATCAGGAATTGATAATTAATAATGAATAATGAATAATTTTCGGGCGAGTTTTTCTGCTTTTGTGAGCGAAGCGAACAAAATGCGAGCTGTGCGAGCAAGGAAAAACTCGTAAGCAAACCGAAGATTTGCGATTGAATACGGAGGTTTTTATGAATTTGGGATTTTTGAAAGGAAAAGATTTTCTCACGTTGCGCGATTTTTCGGCGCAGGAAATTTTGTCGCTTTTGGATTTGGCGGCGGAACTGAAACAGGCGAAACGCGACGGCGTTCAAATAGAAAATTTTCGCGGAAAAAACATTGCGCTGATTTTTGAAAAGACAAGCACGCGCACGCGATGCTCGTTCGAAGTGGCCGCGCACGATTTGGGAATTTCCACAACGTATTTGGCGGATGGCTCACAAATCGGAAAAAAAGAAAGCATCGCCGACACTGCGCGCGTTCTTTGCCGAATGTTCGACGGAATCGAATATCGCGGCTACGGGCAGGAAATCGTGGAAGAACTGGCGCGGCATTCTACGGTGCCAGTTTGGAACGGCCTCACAAATGAATATCATCCCACGCAAATGCTTGCCGACATGCTCACCGCACATGAAAAATTCGGCACGCTCAAAAAATTGAAGCTCGTATATTTTGGCGATGCTCGCTATAATATCGGGAATTCGCTTTGTGTTGTGTGCGCCAAGCTAGGGCTGGATTTGGTTTTGTGCACGAACAAAAAATATTTTCCTGCGAAAGAACTTTTGGCGGATTGCAAGCCGTGGTGCGAAGAAAGCGGCGGCTCGATTTCGCTTGAAGAAAATATCGAAAAGGCGGCGCAAGGCGCGGATATCATTTACACCGACGTTTGGGTGAGCATGGGCGAGCGTGACGAAATTTGGGCGGAACGAATCGCCGACCTCAAGCCATATCAGGTTACGAAAAAAATTATGAACCTTGCAAAGCCGAGCGCGATTTTCATGCACGATCTTCCTTCGTTCCATGATTTGAACACGGAAATCGGAAAGGAAATCAACAAAAAATTCGGCATCATGGAAATGGAAGTTACGAACGAAGTTTTCGAATCCGAGCAGTCCGTGGTTTTCGACGAAGCGGAAAATCGAATGCACACAATCAAAGCAGTTATAGTGGCTACTTTGTAGTTCGAATTTTGTGTTGCCAAAATTTTTGTTTTTAAAAAGCAAAAAATTGTGCGCAAAAAAAGAGGAAAAAATGAGCGAACAAATTCAACGCCTTATAAAAGGCTCGCGAAAAATCGTAATAAAAATTGGAAGCAACACTCTTGCAAAAAGCGACGGAACGCAAAACACGGATTTTATGAAATCGTTCGCGCGGCAATGTAAAACTTTGATGAAGCAAGGAAAGCAAATCGTCGTGGTTTCGTCGGGCGCGCAAGTGAGCGGCGTGAGCATGCTCAAAGAATGGGCACGAAAAAAAGACATGCATTATCGCCAGGCTTTGTGCGCCATCGGGCAAGTGGAATTGATGTCGCAATGGCGAAAGGCGTTTGCCGAAAACGATTTGCACATCGGACAGCTGCTTTTCACAAAAGAAGATTTCGAAAACAATTTGCGCTCGCTCAACATTCGCAACACGCTTTTCACTTTGATTGACGAAGGCGTAGTTCCAATCATCAATGAAAACGACTCGGTTTCTTTCGAGGAAAATTCCATCGGCGACAATGACAACTTGAGCGCGCTCACGGCCATTTTGTGGAGCGCGGATTTGCTCATTTTGTTCAGCGACATCGACGGAATTTTTTCGGCAAATCCAAAAACCGAAAGCGACGCGCAATTTATTGAAACAGTTTTCAATGTAGAAAAATTTTTGCCTTCGATAAAAATCGGCGGAACTTCGTCGTTCGGGACAGGCGGAGTCGCATCCAAAATCGCCGCCGCGCAAAAATGCTCGCCATACGGCATTTCGGTAATCGTCGCGAACGGCGCAAAAGAAAACATCCTTGACAACCTTTCGAACGGCACAGAACGAGGAACTGTTTTTTTGGCAGAATAAATTTTCGCGTGGCGAATAACTCGCAGCCCAAAAAATCGCTAAAAATAAATTAGCCTGTATTCCGTCACGCTTTCAAAGCCCAAACTTTTGTACAATTCCACGGCGGCAATTTTATTTTTTCTTGCATAAAGCGAAGCGCATTTATTTTCGGCGGCTAGCACGCGCAAAATGTGACGAATCAAAATCATAGCGAATCCTTTTCGTCGAAATTCCGGCAAAGTGTAAACTCCGCCAAGCAGCGCGCAATTTTTTCCGCAAGCAGTGACTGCGGCTTTTGCCACAGGCGCGCCTTCAATTTGTAAGGCAAAAATTCTTTGGCTTTGCAAATTCAATCTGAAAGAATCGCGCAGCAATTTTTCCGAAACATTGAAATTCGGCGGGATCACTTCTTCAAACTGATATGCGCGTTCAAGCGGAAAAAGTTTTTCTTCGTCGCAAGGCAAGGCTTGAAAAATGCGAAATTCATTTTCGGAAGATTGCGGCATTTCAAGCGATTGCGAAGGCAAATCCGCGCTGGCGTTTTTTTCTTGCGCGAGATTTTTTTGCATTAAAAAATATTCGTTTACAATTTTCGCATGCGCGGGATTTTTTTTATTGCGAAAAATATTCTTCAAAAAAAGCGCGCCAGTCGCCTCGCCGTTTATGCAAAACGGTTTTTCGTCTGTGAAAAATTCATAGAACGCGCCTTGAGTTTCCTGACAAAGAATTTTGTCGAGCGCGGTTTTGTATTTTGTAAACGGCAAGCAATGAAAAATCGTGCGGCGATTTCTAAAACAAAACACGCCGACAATTTTTTCTTCGCAAATAATCGCATAGCAATTTTTTGCGCCGTGCAGAATTTCATGCGAAAGATTCACGCATTCATTTTCAAAAGGCGCGATAAAATCGAGCGCGGCTTCCAATTCGTTTTCAGAAATCAATTCAATTTTCATTTGCTTCAATATCATATTATAAAATATCCGCGTCAATTTTTAAAGCAAAATTTTTCTAATTTGTGCGGAAAAAATTCAAGACTCGATTTCCAAAGTGAATTAAATTTGTGATGAGAAAATATCCGCGAGTTTTGGCGCAAACATTCAGCCTGCGTCAAAACTCGTAAGCAAATCTCTGATTTGCGATACAAACATTCGCGCGAGGTGGCGAAAATTAGTCCGCCATTTTTTTATACTCGTCGAATTTCGCGAGAATTGTTTCGTCCTTGTCTTTGTCCAAAAGGCTCACGACGATGGCGACGACAAGGCAGATGACAAACGCGGGCAAAATTTCGTAAAGGCCGAAAATCGGATGAACGTCGGCGGAAAGATTGTGCCATGCGACTACGGCCGCGCCTCCGCAAACGAGTCCAGCGATCGCGCCCTTCGCCGTTGTGCCTTTC